>NZ_JAMYOM010000032.1:0-68600 GCF_040319805.1 Mesorhizobium sp. M0848 | reverse complement strand
AACCGGGCGAAGCTGAGCAAGGGCGCTGCCGCGCGGGGTAAGCTTGTTTCCCGCATCATTGCGTGGCGCCCCCCTCTGTCCTGCCGGACATCTCCCCCGCAAGGGGGGAGATCAGCAGCTTCGATGCTTCGCTCCGTTCTGCGACGCTGGAGATTGTCGAAAGCCGGAATGACAGCCAATCTCCCCCCTTGAGGGGGAGATGTCCGGCAGGACAGAGGGGGGTGCTGTCCCGCCAGCGTTGCGGAATGAACGGGGAGAACGTGCCGTTGAGGTCTCGGCTCACGCCAGCGCCTCCTCGACAATCCGGCCAAGCTCGGGCTCGATGTAGGAGAGATCCTCCTCGTCCTTGATCAGCACGCCGATGGCGCGGCGGAAGGCTTCCGGCCACGGGCTGCCGCCTTTTTCCAGGATGGTCGCGGCGTTGGCCCATTCGACCGCCTCGGCAATGCCGGGCGGCTTGGCGAGCGGGCGGGCGCGAATGGTCTGCACGGCCGCCGCCACCGCGCGTGCGGTGGCTTGCGCTACATCGCCGGCGCGCAGCATGATGATGGCGGCCTCGCGCTCGGCGTCGGGATAGCCGATCCAGTGGTATACGCAGCGGCGGCGCAGTGCTTCGGCCAGTTCCCGGGTGCGGTTCGAGGTCAGGATGACGATCGGCTGTGCCGTGGCGCGGATGGTGCCGCGCTCGGGAATGCTGATCTGGAAGTCGGAGAGGAATTCCAAAAGCAGCGCTTCGAATTCGTGGTCCGAGCGGTCGATCTCGTCGACCAGCAGCACGCGCTGCTCGGGCGCCTTCAGCACCTGCAGCAGCGGCCGGGCGATCAGGAAACGGTCGTCGTAGATGTCGATCTCATGCTCGCCGGCATGGCGGATGGCGAGCAGTTGGCGCTGGTAGTTCCATTCGTAGAGCGCATGCGCGGCATCGATGCCTTCATAGCATTGCAGCCGCACCAGATCACGGCCGAGCAGCGCGGCGATCGCCTTCGCCGCCTCCGTCTTGCCTACGCCCGGCGCGCCTTCGAGCAGCAGCGGCTTGCCCAGCCGGATTGCCAGGAAGATCGCGGTCGAAAGGCTCTCGTCGGCAAGGTAGCGCGAGGCGGCCAGGTGCTGCGCCACCGCCTCCGGCGAGGTCGCGACAGTCTCGGCGCTTGTCCCTGTCATTCCAGCCCTCAATTCGCCGTTTGCGCCTTCAGCGCGCGCAGGATGCGCTCCGGCGTGATCGGCAGAGTGTCGATGCGCACGCCGACGGCGTCGAAGACGGCATTGGCGACGGCCGGGATCTGCGGGTTGGCGCACATTTCGCCCGGCCCCTTGGCGCCGTATGGTCCGTCCGCCGAAGGCCGCTCCAGAACGATGATCTCGGTCTCGGCGAGATCGCCGGGGCCGGGCATCAGATACTGGTTGAAGTCGGTGCCGCCATGGTCGCGGTTGGGATAATAGGGCTCGGTTGTCTCATAGAGCGCATGGCTGATGCCCATCCAGGAGCCGCCAACCAGCTGCTGTTCGACCATCTTTGGGTTCAGCGCGCGGCCGATCTCGAAGACGTTCTTCACCGTCACCACGGTAACCTCGCCGGTCTCGTCGTCGACCTCGACCTCGGCCACCGTGCAGGCATGGGCATAACAGGTCGACGGCTTCATCGCGCCGGTTTCCTTCTCGGGATAGGAGCGCGGGATCAGGAACATGCCGCGGCCGGAGATCGAGCGGCCACGCTTGAAATGCGCCGACAGCGCGACATCGAAGATCGAGATCGACTTTTGCGGTGCGCCTTTGACCAGGATGTTGCCCTGTCCATCGGTCTCGAGGTCGGAGGCGTTGACCTCCAACTCCTCGGCGGCCACTTCCAGCATCACCTGGCGCGCTTCCCTTGCCGCCTGGATGACGGCGTTGCCGGCGCGGTGGGTGCCGCGCGAGGCGAATGTGCCCATGCAGTGCGGGCCGGTGTCGGTGTCGGCGGTGTCGACGACGACACGGTCGGTCGGCACGCCGATCGTCTCGGCGCAGATCTGCGCCATGATCTGCTTCATGCCCTGACCGAGATCGACGCTGGAAAGCGTCACCATGAAATTGCCGGTCGGCGTCGAATGCACCAGCGCCTGCGTCGGGTCGCCGCCGAGGTTCATGCCGGTGGGATAGTTGATCGCGGCAACGCCGCGTCCACGCCTGATCGCCATCTCAAGCTCCCTTCACGTAAGACGACATGGCCATGTATTTCTCCGCCACCGGCCAGTTGGCTGCGCGCGAGGCTTCCTGCATGCATTCGATCAGCGCCGCGCCCTCGGTCGGCTGGCGATGCGCCTTCATGTCGCCGTCGCGATAGGCGTTGATGAAGCGGAATTCGAGCGGATCCATGCCGATCAGCCGCGCCAGTTTGTCCATCTGCACCTCCAGCGCGAAGTCGCCGATGGTGACGCCGAAGCCGCGCATGGCGGAGGAGGGCGTGCGGTTGGTGTAGACGCAGTAGGTGTCGATCCAGACGTTCGGGATGGTGTAGGGGCCGGGATAGTGCCCCGCACCCTTCTGCGCGCCATAGGGCGAGTGGCGCGAATAGGCGCCGGCATCCGTGTAGCCGGTGACCTTGCGCGCGACGATGCGGCCATCTTTCATGACGCCGTCCTTGATGACGACCTTTTCAGCGGCGCGTGGCGACGAGATCTGCATCTCCTCCTCGCGGCTGTAGATAAAACAGACTGGTCGTCCTGTTAATTTTGCGCCGAGGATGGCGATCGGCTCGACGATGACGTCGACCTTGCCGCCAAAACCGCCGCCGACGGTGCCGCCGACGAAATGCAGTTTGCTGCCCGGCATCTGCAGGATGATCGAGGTGTTGTCGAGCGTGAAGAACATCGCCTGCGTGTTGGTGTAGCAGGTGAAGCGGTCATTGCCCTCGGGTGCCACCACGCAGCCGGTGGTCTCGGTCGGCGCGTGCTCGATCGGCGAGGACTGGTAGCTCTCCTCCAGGATGTGGTCGGCGCCGGCGAAGCCCGCCTCGACATCGCCGAAGCGCACCTTGCGGCACTCGCCGCTGTCATAGAGGTAATAATTCTGGCCGTGATATTCGTTGACCAGGGGTGCGCCGGGCTTCAGCGCCTCTTCCATGTCGAAGACGGCCGGCAGCACCTCATAGTCGACCTTGACCTTGGCTGCGGCCTCTTGCGCGGCACGCTCGGTTTCGGCCAGCACGGCCACCACGGCCTCGCCCTTCCAGCGCACCTTGCCGTCGGCAAGCACCGTCTCGTCCTCCGGCCCGACCTGGATCAGGATCAGGATGGTGTAGACATTGTGCGGCACGTCCTTGGCGGTCAGAATCTTCACCACGCCCGGATGCTTTTCCGCTTCCGAGGTGTCGATCGAGCGGATGCGGGCATGGTGATGCGGGCTGCGCACCATCTTCAGGTGCAGTATGCCAGGGAAATTGCGGTCGGCGAAAAAGGCGGTCTTGCCGGTGACATGGCCGGGTGAATCCGAGCGCGGCCGGGGCTGGCCGATCTCGTTCAGATCGTCCTTGCGGATATCAGCGAAGTAGTTCTTGCGCAGTTCCATTGCTTTGGACCCCTCAGGCCGCGTTCTGCGAATTGGCGCGGGCGGCGGTCAGCACCGCCTGGATGATCGGCTCGTAGCCGGTGCAGCGGCAGATGTTGCCCGACAGCGCCTCGACCACCTCGTCGCGGCTGGGGTTGGGCGTATGGTCGAGCAACACCTTGGCCGCCATGATCATGCCCGGGGTGCAGAAGCCGCATTGCGTGGCGAACGTGTCGAGGAAGGCGCGCTGCAGCGGGTGCAGCACGCCGCTTTCCGAAAGCCCTGAAGTCGTGCTGATGACGGCGCCATCGCAGGTCTCGGCAAGCGTCAGGCAGGAGAGCCTGAGTTCGCCGTCGATGATGACCGAACAGGCGCCGCAGGTGCCTTGATGGCAGCCGCCTTTCGGTGAGGTGTCGCCGATCTTGTCGCGCAGGGCCTGAAGCAGCGTCGTGCCGCTGTCGATGAATTCGGCCTTTTCCGAGCCGTTGAGCGTGAATTGAACCGGAACCTTTGCCATGTTTTCCTCCCAGCGCGCCTGCCCGAACCGGCGGACAGACGCGCGCCCCCGAACGAAATATTATGCGAGCAGCAACCGGCCGAGATGAACCGGCAAGACTTCGGCGCGATACCAGGCGCTGGCGATCGGGTCGGTGATGGGCGAGGTGCCATCACCGGCCGCGGCCAAGGCCGGCGCGATGCCGTCAGCGGTCAGCTTTCGGCCGATCAGCGCTTTTTCCGCCGCCCTGGCGCGCATTGGCCGATCCGCCATGCAGCCGAGCGCGATCCGCGCCGAGGTCACGGTGCCATCCGACGACAGTTCCAGAGCACCGGCTATGCTGAGCACCGAGACGCCCTTGGGCTTGACCCTCGACACTTTCAGGAAGCGGAAACTGTCGGCCTTCGGAAGCGTGAAGCTCACGGAAGTGACGACGGCACGGCTGCCGTCCCGATTGGCCAGAAAAGTCTCGATCGGCGTTTCGCCGCCATCGGTGCCGACCGTGGCATCGAGTGCCAGCAGGGCAACAGCGAAATCGCCATAGGGGGCCGGGGCAAAAAGATTGCCGCCGACGGTCGCCATGTTGCGGATGGCCGGGCCACCGACGGCGCGGGCGGCCTTGGCGAGCGTGCCGAGCTCCGGATGGCCGGCGATCGCCGCCATCGTCACCGAAGCGCCGACACGGGCTTTTCCACCGGCAACGGCGATGGTGGACAAAGACGGCTCGGTCGACCTGATAAGGCCGGAAACCGAGACATCGCCCTCATTGGCCGCGCGGACGACCAGCGTGCCGCCGCCGAGATAGCGTGTGCCCTGGGCTTTCAGTGCCGCGTTCGCGTCTTTCACCGTTGCAAAGGTCTGCAGTGCCAGCGCCATGGTTTGGCTCCTGTCAGCTCTGGCCGGCGAAATGGCTTTTCAGGGCGTTGAAGCCGCCCTGAAAGACATTGGCGCCCATGCCGTCGGCCAGCTTGTCTGCCTCCTCGGGCGCGGCGTCGAAGCTGGCGGTCCATTCGGCGTAGGTGCGGTCGCCATCGGTCACGCGCCGCAATTGAAGCGTCGCCTTGTGATTGGTCAGCGGCTGCGGCGTCTCCAAGATGGAGTAGCTGACCAGGAAATTCTGATCGGAAAAGTCGAGCAGCTTTTCGCGCAGGCGGGCGCCGCTGGCGAGCTGGAAATTGCGCACGCAGCCAATCGTGGTGGCGTCCTGGCCGTCTTCAATGTGGCTTTCCACCATGCGCGGATGCCAGTCCGGCAGTCCGTTGAAGTCGCGTATGCGCGCCCAGACCTTTTCGACCGGTGCGTCGATGACGCTGGATATGGTGACTTTGGCCATTCAAATGTTCCCTTGCAAAAGCGATCCGATGCAAGGGTAGGGCGGCCATTTCAGCGGCGCTTATCAATGCGTCTTGAGCGCCTATCAAGGAGTCTGAAAAAGGGAGGTTGGTTCAGGCAATCGCCCGCGCGGCCTCGCGGTAGAGCGTCGGCGGCACGCCGACATGGTCGCGGAAAAAGCGTGAGAAATTGCCCTGCGTGGTGAAGCCGAGATTGCAGGCGACCGAGATCAGCGGCTCCCGCGACCATTGCAGCTGCCGCACCGCTTCCTCCATGCGCAGCGTGTTCCAGTAGACATTGGGCGTCAGATTGGTCTGTTCCTTGAACAAAGCGAAGAAATGCGGCCGCGACAGGCCGACGCTGCGCGCCACGTCGTCGAAGCAGATGCGCTCGCAGACATTGGCCTTCATCAGCTGGATTGCCTTGCGGACACGGAAATCCTGCATGGTGTTGATGCGGACACGGGCCTCCTGCGGCGCCGAGGCGTCGGCGGCGTCGAGCACGCTATCGATGAAACGCTCGATCTCGTAGTTGGCGATATCGTCGACGCTCTCATTGTCGCTGAGGTGGTCGAGCAGATTGGCGGCGGCCTGATGCAGCCACGGTTCCAGCGTGATCGCGGCTTGTGAGAACAGCGGCGCAGACGAAGGCAGGTCGCGGCGGCGCCGCGCCCAGTCGGGATCGATGTAGAAGGCGAGAAACAGACCGGGCGTCCCGTTTTGCGACAGAACATGGCTGTGCGGCTGGAAGGAGTTGATGCCGGCGGCCGTTCCAGGTCCAAGCCGGACGGTCTCGCGGCCGATGGTCATTTCGCCGGCCGTACCTTCCAGCCAGATGATCAGATGGGCCTCGACATGGGCATGAGTGACGAAGTCGCTTGCGACATTCAGGATAGAAACATGTCCGAACCGGCCCCAGTAGAGCCTGATCGCTTCCGTCATGGGTATATCCTCCCGCAGACGACTGGCCTCCCTTCGCCTGCAACAGGGATTGTGCGGCGGAGTTAGGGGCCGCGTCAAGACGCGCGGGGGCGGCGAGGGCCAATGACGGCCGATGCGGCCGGATTTTCAGACTGAGCGATAGGTTTCCTCTTCTCCCACAAGGGAAGAACGCCCCCTCAAACCGATGCCGTCATGCCGCCATCGACATACAGCGTATGGCCATTGACGAAGGAGGAGGCGTCGGAGGCGAGGAATACCGCAGCGCCGATCAACTCGTCGACATTGCCCCAGCGCCCGGCGGGCGTGCGCTTTTCCAGCCAGGCGGAAAATTCCGGATTGTCGACCAGCGCCTGGTTCATCTCGGTGCGGAAATAGCCGGGTGCGATCGCATTGATCTGCAGGCCGTATCTCGCCCAGTCGGCGCACATACCCCTTGTCAGGTTGCGGATCGCGCCTTTGGTCGCGGTGTATGGTGCGATGTTCGGCCTTGCCAGCTCGCTCTGCACCGAGCCGATGTTGATGATCTTGCCCTTGCCGCGCGGGATCATGTGGCGGGCGACCGCCTTGCCGACATGGAAGGCGCCCGACACATTGGTCTTGAACAGGCGCTCCCACTGCTCCTCGGGAAAGTCCTCGAGCGGAGCGCGGAACTGCACGCCGGCATTGTTGATGAGGATGTCGATGGCGCCGATCTCGGCCTCGATGCGGGCAATGTCCGCGTTGACCGCCTGAAAATCGGTGACGTCGAATACCGAGGCGTGCGCCTTGAAGCCGACATCGCGCAGCTTTTCGACGGCGCTGTCGATCCTGGCGGTGTCGCGGCCGTTCAGCACTATGCTTGCACCGTGTCCGGCGAGGCCCCGAGCCAGCGCAAAGCCGATGCCTTGACCGGAGCCAGTCACCAGCGCCACCCGCCCCTCGAGGCTGAACAGGGAGTTGGCCATCAAACCGTCTTTTGTTTGACCATGATCTTGCCCGAAAACCGGTTTCCACTTTTCGGGATCATGGTTCTAGTCGCTGCGGCGGAAATTGCGGATGCGGTCGAACAGCACCGCCAGCAGGATGGCGCCGCCGATGAACACACCTTGCCAGAAGGCATTGATGCCGAGCAGACCGAGACTGTTGCGGATCACCTCGATCAGGGCCGCACCGACGATGGCGCCAAAGGCGGTGCCGACGCCGCCAGCCAGATTGGCGCCGCCGATGACGGTTGCGGCGATCACCTGCAGCTCCATGCCGGTGCCGAGATTGGTGGTGACGGCACCCAGCCAGCCGGTCTGGATGATGCCGGCAATGCCGGCCGACAGCGCCGAGATCATGTAGACGGCAACCTTGATCTGGCGCACCGGAACGCCGGTCAGCGTTGCCGCGTGCTCGTTGCCGCCAATGGCAAAGATGTGGCGGCCGAACTTCGTCCAGCGCAAGATAAAGCCGGTGATCAGCGCCAGAAGGATCATGTAAAGCACCGGATTGGCGATGCCGAACACCCAGGCGCCGCCGCCCAATGACAGAAGCTTGGCGTGGTCCGGCCCGAACTGGAAGACGACCGTGTTGTTGGAGGCGACCATGGCTAGGCTGCGGGCGATCGACAGCATGCCGAGCGTCACCACAAAGGGTGGAAAGCCGAGATAGGCGATCAGCACGCCGTTGAAGGCGCCAATGGCGAGCGCGGTGGCGATCGAGGCCAGGATGCCGACCTCGATCGAGTAGCCGGCATGCATCGTGACGGCCAAAATCATCGACGACAGGCACAGCACCGAGCCGACCGAGAGGTCGATGCCGCCGGTGATGATGACGAAGGTCATGCCGAGCGCGATAATGGCGACGAAGGTGATGTTGCGGGTGATGTTGTAGAGGTTCTTCGACGTGGCGAAGGCATCGGTGGCAAACGACAGGAACACGCAGGCGAGGATGACCGCGATCACCACCCAGAAAGTCTGGCTGGCAAACAGTCTTGCGGCCAAGGATTGCTGCTTATGCTCGATCGGCTGGTCAATTGTCAGTGCCATCGTCGACCTTCATCTGCTGTGCGTGGTGGAATTCGCTTGAAATCAAACCTGTTCGATGGCGCCGGTGATCAGCCCGGTGACTTCCTCGGGCGAGCTCGATGCAATCGTCTTGTCGGCGACCTTGCGGCCGCGCCGCATGACGATGACGCGGTCGGCGACAGTGAAGACGTCGGGCATTCGGTGGCTGATCAGCACGACGGCGATGCCTTGATCGCGCAAATGGCGGATCAGGTTCAGCACTTCGGCGACCTGGCGCACCGAGATCGCGGCCGTCGGTTCGTCCATCAGCACGATCTTGGCCTGCGACAGCATGGTTCGGGCGATCGCCACCGCCTGGCGCTGGCCGCCCGACATCTGCTTGACGAGGTCGCGCGGACGGGTTTCGGACTTCAATTCGGCGAAGAGCTGGCCGGCCCGCTTGTACATCGAGGCATAGTCGAGGATGCGAAACGGTCCGACGCCGCGCCGCAGCTCGCGGCCGAGATAGACATTGGCGGCGGCGGTCAGATTGTTGCAGAGCGCAAGGTCCTGGTGGACGATCTCGATGCCGTGCTGGCGGGCTTCCGCCGGCTTGTGGAGGATCAATTCCTTGCCGTCCATGTGCATGGTGCCATGGCTCGGGCGGAAATTGCCGGCGATCATCTTGACCAGCGTCGACTTGCCGGCGCCGTTGTCGCCCATGAGGCCGACCACCTGTCCGGGCTCGATCGACAGCGAAACGTCGTTGACGGCCTGGATGGCGCCGAAATGCCTTGAGATGTTGGTGAGTTCGAGAACCGCCACCAGCCTTTGCCTCCCCGTGATTTGCGACCTGCTGCTGTTCCCGGCGTGGATGCCGACGCTGCTTTGGCCTCGCTCTCCCCGGCTCCTCCCGAAGACGGCGTTAGCGTTCTTTTACGCAAAAGCCGGCGCACGTCAATCAATTGTCGGACGAATTGGGCCAGGACTATTTTAAAAATCCGTTTTGTAGGACAAATAGCATTGACGTTGGCGCCAAGCCGATATTAGCTAAGCGTCGGAGGAGATTATGCCGATCCCCGCTGGCGGTTCGCCGGCCGGAATCGGCGGAGGTTTGACGGTCCAGGATCCAGCGGCACCTGTGTGTGAGTTGATCTGAAGCCGAATCTGGAAATGCTTATCGATCTGTCCTGGCGACACGAGCGCTCGCGAAACGACCCTCGGTCATCACGCATCCGGTCGATCTGTATGGCGGGCACGCCGTGTCCGTTTGTTTCAAGGGAGGACTGACATGAGGAAAACACTTTTGCTCGCCGCCGTCGCCGCAATGGCGTTGGGTGCCGGGCCGGCTTTGGCCAAGAAACAGCTCGTCATTGTCGTGAAAGGTCTCGACAATCCGTTCTTCGAGGCCATCCACCAGGGCTGCGAGAAATGGAACAAGGAAAACGCCAGCTCGGAGTATGAATGCTTCTACACCGGTCCGGCGTCGACTTCGGACGAGGCCGGCGAGGCGCAGATCGTCCAGGACATGCTGAGCAAGGCCGACACGGTCGCGATGGCGATCTCGCCGTCCAACGCGCCGCTGATCGCGCAGACGATCAAGAGCGCCAATCCGACGATCCCGATCATGACGGTCGATGCCGATCTCAGCAAGGAAGACGCAGGTCTTCGCAAGACCTATCTCGGTACCGACAATTACCTGATGGGCAAGAAGATCGGCGAGTACATCAAGAAGGGCAAGCCGAATGGTGGCACGATCTGCACCATCGAAGGCAACCCGGCAGCCGACAACATCCTGCGCCGTGCGCAAGGCATGCGTGACGCACTGTCGGGCAAGGAAGGCCTTGCCGCACTTGCGGGTGAAGGTGGTTGGACCGAAGTTCCCGGCTGCCCGGTGTTCACCAATGACGATGGCGCCAAGGGCGTGCAGGCGATGACCGACATCCTCGCCGCCAACCCCAAGCTGGACGCCTTCGGCATCATGGGCGGCTGGCCGCTGTTCGGCGCGCCGCAGCCCTACCGCGATCTGTTCGGGCCGCTCAAGGACCGGATCGCCAGCAACGACTTCGTCATCGGCGCCGCCGACACGATCGGCGACGAAGTGGCGATCGCTCGTGACGGCCTTGTAACGGCTCTGGTCGGCCAGCGGCCGTTCGAAATGGGCTACAAGGCACCGTCGGTGATGATCGACCTGATCGAAGGCAAGGCGGTCGCCGATCCGGTGTTCACCGGCCTCGACGAGTGCACCAAGGATACGGTCGACACCTGCATCCAGAAGTAGGTTCTCGATTTCGGGGCGCCCGGTTGCGGGCGCCCCGTCATTCCTGAACGGAAGCGGTAATTCCCGAACGGACGCAATAGTTGGGGCAATCGGCTCCGGCTTTGCCGCGCCCGTGATCTGGATTTTTCGGCAACGAGATCGGCGCCCGTACGGTTCGGACCAGTCCGGACGACAGACGGTCGACGCATTGGAACGTGGATGCCGGACGAGAAGTCAAGCAAGCGAACCGACCTAACCAAGGCACAAGCGAGCCACGGTCCGGCTGTCATGCGGAAGGCTGGTGCCGCGCATTTTGCGGGGGCGAGCGTCCATGTCTCGTTGGCCGGCGAGATTGGCCTGCGGATCGTGCGTGGCGACTATCCGCCCGGCACCATCCTGCCCAACGAGTCCAAATGGGCCGAGATCTTCAATGTCAGCCGTTCGGCGGTGCGCGAAGCCATCAAGATGCTGATGGCGAAAAGCCTGTTGGCCTCACGCCCCAAGATCGGCAGTTGGGTCGAGCCGAAGGAGCGCTGGAACCTGCTCGACCGCGACGTTCTGGCCTGGTACGCGACGGCGCCCGACCGCGAGGCGTTCCTGCGAACCGTGCAGGAGTTTCGTCATATCATCGAGCCGGAAGCGTCGGCCTTTGCCGCCATGCGGCGCAGCGACGAGCAAATGGCGGAAATCAGCCAGGCCTGCCGCGACATGGGCGAGGCCTTGAGCCTGCAGGAGCGTATCCGCGCCGATACGCGCTTTCATCTGGCCATCCTGCGCGCTTCCGGCAACGACCTTCTGGTGCCGCTCGGCGTGCTGATCGAGTCGGCGCTCGACCATCTCTTCGCATTCACGACACAGCAGGTCGCCGATCAGCGCCAGGCGCAGAAGCTGCATGAGGCGATCGAAAAGAACATCCGCCTGCAGCGCCCCGCCGCTGCGCGCAACGCCGTGCACAAGCTGCTTGCAGATACCGACGATGGGATAGGGCGGTGGCGGCGGTGATCGGCGCCAGCGTTGGGCAATCGGTTAAATGGTCTGTTTCTTGCCATCCTTCATCGGCATCAGGTCGACACCGTTCACCCCAGCGATATGCGTCGCCAGCATCGGTACGAATTGCTCGGCCGGGCCGGTTGCATGGGCACCGGCGAAGGAGTTCTTGGTAGCGTTGCCGAGCGGGTTGGCAATGCCGGCCGCACCCGCCATCGATTCCAGATAGGTCAGGTCCTTGAAGGCATTGGCGATGGTGAATTTGTGCGCGTCTCGGTCACCTTCCAGCGTCCAGCGCATGAAGGTCTGGTAGAAGCCGCAATCCATGCGGCCATTGCGAATGACGCTGTCGAAGCGCGGCGGCGAGATGCCGACCTTCTCAGCCAGTGCCAGTGCCTCGGAATAGATCGCGGCGTAGCCGAGCGAGATGAAATTGTTGAGCAGCTTCATGCGATGGCCGTCGCCGGTGTCGCCGATATGGACGATGCGGCCGGCCCAGGTTTCGATTACCGGTTTCACCCTGGCAAAGAGGGCGTCCGGTGCGCCGACCATGGCGTCGAGCGTGCCTTCCCAGGCTTCCTTCGGCGTGCGGCTGAGCGGTGCGTCGACAAAATCGATGCCGAGTGCATTGAGCTCAGCGGCAAGCGCAATGGTCGAGACTGGGTCTGAGGTCGAGCAATCGACGACGACCGAACCTTTCTTCAAACCCTCCTTGAGGCCGCCCGGGCCGCGAATGATGGCTTCGACCTCGCGCGAACCGGTGACGCAGATGAAGACGATATCAGACGCCGCCGCCACATCGCGCGAGGTTGATGCTTCCTTCGCACCTCGACCGAGCAGATCCTCCGCCGGCTTGCGGTTCTTGCGGCCGAGGAACGTCAGGCTGTAGCCCTTGTCGACGATGTTCTTGGCGATCCCGTGCCCCATCAGACCAAGGCCGATGAAGCCGATCTTTTCGCTCGCGGCAGTCGTGTTCATGTCTTCAAGTCCTGTTGCAATGATTGATGTCAGGCGCTGCCGTTTTGCAGGCGTGGGTGGTTGCGGATGGCGATATTGTCTGACAATACACATAAATTCCTGAGGATGTGGAGAGCAAAATGACGAAGCGGATCATGTTCACCGGCGGCAGCGGCAAGGCCGGACGCCATGTCGTCCAGTATCTGGTCGAGCAAGGCTGCCAGGTGCTCAACATCGACACCAGGCCGCTCGACAATCCCAAGGTGCGCACGCTGATCACCGATATCACCGACAGCGGGCAGGTGTTCAACGCACTGTCGAGCTATATGGGCCTGCACGAATTCGACCCTTCGCTGCGCCCGCAGGCGGTCGATGCGGTGGTGCATTTCGCCGCCATCCCGCGCATCATGATCACCACCGACAACGAGGTGTTCCGCATCAATGCGCTCGGCACCTACAATGTCATCGAGGCGGCGGTGAAGCTCGGCATCCCCAAGGTTATCATCGCCTCCAGCGAGACGACCTATGGGCTCGTGTTCGCCAACGAGCCACGCGATCCCAAATATTTCCCGCTCGACGAGGAGTATGACGTCGACCCGATGGACAGCTATGCTTTGTCCAAGGTCGTCAACGAGAAGACGGCGCGGGCCTTCACCCAGCGCAACGGCACCGACATTTATGCCCTGCGCATCGGCAACGTCATCGAGCCGCACGAATATTCGCTGTTTCCGAAATGGTTCGCCGATCCGGGTTTCCGCAAGCGCATCGCCTGGAGCTATGTCGACGCGCGCGACCTTGGCCAGATCACGTTGCGCGCCATAGAGAAGGACGGGCTCGGCTATCAGGTGTTCAACGCGGCCAATGACGACACCTCGTCCGACCTACCGACCGCCGAACTCTTGAAGCGGTTCTACCCCGGCGTGCCGGTCAAGGCCGAACTCGGTGAATACGAGACGCTGCTGTCGAACCGCAAGGCGCGCGACGTGCTCGGTTTCCGCCCGGAGCATAGCTGGCGCAGATACGTCAAGCAGGACTGATCCGCGAAGCAAGCGAGGCTGATCTGTGCACAGCGGGCGGCTTTGCGGTGCAAGCCGCTTGCCGCGCTTGACAGCCTGGTTAATACGGACTTTCTGGAACCCATGCGGGACGCGAAGCCGAACAAGGAAAAATCGTTGGGGAAAGCGGCCTCCGGGGACCGTCCGGGCGGCGTTCGCCGGGCGGACGCCGCGCGGATTCCAGGCTCCAGCGTCCACGCCTCGCTGGCCAGCGAAATTGGCCTCAGGATCGTGCGCGGCGACTATCCGCCCGGTACCATCCTGCCCAATGAAGCGAAATGGTCGGAGACCTTCAGCGTCAGCCGCTCGGCGGTGCGCGAAGCGATCAAGATGCTGATGGCCAAGAGCCTGCTCGCCTCACGTCCCAAGATCGGCAGTTGGGTCGAGCCGAAGGAGCGCTGGAACCTGCTCGATCGCGATGTGCTGGCCTGGTACGCGACGTCGCCGGATCGCGAGGTGTTCCTCAAGACGGTGCAGGAATTCCGCCACATCATCGAGCCAGAAGCGACCGCGTTTGCCGCCATGCGAAGAACCGACGAGCAGATGGCCGAGATCAGCCTGGCCTGCCGTGAGATGGGAGAGGCGACGAGCCTGCAGGAGCGGACCCGCGCCGACACGCGCTTCCATCTTGCCATCCTGCGGGCTTCGGGCAACGACCTGCTGGTACCGCTCGGCGTACTCATCGAATCCGCCTTCGATCATCTCTTTGCCTATACGACGCGGGAGATCGACGATCTCAACCACGCGCAGAAGCTGCACGAGGCGATCGAGAAGAACATCCGCCTGCAGCGGCCGGACGCGGCGCGCAATGCCGTGCGCAAACTGCTCGCCAACACAGACGGCGTCATCCGCGCCCCGTAGGGCTGGACCGGCCGCCGCTAATCATCCTTGTCCCGTCCGAAGGCGCTGCGCAGTTCGTCCTTGGCGTCCTCAAGCACTTTTTTGCGCGCGGCAGGCAAGTTCTTGCCGGCGCGGTTGATGTAGAAGTTCAGCATCGACATGGCCGACTGGAACGGCTCGGCCTTGCGCCGGTGGCTGTGTTCGGCGGATCGCTTGAGCGAGGCGGCGATCTTCCTGGCGTCGTCGGATTCGAAGACGTGATCCTCAAGATCCATCGCGTCGCTGTGCTCGGTCACCTCGGCCGACCATTTTTTCCTGGTGGCGGTCATCGCAGGACTCCTTTGCAGGGTGGGCTGCCAGGAAACTCCGCACATCGGCATCGGTTCCGCCCTGGCTCTGGAGCCACGGATTTGCCCGCTGTGGCGCTGCTGCGGCCTGAGAATGCGCCGATAGTGGCGCAAACGGCAGCCGATCTCCGAGACCGCCGACAGGAAACGCCTTGACCCGAACCGACAGCCTCCAGGCCGGCCCCGGCATCGACAGCTCCTATGCCTGGATGCGGCTTGCCATCTCGATGCTGCTGGCGACGATCGGCGCCGTCGGCATGTGGGCTGTCGTCGTCGTGCTGCCCGCGGTGCAGGCCGAGTTCGGCGTCGACCGCGCCGCGGCGTCCATGCCTTACACCGCGACCATGGTCGGTTTCGCCGCCGGCAACGTGCTGGTCGGTCGCGCCATCGACCGGATGGGTTACTGGATCCCGGCGCTGCTCTCTTCGATCGCGCTTTCCGCCGGCCTGCTGCTCGCGGCGCTGTCGACCTCGATCCTGCAATTCACGCTTGCCCAAGGAGTGCTGATCGGTGTCGGCACGTCGGTGATCTTCGGGCCGCTGATCGCCGATATATCACACTGGTTCAATCGCCGGCGCGGTGTCGCGGTGACCGCGGCGGCCGCCGGAAATTACCTCGCCGGAGCGATCTGGCCGACCATCATGCCGACACTGATAAAGGCGGAAGGCTGGCGCTTCACTTATGCGGCAATCGGCATCTTCTGCCTGGTGACAATGGTGCCGCTGGTGCTGATGCTGCGGCGTGGTGCCCCAGTTGCGGCTGCTGCCGGTTCGCCCGGAAGCCGGCCGGTGCAGTCGATGCCGCTGTCTCCGGCGGCGTTGCAGGTGCTGCTGGTCGTCGCCGGCCTCGGCTGCTGCGTGGCGATGTCGATGCCGCAAGTGCATATCGTCGCCTATTGCATGGATCTCGGCTACGGCGTGGCGCATGGCGCCGACATGCTGTCGATCATGATGGCAGGCGGCGTCGTCAGCCGGCTGGCATCGGGCTTTCTCGCCGACCGTATCGGCGCGGTGTGGACACTGATGATCGGCTCGGTGCTGCAATGCCTGTCGCTGCTGTTCTACATCCCGTTCGACGGGCTTGCCTCGCTCTATGTGGTGTCGCTGGTGTTCGGCCTGTCGCAAGGCGGTATCGTGCCTTGCTACGCGATCATCGTGCGCGACTATATGCCGGCCAAAGAGGCTGGCCAGCGTATCGGCATCGTCTTGATGGCGACGATCTTCGGCATGGCGATCGGCGGCTGGATGTCGGGCTGGATCTACGATTTGACCGGCTCTTATGCGGCTGCGTTCCTCAACGGCATCGCCTGGAATTTGCTGAACATACTGGCGATCGGGCTGCTGTTGTGGAAGGCACGGCGCAGCACAGCCGTGATGGCCTGAGCTCACCCTGCCCAATGTCCGGGAGCTGCGCGGCTTGACAACCACCCAAGGCTGCGCGACGCCGGAAGGCGGATTGGTGCGGCAACAGGCCGATTTGGCATGACGACGGTGGCAAAGACCCTGAATATGGTTCTAAAGGCGCTTGGCTGCACAAGCCCGTCGCCAGGAGTGCGCCCTTGACCAAGCCGCGCTCGCGCCGGGGCGGCGGCCGCCCTACCATCGCGGATGTCGCGCGCAAGGCCGGCGTTGGTGCCATCACCGTGTCGCGCGCCCTGCGCGAGCCGGAGCGTGTGTCCGAAGAGCTGCGCCGCCAGATCCAGGCCGCCGTCGACGAGCTGGGCTATGTGCCGGACCCGAATGCCCGGGCGCTGGCCTCGGCGCGCGCCGAAGTGTTCGGCGTGCTGGTGCCGTCGCTGACCAACAACGTCTTCGCCGAGGTGGTGCGTGGCATCTATGACAGCCTGTCGGCCAGCCCGTTCCGCATCCAGCTTGGCAACACCCACTATTCCGGTCTTGAGGAAGAGCGGCTGCTGCAGGTGTTCGGTTCGCAACGGCCAGCCGCGCTGATCGTCGCCGGCATCGATCAGACACCGGCTTCGCGAAAGCTGCTGGAAAGTGCCGGCTGCCCTGTGGTGCAAGTCATGGAAACCGGTCCAGATCCCGTCGACATGATGGTCGGCTTCTCGCATCTCGATGGCGGCAGGGCGGCGACCGAGCATCTGATCGAGGCCGGCTATCGCCGCATCGGCTTCATCGGCGCGCGCATGGATCCGCGTTCGCAGCGGCGCCTTGCCGGCTATCGCGCGGCGATGGAGGCCGCGGGCCTGTTCGATCCGCGCCTCGTCACCACTACGCCGGTGCTGTCCAGCGTGTCGCTCGGCCGCGAGATGTTCCGCGATGCGCTGGCCAAGGTGCCGACACTCGACGGTGTCTTCTGCAACAATGACGATATCGCGCTCGGCGTCTTGTTCGAATGCCATCGCGCCTCGATCGCGGTGCCGAAGACGATCGGCATCGTCGGTTTCAACGATCTCGACATGATGCAGGTGGCGTTTCCTTCGGTCACCAGCATCCGCACCCATCGTTATGAGATCGGCCGGCGTGCCGTTGCCATGGCGCTTGCGGCGATCGCCGGCAACAGACCGGAGCAACGGATCGTCGACCTCGGTTTCGAGCTCAAGCGCCGCGAGAGCACGGCGCGTTGAAACGCACAGAAGCGACTGTGCGAATGCCGGTTTACACGCCAATTTGGTAGCGCTACCACTTCCTGCAAGCAGGTGCATAAACGACAGGGCGTACCTGTTTATTATACATAAGCGACAACTAATACTTGTTTATTATGGATAATATGATAGTCTTCGTACTGCTGGCGGCGACAAGGGAGGAACCGGGTCGGCCACCACGGGCGGCCAAGGACGCGCATGGCGAGGCGGGAGGTGCCGGTCCATCGCGCGAAAATTCGCATTGCGAAACGAACAATCTGAACTGCAATCGGGAGGACTATCGATGATCAAGTCACTTGTTGGTGGCGTCGTTGCCGCCACTGCATTCGTCATGCTCAATTCGGCCGCCATGGCCGCCGGACCCGAAATCGTGTCGGGTCCCGCCGCTCAGGCGGATTGTTTCGCGCCGTGGGACGCGGAGACCAAATTCTTCAAATATCCCAAGAAGGAAGGGCCGTTCCGCATCGCCTTTGCCAATGGCTATATCGCCAATACCTGGCGCATCCAGATGGTGCAGACGGCCAAGGCCTACGCCGCACAACCTGAAGTCAAAGCCAAGATCAAGGAGTTCAAGGTCGTCTCGACGGGCGAGGACGTGCCGGCGCAGATCTCGGCGATCAACAATTTCATCGATTCCGGCTATGACGCCATCGTTACCGACGCCCAGAACCCGACGGCCTTCGGTCCGGTCATCAAGCGCGCCAAGGAAGCCGGCATCGTGCTGGTCGCCTTCGACAACATCCTCGACACCAAGGACGCCATCAACGTCAATGTCGATCAGAAGGGCCTTGGCGAATTGTGGGCCAAGTGGCTGGTCGCCAAGATACCGAACGGCGGCAAGATCCTGGAAGTGCGCGGCGTCGCCGGCACCTCCGTCGACACCGATCGTCACAACGGCATCCACGAGGTCTTCGACGCGTCCGGCAAGAAGTGGGACGTGACCGAAGTCGCCGGCAAATGGGATGACGGCGTGGCACAGAAAGTGACCGCCGATGCGATCGCCACCAACGGTCCGTTCGACGGCATCACCGGGCAGGGCGGCGACACCGGCATCGTGCAGGCGATGATCGACGCCAAGCATCCGTTCGTGCCGTTTGGCGGCGAGACCGAGAACGGCTTCCGCAAGTTCTGCGCCGCGCATTCGGCCGACGGGCTGAAGTGCTCGTCCGCAGGCTCGGGTCCGGCTCAGGTCGCCGTCGCCATCAAGACCGCGATCGCCGCACTCGAAGGCGAGGTGGTGCCACAAGAGGTGAAGCTGCCGCTGGCGATCGCCGAAGACCCGAACTTGAAGGAAGGCACGGATTATTTCCCCAAGGAATCCGATAATTTCTTCGTCGGCAATTCCTTCCCGACCTGCGGCATCAATTTCAGCGCCCAGGAAATCATGGGTCAGACCAAGGAAAACCAGTAAATCATCGCTGGCTGTCACCTGGCGCCGCTGCTTGAGCCGCGGCGCTTGTCTCAATTCCACAATCGCCCTGGGAGGGCCGATGGACGGTGCGGCTCCGCTCTTTCGTATGGAAGGCATATCCAAGCGCTATGGCGGTGTACGCGCGCTGGAGAAGGCCGAGCTTGTTGTCGAAGCCGGCAGCATCCACGCCATTCTCGGCGAAAACGGCGCCGGCAAGTCGACGCTGATCAAGGTCATGGCAGGTGTCGTGGCGCCCGACGAGGGCCGCATGACGCTGGATGGGCGCGAGGCGACCTTCGCTTCTCCGGGGGCCGCCAACAAGGCCGGCATCGTCTGCATCTTCCAGGAACTGTCGCTGGTCCCTGAGCTCAGCGTGGCCGACAACATCGTCATTTCCGATCCGCCCAAACGCTTCGGCATGATCGACCGCAAGGCGCAGCGCCGCATCGCCGAAGAAGCACTTGCTCGCGCCGGCGCCGCCGACATCCACCCGCTGGCGCTGGTCAAGGACCTGCCATTGTCGCGCCGACAGATGGTCGAGATCGCCAAGGCATTGGCACGCAAGCCGCGCATCCTCATCCTCGACGAAGCGACCTCCGCGCTGACCGCCGCGGATGTCTCGAAGATCTTCGCGGTGCTCAAGCGGTTGCGCTCGGAAGGGCTGGCGCTGCTCTACATCTCGCACCGCATGAACGAGATCGCCGAACTGGCGGATCAGTGCACGGTGTTCCGCAACGGCCGCAATGTCGCCAGCTATGCAGCCGGCTCGAAGAGCGACAATGAGGTGGTCGAACTGATGATCGGCCGCGAATACAGCCATATCTTTCCGCCCAAGCCGGCGGCCGTGCCTGCCACCGCGGCCCCCAGGCTCGAGGCCCGCAAGCTCTCATGGGCCGACCGGCTGCACGATATCTCGCTGACCGTCAGGGCAGGTGAGGTGGTCGGCCTTGGCGGCCTCGACGGCCAGGGCCAGCGCGAATTGCTGCTCGCCTTCTTCGGCGTGCTGCGGGGCCTCAGCGGCCAGATCCTGATCGACGGCAAGTCTGTCTCGATCACCAGTCCATCCGTTGCGCGCGACGACGGCATCGGCATGGCGCTCATTCCCGAGGACCGCAAGACCGAAGGGCTGATGCTGCCGATGACGGTGCGCGAGAACCTGTCGTTCGCGGCGCTCGACCGGCTGTCGAAGGCCGGCATCATCGATCGCGCCGCCGAGCAGCGGCTGATCGACGACATGGTCGGCCTCTTGGCGATCAAGACGGCGGGCCTCGACATTCCGGTCGGCGCGCTTTCGGGCGGCAACCAGCAGAAAGTGGTCATCGCCAAATGGCTGATGCGCCAGCCGCGCATCATCCTGCTCAACGATCCGACGCGTGGCATCGACGTCGGCACCAAGCAGGAGTTGTACCAGCTGATGCGCAAACTGGCCGACGCGGGTGCGGCGATCCTGTTCTACTCGACCGACTATGACGAACTGATCGGCTGCTGCGATCGCGTGCTGGTGCTCTATGACGGGGCGGTCAAGCGCGAGCTGGTCGGTGCCGAGATCACCGAGCGGGCGCTGATATCAAGCGCGCTCAACATCCATGGCGAGGAGAGCCCAGTGGGCCTGGGAGCAAGCGCGTGAAAGATTGGCGCTACTGGCTGGCCGAGCAGCGCGGAACGCTGCTGGCGTTCGGCATCTTCATCGTCATGTTCGTCATCTACACCTCGAACCATCCGGCGGGCTTCACCGCCAATGTCGTGCAGACGGCGTCGAACAAGGGTGTGCTGCTCGCCTTTGTCGCCATGGCGCAGACGCTGGTGGTGATCACCGCGGGCATCGACTTGTCCGTCGGTATGATCTTCCTGCTCACCAACTGCCTCGCCTCCTGGCTGGTGGTCGGCACGCCGATGCAGACGACGCTCGGTGTCATCGCCGTGCTGGCGGTAGGGCTGCTGTGCGGCGCGATCAACGGCGCCATCGTCATCTATGGCCGGCTGCAGCCGATTGTCGCCACCATTGCCACGGGGGCCGTCTATTACGGCATCGGCCTTTTGCTGCGGCCATTCCCGGGCGGCTCGGTCAATGAGGATCTGGCCGATGCGCTGACCGGCCGTGTGTTTGGCGTGGTGCCGGCGAGCCTGGTCGTCCTGCTGGCCGTCGTGCTGGTGATCTGGGTGCCGTTCAGCCGCTCGGTGCTCGGCCGCGCCGCCTACGCGGCGGGCTCATCGGAGACGGCGGCCTACATGTCGGGTGTGCCGATCCGGCGCGGCAAGTTCGCCGCCTACACGCTGGCCGGCCTGCTGGCGGCGATCGGCGGACTGTTCCTGACCTTCTTCACCTATACGGGTGAAGCGGCCTATGCCAGCGGCAACTCCTACACGCTGTTTTCGATCGCCGCCGTGGTGCTCGGCGGCGTTTCGCTGTTCGGCGGCAAGGGCAGCGCCATCGGCGCCATCTTCGGCGCACTGGCCTTCCGCACCATCGGCGACCTGTTGTTCGTCTTCGATTTCGATCCGCTCTGGCAGCCGCTGTTCCAGGGCGTTATCCTGCTGGTCGCCGTCAGCCTCGGCGCCTTCGCCCTGTTTCGGGTCCGCAACCGGCTGGAGTGGTTCCTGTGAGCGAAACGACGCTTGGCGGCATTGCCGGCCGCATGCCCAGATTCATCCGCCGTGCCGATCCGGCGGTGCTGACGGCCTTTGCCTGCATCGTTCTCTTGCTGTTCCTGGGCAGTCTCTATTCCAGAAGCTTCCTGTCGCCTGAATATCTTCTGCAGCAGCTCAAGGTGGCTTCATTCCTCGGCGTCATCGCCACCGGGATGATGCTGGTCATCCTGCTCGGTCAGATCGACCTGTCGGTGCCGTGGGCGGTGGCGGCGGGCGCCATGATGGCCTGCGCTGCGGCGGCCTACGGCCCGGTCGGCGTGGCGCTGGCCATTCCGTTCGGTATTTTCTGCGGCATGCTGATCGGCGTCGTCAACGGCATCGGCGTCGCCTATCTGCGCATCCCCTCGATGATCATCACATTGGCCACCAACGCCGTCGCGCAAGGGCTGATGGTGGTCTACACCGGCGGCTTCTCGCCGCAGGATTCGGCGACGGGCGCGATGCGCTACCTGGCGACCGGCTTCGCCATTCCGGGCGTGCCCAACGCGGTCATCATCTGGGCGCTGATCGGAGCCGCGATGGTGTTCGTGCTGACCCGTACCAGCTTCGGCCGCACCGTCTACGGCATCGGCAACCGCGAGCGCGCGGCCTATCTCTCCGGCATCGATACGCGGCGCGTGGTGATGATCGCCTTCGCCGTCTCCGGCGGGCTCTCGGCTTTCGGCGGCGTGCTTCTGGCGGGCTATGCCTCCAAGGCGGCGCAGTCGATGGGCGACGCTTATCTGCTGCCGTCGATCGCCGCGGTGGTGCTTGGCGGCACCTCGATCCTGGGCGGACGCGGCTCTTATCTCGGCACTGTCGCCGGTGTCATCCTCATCACGCTGCTGCAGTCCATCCTCTCCGTCATGCAGATGCCGGAGGCGGGGCGGCAGATCATCTACGGTGTCGTCATCGTCGCCATGCTGCTGCTCTACGGCCGCGCGCCGGCAAGCCGCTGACAGTGGACGAAAAGGCAGCACAGGCGCCAGCGGGCGCTCCCGGCTCGGTGTCTCCGGCCATCGTGGTGATGGGCGCCGCCGGCTGCGGCAAGTCGGCCGTCGGTATTGCGCTGGCGGCCGCGCTGGGCGTTACCTTCATCGAGGGCGACAGGCTGCACCCGCCGGAAAACGTCGCACGCATGGCAAGCGGCGAACCGCTTACCGATCAACTGCGCGAAGGCTGGCTCAACGCGATCGGCGAGCGCATCGCGGAGTCGGTGGGCGGCGGACAGGGCGTGGTTGCCGCCTGCTCGGCACTGAAGCGCAGCTACCGCGAACGGTTGAGCGGCTTCTGCCCGGAAATCGTCTTCCTCTATCTGGAGATCGACCCTGCCACGGCCAGGCAGCGTGTCGGCAACCGCAAGGGCCATTTCATGCCGGCAAGCCTGGTCGACAGCCAGTTCGCCATCCTCGAGCCGCCGGCAGTGGAGGAGCGGGCCCTGACGCTCGATGCGACGCGCCCGGTCGGTGAGCTCGTCGCTGCCGCGGTCCGACTGATACGCCGGTCATGAACTTTCATCGTCAGTGCCGATGCCGGTGCTGTCCTGGGCCTCGGTCAGCCGCTGCCGGCGGGACCACGTCAGCATCTGCTCGGGGTAGAGCCTCAGCGCCTCCAGCAGGCGGTCACGCTTGAGCAGGATGTAGTGAGCCTGCACGGCCATGTTCTTGGCGCCATCCCTGGCGGTGTCCGTTGCCGGGGTGACAGACGCCTCCGGCGCCAGCGCGGGGCTGAGCACGGCCCGGTACTCATGTCCGTGCTTGAGCCGGCGCCCGCGACGCCGGACCGCCGATCGGCAGACACAACTTCAGAAATGTTGATTTCGAGGGTCGGACGAAGATATTCGTGTCGCTATTCCATATATGGCGTCAGCACATCTTCGATCCATTTCATGAATGCGCGGACTCGGCGCGACAGATTGCTCCGATGCGCAACGACGAGGGACACGGCGAGCGCCCGGCGACGAAAATCGGGTATGATCTCGACAAGCGCTCCACTCTCCAAGTATCGGCCAATGCCCAAGAGTGGCGCCTGAATCACACCAAGGCCGGCGAGGGCGGCGGCTTCGTAGGTCTGCGCGCTGTTGACGTGTAGCCCACCTGGCAACTGAAGCGTCGCGTAGCTGTCGCCGTCCGGATATTCCCATCCATAGGGTCTCGCGCCCAGCACCGTCGAAAAGTGAATTGTCCTATGTTCCTGACGCTGGAGATCTTCCAGCGACCGAGGGACGCCATGGCGCGCCAGATAGGCGGGGCTGGCAGCGTTGGCCATGCGCAACAGGCCCAGTGGGCGGGCAATCAGCGTCTCGTCCCGAATGGGTCCAAGCCGCAATACACAATCGAACCCCTCTTGAACCAGATCGACTTGCCGATCCGTACTCGACACCTCCAGCTCCAACTCGGGGTGCGCCGCCATGAAATCCGGCAAGGCAGGCACGATCGTTGTGCGCGCCACTTCGGTTGGAAGGTCGACCCGCAAACGCCCGCGAAGTGCCACGCGATCGCCGGCGAACATCGAGTGCAGATCATCGACTTCAGCAAGCAGATCGCGGGCACGGGCATGAAATGCGCGTCCGTCTTCCGTCAACCGCACGCTGCGCGTCGTCCGGTGCAGGAGCCTGACACCGAGATCTTCTTCCAGCTTCCGGACCGCCGTTGAGGCTCTCCCCTTTTGGATGCCCAGGCTGTCGGCTGCGCGGGTGAAGCTCCCCATTTCCGCTACCGTTATGAAAATGAGGATGGGTTCGAGATTTTGCATTTTCGTGCCCCGGTATTGTTCCCCGAAAAGAGAACAGTCGGTTCATTTCCTCGGTGTTTATCACGTCTTGGGGGCACAGTAAGCTTGGAACATGGGATCTTCCCAATGGAGAATGACAAGTGTCGGAAACCCTGAACCTGCATCAGACACCTGAAACTATGACCTTGCATCGCGCCCTGTGGGCCGGCCGGATAATGAGCGCGTTTGTCGTTATCGCTTTGATGGCAGACGGCACTGTTCAGCTTTTCGCGCCGGCACGGATCGCGAGCATGTTGCAGGAAACCGGGTTCGCGATGGACCTGACCCGTGTCGTGGGTCCGATCATACTCGCCTGCGCCATCCTCTATGCCATCCCGGTCACCGCCGTCCTCGGCGCGATCCTGGTGACTGGCTTTCTGGGAGGTGCCATCTGCGCCCATCTCCGCATCGGTGAGTTGGGGTCGCCGCCGGAAATCATTTCCCTGCTTCTGGGCGCGATGACCTGGGGCGGCCTCTATCTGCGCGATCCCCGTATCCGGGCCATTCTGCCGCTCATCCATTGAACCAACAGGGGCAGCTCTGTCCCTAAACATCAGGAGAAAACACATGTTCTTAGTAATGGGAATCACGGGAAACGTGGGCGGCGCGACGGCAAGGCATTTGCTAGCGCAAGGCAAGAAGGTGCGCGCGCTGGTTCGCGACCGCGAGAAGGCGTTGAGCTGGGCGAACCGGGGCGTGGAGCTCGTTGACGGCGATTGGAACGATTCGGCAGCCATCGAGCGAGCGCTCGAAGGCGTCGAAGGCGCGTTCGTCATGCTGCCCCCTGTCTGGGCGCCTTCGCCCGATTACAAGGAAGCAAAGGGCGTGATTGCAAGCTATGTCGAGGCGCTCACCAAGACAGCGCCGCCGCGAGTGGTTGCGCTTTCGTCTATGGGGGCGAACAGAACCAGCGGGCACGGGGTAATCGCGGCCTTGTCCCTTCTGGAGCAAGGTTTTCGCGACCTGACATCGCCAGTTGCTTTTGTGCGCGCAGGCGGATTCTTCGAGAATTTTCTTTTCGGGTTGCAGGTCGCGCAGGGCGGAACGCTGCCGGCTTTCTACAATCCGACAAACCGGAAATCGACAATGGTCGCGACGAACGACATCGGCGCGGAATTCGCAACGCTTTTGACCGGGCCAATGTGGTCAGGGCAGCGCATCGTCGAGCTTGGTTCGATGGTCAGCGCGGACGACGTCGCCGAGCAATTGGGCGAAGTCCTGAATCTCGACGTGAAAGCCTTTGCAATCCCGCGTGCGGGGTGGGCGGAAGCGCTCGAGCAATTCGGCATCCCGAAGGGCCACAGCGGACCTGCCGAAGAAATGTACGAGGCCGTGAATGCGGGATGGATGGACCTCGGTGTGGCGGGTACGGAGCACGTGGCGGGTACGACGTCCGCACGCGATGTATTCGAGGCTGCGTCCAATTTGAACGGGTAGGCCAAACTGTATGGGGTTCTCCTGTGATTTCAGGTCTTCGCAACCCGGGATTTGGAGAACTCCCTCTTCAATGGAAGAATCTCATGTCTGTCTGAGCGCGGTCAGCTTGCAGTCGGTGGTTTAGATCTGCGACGTCAGCTCGACCGGAAAATCGTCATTGTCCGCATCGCGCATGGCGGCGAGGCTGCGATTGTCCAGCACCTCGGCGATAGCCTGCCGCACCTCCAGCATCATGTGGCGGACCTGGCAGGTCGCCTCGTCGCAATCCTCGCAGCGCTGATACTGCGTGCGGCTGGCGCAAGGGATCGGCGCCAGCGGCCCGTCAAGCACGCGCACGACATGGCCGATCTTGATTTCGGAAGCCAACCGGGCAAGGCGGTAGCCGCCTTCCTTGCCTTTGCGGCTCTGGACGAAGCCGGCATTGCGCAACTCGCCCAGGATGGCATCGAGGAATTTCTTCGGGATATTGTTGGCCACAGCGATGTCATTGACGAAGGCCAATTGGCCGGCCGGCAGGCCAGACAGATGCACGAGGGCCTTGAGGCCGTATTTGCCTTTTTTTGTCAGCATGCCCAGATCAACCCATAAAAGCCCCAACCACTCGCATCTGCCGGCTGTTTGTGTGCAAATAATGACGTCTTCGCCCTGCGATGATGTTTCGCAAACAGCCACCAAATTGCACGTTAGGCATAAACGCGTTGATTCTTTGTAACGTTTTGCACTGAGAAGGCGGATATTCTGCTGATAACCAGGTTTTCGGCGTTCAAAAACGAAAAAAGCCGGCAGGGCGCCGGCTTTTCCGTCTACTCCGCAGATATCGCGGCCTTCAGCGGCTGCCGTAGGTCTGGTCGAGCAGGCCGCCAGCGGCGAAATGCTCTTTCTGTACTTTGTCCCAGCCGCCGAAGACGTCTTCCACCGTCAGCAGCCGGATATCGGGGAAATCGGCCTTGTATTTTGCCGCCACAGCGGCGTCGCGGGCTCTGAGGCCGTTGCGGGCGGCGATGTCCTGGCCCTCCGGCGTGTAGAGGAAGTCGAGATAGGTCTTGGCCAGATCGCGCGTGCCGTGCTCGTCGGCAACCTTGTCGACGATCGCGACGGGGAATTCGGCCAGCAGGCTGACCGAAGGCGTGACCTGCTCGAACTTGCCGTCGCCATACTCCTTGCGAATACCGCGCGTCTCCGACTCGAAGGTGATCAGCACATCACCGATCTCGCGCTGCACGAAGGTGGTGGTCGCGGCGCGGCCGCCGGTGTCGAAAATCGGCACGTTGTTGAACAGCTTGGTGATGAACTCCTTCACCTTGGCGTCGTCGCCCTTGAAGGCCTCCTTGGCGTAGGCGGTGGCCGCCAGATAGGTGTAGCGCGCATTGCCGGAGGTTTTCGGATTGGGGAAGATCACCTGCACGTCGTCGCGCACGAGATCGTTCCAGTCCTTGATATGCTTGGGGTTGCCGGCGCGTACCAGGAAGGACGGCAGCGAATAGAAGGGCGAGGCGTTGTCGGGAAAGTTCTTCTGCCAGTCTGCCGACACGAGGTCCTTCTTGACCAGGAAGTCGATGTCGGTGACCTGGTTGAAGGTAACGACATCGGCGCCAAGGCCCTCGGCGATGGCGCGCGCCTGCGCCGAAGTGCCGGCATGCGACTGGTCGACGGTGACGCCCGGATGCTGAGCGATGAAAGCCTTGTTGACCTGCACGAACAGTTCGCGGCCGACATCATAGGATGCGTTGAGCAGTTTGTCAGCCGACCAGGCCGGGGAGGATGCGAGGAACAGGCCGGCGACGGTGGCAAGCCCGAGGAAAAATCGCTTCATGAAAACAGGCTCCGATGCAATGTGTTTATGGTCGGACCATAGCCGGGGTGCGTGGTGTGCGACGAGGCATGGGTCCGGGGATCAATGCATCGCTTCTAGAAAACCTATCCCCGGAATAGAAGGTTCGTAGTTTTTTCTTTCAAGTGCGACTTCGCCTCGGTGGACGCCGATCGTTCCAATTCGTTTGACTGTTCCGAAAAAAGATACACATTGTGTATGCAGGTGTGCTACGGGAGCGACAAGGAGCGCTGCCATGACAAAGACCACACCCGAGACCCACGCCAAGCCTGTCAATCTGCGCATCCGAGAGGATGTGCGCATATTGATCGACCGTGCTGCGAAAATACGCGGGAAGACCCGCTCCGACTTTATGATCGATGCTGCATATCGTGCGGCCGAGGACACGCTGCTCGACCAGGCACTGATCAAGGTGGATCCCGAGAGCTATCGGCACTATCTCGACATCCTCGATGAGACGCCAAGCGGTGAAGGTTTTGCACGCCTTATGAACGTGCCCAGGCCGTGGCAGGGATGATACTATCGGCGCCCGCGCCTCTGGCCGAAAATCACGATCTCGACCTTTTTCGAAGCGGGACGGAAAGTCTCGACCAATGGCTTCGCCTGAGGGCGCGAGCCAACCAGGTCAGCGGCGCGTCGCGTACCTATGTGGTGGCGGAAGACGCGCGCGTTGTCGGTTATTCCTGCCTCTCTTCGGGCGGGCTTGATCTCGCGCAGGCACCCGGCGCCATTCGTCGCAACATGCCTGATCCCATTCCGATGGTCGTGCTCGGGCGTCTTGCCGTCGACGCGGGCTGGCAAGGCAAGGGGCTGGGTGCCGCGCTGCTGCAAGACGCCGTTTTACGGGCAGGTCGCGCCGCGACGATCCTCGGGATTCGCGGGATATTTGTTCATGCCATATCGGATGAGGCGAAAGCCTTTTACGAACACTACGGTTTTGCGGCTTCGCCGAAAAACCCAATGACCTTGGTGCTGTCGCTGAAAGGCGTGACGAAAGGATAGTCGTGTCGCTCGAAGCATGAATTAAGCCGACCGCCATCAGACCGAAACGTTCCGGGGTGCGATGGCAGGCGATGTCTCCTGTGCCGAGTTTTCCCGGGCCTTGCACCGTGGCGCTGTTTGGCATATACAAATGGCATATACAAAAGAGCTGCAACATGCCCCAGAACCGTCATTCAACAACGCCGCCCAAGGAGGCGAAGCTGTTTCGCAACAACCGCAGCCAGGCGGTGCGCATTCCTGTCGAGTTCGAGCTTCCCGGCGAAAAAGTCCTGATCAGCCGGGAAGGCGATCGTCTTGTCATCGAGCCGGTTCGCAAACCTGGCCTCACCGCGTTGCTCGCCCAGTGGGCGAAAGAGCCGCCGCTCGATCCTGAAGACGACTTCCCCGAGATCGACGACACGCCAGTCAAATCCGAGGACATTTTCTAGATGCGGTTCATGCTGGATACGAACATCATCAGCGACATGATCCGAAACCCGGCTGGCAAGGCCGCGAGGGCAATGTCGCGCGAGGGAGATGACGCGGTTTGCACCAGCATCGTGGTCGCCTCGGAATTGCGATATGGCTGCGCCAGGAAGGGATCGGCCAAGCTGCTCAAGAAGGTTGAAGACTTGCTGGCCGAGATTCCAGTCTTGCCGCTCGATGTGCCGGTGGATGCCGAGTATGGCGGACTTCGCGCCGAGCTTGAAGCGGCAGGCCAGACCATTGGCCACAACGATCTTTTTATTGCCGCTCATGCCTGTGCATTGGGCGCCACGCTGGTGACCGCCAACACGGGCGAGTTCAACCGGATCAAAGGCCTGAAGGTCGAGAACTGGCTGGCGTAGCCCTCGACCAGAGGATCAAGCCGCCGGAAAAAGTTTCCAGCGTCCGGGGCGAAACGCCACCCGGCTTTTCTGCGCCGCGGGGTGGTCGACGGGCAGTTCGATTTCGACCCGCTGGCGCTCTCCGCCGATCTCAAGCTCGACCCGGCGCGTGCCGGCGACGCGGCGGCTGGCGGCGACCGTGCCGGCGATACAGCCGCTGCAGCCGTCCAGCAGTTCGACATCATGCGGGCGGAAATAGAGCGTCGCATCGCCCGAGGGCTCGTTGGGCGCGGCAATCCCGATCGGACGGTCGGCGAGCCAGATCTCGCCATTCTCGACCTTGACGGGAAGCGAGCTTGATTCACCGATGAAGCCATAGACGAAGGGCGAGTTCGGCGTGTCGTAGATATCGTCGGCGGTGCCGACCTGCTCGATGCGGCCCTGGCTCATCACCACGACGCGGTCGGCAAGCTCCAGCGCCTCTTCCTGGTCGTGGGTGACGAAGACGGTGGTATGGCCGGTGGCGTCATGGATTTCGCGCAGCCAGCGGCGCAATTCCCGGCGCACCTGCGCGTCAAGCGCGCCGAACGGCTCGTCGAGCAGCAGCACCTTGGGCTCGATCGCCATGGCGCGCGCCAGCGCCACGCGCTGCCTCTGGCCGCCGGAGAGCTGCGCCGGATAGCGCTTTTCGAGCCCTGAAAGCTGGACGAGGTCCAGAAGCTCGGAGGCGCGACGGCGGATCTCCTGCGCCGGCGGGCGCGACGGTCCGTGCCGGACCTTCAGGCCGAAGCCGATATTGTCCGCCACCGTCATATGCCGGAACAGCGCATAGTGTTGGAAGACAAAGCCGACATTGCGCTCCTGGATCGACTTGTGCGAGGCGTCCTCGTCGCCGAAGAATATCTTTCCCCGTGTCGGCCGCTCCAGCCCGGCAATCAGCCTGAGCAGCGTCGTCTTGCCGGAACCGGACGGTCCCAGCAACGCGATCAGTTCGCCCGACTTGATGTCGAGCGAGACGTCGTGAAGCGCCGGAAACCGGTCAAACTCCTTGCGCACGTTGGCAACGCGAACTTCCATAGTGGTCCCTTTGTCAGTGCCCGCGTGTTGCGGCGATCTCGGCGCCGTAGCGCATCTCGAGAAGTGTTTTCAAGACCAGCGTGACGAGCGCCAGGCCCGCAAGCAATGAAGCGACGGCGAAGGCACCGACGGCGTTGTACTCGTTGTAGAGGATTTCGACATGCAGCGGCATGGTGTTGGTCAGGCCGCGTATGTGACCCGACACCACCGATACCGCGCCGAACTCGCCCATGGCACGCGCATTGCACAGGAGCACGCCGTAGAGCAGCCCCCATTTGACGTTGGGCAAGGTCACGTACCAGAAGGTCTGCCAGCCATTGGCGCCGAGCGAAAGCGCTGCCTCCTCGTCGCCATTGCCTTGTTCCTGCATCAGCGGGATCAACTCGCGGGCGACGAAGGGGAAGGTGACGAAGATTGTGGCCAGCACGATGCCCGGCACGGCAAACAGGATGACGATGCCATGCGCTTTCAGCCAGGTGCCGAGCAGCCCTTGGGCGCCGAACAGAAGCACATAAACGAGGCCCGATATGACCGGCGAGACCGAGAAGGGGAGGTCGATCAGCGTGGTCAGGAAGGCCTTGCCCTTGAACTCGAACTTGGCGATCGCCCAGGCGGCGGAGATGCCGAAGACGATGTTGAGCGGCACCGAGATCGCCGCCACCAGCAGCGTCAGCCGGATCGCCGAGCGGGTGTCGGCACTGCCGAGCGCTTCGGTGTAGGCACCGATGCCCTTGGCGAAGGCTTCGTTGAAGACGATGATCAGCGGCAAGAGCAGGAAAATGCCGAGGAAGGCGAAGGCGACGGCCATCAGAGCCAGGCGCGCAGGGCGGCTTTCCGTGACCGCCGCCGACTGGCTTTCATGATGCGGTTCGTAGGATTTGATCTCCGGGTCAGCCATAGCGCTTGCGGCTCCATGACTGTGCGAGGTTGACGACCAAAAGCATGATGAACGACAAAGCGAGCATGATCGCCGCGATCGCGGTTGCCGCCGGATAATTGTATTCCTCCAACCGAATAACGATCAGCAGCGGTGCGATTTCTGATTTGTAGGGCAAGTTGCCGGCGATGAAGATGACCGAGCCATATTCGCCGACGCCACGCGCGAAGGCGAGCGCGAAGCCGGTGACGATGGCCGGCGCCAGGCCCGGAAACAGGATGCGGGTGATGATCTGGAAGCGATTGGCGCCAAGCGTGGCGGCGGCTTCCTCCACTTCCTTGTCGATCTCCTCCATGATCGGCTGCACGGTGCGCACGACGAAGGGCAGGCCAATGAAGATCAGCGCGATGACGATACCGAGCGGCGTATAGGCTACCTTGATGCCGAGCGGCATCAGCAATTTGCCGATCCAGCCGTTCGGCGCGTAGAGCGTGGTCAGCGCGATGCCGGCCACAGCCGTCGGCAGGGCGAAGGGCAGGTCGACCATGGCATCGACGATGCGGCGGCCGGGGAAGCGGTAGCGCACCAGCACCCATGCGACCAGCGTGCCGAAGACGACGTTGACCGCAGCTGCGACGAAGGCGGTGCCGAAGCTGATTCTCAGCGCATTGATGGTGCGGCGATCGGTGGCGATCGCCCAGAATTCAGGCCAGCCAAGGGCGGCCGAGCGCCAGAGCAGCCCGGATAGCGGGATGAGGATGATGAGGGTGAGGTAGGCAAGCGAGAAGCCGAGCGTCAATCCGAAACCCGGAATGACGCTCGGCTGCCTGAATCGCCACCCCGCCTGGGCGGGTGCTGTGGTCATGTCGTCCTGAATATCGACTGCTTACTGGGGCTTGTAGATCTGGTCGAATATACCACCATCGCCGAAATGATAAGGCTGTGCTTTTTTCCAGCCACCAAACTGTGGATCGTCGATGGTTACGAGCTTGATCGGCGGCAGCTTGGCGAGGTCTTCGGCCGGCACCAGATCGGGCTTGGCAGGACGATAATGGTTCTTGGCGATGATCGTCTGTGCTTCTTTGGAATAGAGCCAGCTCAGATAGGCTTCGGCGACCTTGCGCGTGCCCTTGGCATCGACATTGGCGTCGACCACCGCCACCGGCGGTTCTGCCAGGATCGAGGTCGGCGGGTAGACGATGTCGAAATTGTCGGCACCGAACTCGTCGAGCGCCAGATAGGCCTCGTTTTCCCAGGCGATAAGCACATCGCCAAGACCCTTTTGCGCGAAGGTCACGGTCGAGCCGCGCGCGCCGGTGTCGAGCACCGGGGCATTGGCGTAGAGCTTGCCGACAAACTCCTTGGTCTTGGCCTCGTCGCCGCCGTCATTGGCGTTAGCGTAGGCCCAGGCGGCGAGATAGTTCCAGCGCGCGCCGCCGGAAGTTTTCGGATTAGGCGTAATCACCTGGACACCGTCCTTGACGAGGTCGCTCCAGTCGTGAATGCCTTTGGGATTGCCCTTGCGAACGAGGAAGATGATGGTCGAGGTGTAAGGCGCTGAATTGTTTTCGAATTTGGTGCGCCAGTCCGGATTGATCTTCTTCGCCTTCGAGACGATGGCATTAATGTCGCCTTCAAGTGCCAGCGTCACCACATCGGCGTCGAGGCCATCGATCACGGCGCGGGCCTGGGCGCCCGATCCGCCATGCGACTGCTGGACGGTGACCGTCTCTCCGGTCTCGGCCTTCCAATGCGCGACGAAAGCTTCGTCATAGGCCTTGTAGAGCTCGCGTGTCGGATCGTAGGACACGTTGAGAATGGTGGTATCGGCAAACGCGAAACCGAGCGTGCCGAACTGGACAGATGTGGCGACCAGTGCGCCGAGCAGTTTCCTGAAATGAGGTTTGGTCATTTCTGCCTCCGTTGAACCCGCGCCAAATCTACCGAATTGGTAGAAATTAGATGCATTCAATGTTGCCTTTTTTGCCCCTCTTGAGAAAATGTTCGACGCCATTTCGCCGTTAGGAGAAATATTTTCCTCTTGCGGCCAAAGGAAGAATCCATGGCCCGGCCACTCAGCCTATCTAGCAAGGGGCGGTGCCGAGGCAAGGTGTGGAATTTGGTCCGGTGCATCAATCGGCGGTGATGGGAAAGTCGAAACGCTGTCTGGCGAACGGTTCGCTTTTCAGCGTGAAGTGCCACCATTCCCTTGCATAGTTCTTGAAGCTGCCAGCGCGCATGGCGTCGACAAGCATCTTGCGGTTTGCCGCCGCTTCACTGGCAAGGCCGCGGTGGGCGGTTTCGCTCATCGGATCAAAGCAGTCGAAGCCGGTACCGAAATCGAGCGTGTCGGTATCAACCGCGCCACAGGCCGGGTTGGGGCTGGACCTGCGGTCCGTCCGGGCGATGGCGACGTCGACGGTCGAGCCTCGTGAATGGGTCGACAGCTCTCCGACATAGCCGTTGGCGATCAGGTCGCTGCGCCTGACCCTCGAATACCATTGCGGATCGGGCGGCCCGCCCTGTTTCGTCCATTCAGCCATATCGGCGACGGCGCGGGCAGGGCGATAGCAATCGAACACGACCAGCGTCAGGCTTTTGGCGACGATCGCCTTCTGCACACGGCCGAGTGCCTGGGCCGCCTGCTCGGTGAGGATGCAGGCCGGCGCGTCATAGCCGTTTACCTTGCGGTGCAGGAAATTGTCCGATCCGGCGTAGCGGATGTCCTGGCGGATCGAAGGGTCGACATCGGCGAGCCGGACAAAGCCGGCGGGCAGGGCGTCGGCGAAAGCGGGGAGGGTGACTGCCGCGATAAGGATTGTTGCTGCCAGTGCTGAGGCTGCTAACGATCGAGGATTGCGCGAGGCACCCCCCTCTGCCCTGCCGGGCATCTCCCCCGCAAGGGGGGAGATTGGCAGCTTTGCCGTTGCGTATTGTCTTTGACAGTTGGCGAAAGCGGAAAGGACATCCCATCTCCCTCCTTGCGGGGGAGATGGCCGGCAGGCCAGAGGGGGGTGCCTCGGAACAGGCATGGGGTGAGTATCCTGCTATCCGCTGAGCCTGTGGAAAGCCAATTCCATGAATCGCTTCTTGGCGCGATCTATTCGACAAACACCTTCACACTCGCCGCACGTCCCGCGGCGTCGATCACGGTCAGCGTCGAATAGCCGGCGCCATCGGGTTGCCAGGTCGCGGTGCGGCGGCGGTCGATGCCGGTGAGTGGCTTGCCATTGGCCAGCCAGCGGAACGGCGCACGGCCGCCTTGCAGCTTCAGCACCAGTGGCGAGGCGTCGGCCGAATTGGTGCCGAGATCGACGCGGGCGCCGTCGGGCGGGAAGATGATGGTCGGTGCGGGTTCGCTCACCGTCGCCTGCACCAGGCCGTCCGACCCGGCGCCGAAGCGGGCGAGCGTCACCGGGAGGTCCTCGCGCCTGGGGCTGAACATGCCGGGCGGTTTGCCCGGCAAGGGGACGGTGGCGAGGCCCGAGCGGACAAAACCCTCGAACAGGATGGGAGCGGCCGAGACATAGCCGGAAAGGCCGGGCACCGCGCCGGCATCGGGGCGGCCGACCCAGACGCCCAGCACATAGCGGCCGTCGAAGCCGACCGACCAGGCGTCGCGGTATCCGTAGGACGTGCCGGTCTTGTAGGCGATGCCGCGCTGCAAGGCACCCTCGGGCGGCTTGACGCCCGACAATATGTCGATGATCTGCCAGTTGGCCTGACCGTCGAGGATGGTGGCGCTGGTGCGCTCGGCATTGGCAGGCTCGGTGCCATCATGCAGCGTGTGCGTCTTGCCGCCATTGGCGAGCCCTGTGTAGAGCTGGACGAGGTCGCGCAATGTCACCCCGACGCCGCCAAGACCGATGGCTAGGCCCGGCGCCTCGTTAACCGGCAGTATGGGGTTTACCCCTGCCTGGCGGAAGCGCGCCATCAGCCGCGTTGGCCCGACCGCGTCGAGCACGCGGATCGCCGGCACGTTGAGCGACAGTTGCAGCGCTTGCCGGATGCTGACGTCGCCCTGATAGCCCATGTCGAAATTCTTCGGCCGATAGCCGGAGAAATCGACGGGGCTGTCGTCGATCAGCGTCTCCTGCGCCACCAGGCCCTGTTCGAAGGCAAGACCGTAGATGAAGGGCTTCAGCGTCGAGCCGGGCGAGCGGACGATCTTGGTCATGTCGATCCAGCCGGAGCGGCTGGCGTCGAAGAAATTGGCCGAGCCGACTTCACCAAGAATGTCGCCGGTGCGGGAGTCGGCCAGCACCATGGCGACCGACAGGCGAGGCCCAAGCTTGGTGGCCGCGTCCCTCGCCACCTGTTCCAGCCCTTCCTGGACGCTCTTGCGGATCGTCAGTTGCAAGGGCTGGCCGGGGACGGCCTTGGGCAACACCGCATAGGCGGCGTGTGCGGCGAGCGCCGGCAGGGTGCGGCGCAGGCCCGACACATCGTCGAGGGCGGCACGCGCAGCCTCGCGCTCGCCGAGCAGGCGGGAGGAGACCATTCGGGTCAGCACCCGGTCGCGGGCGGCGTGGGCGATCTTCAAATTGCGGTCGGGCCGGCGCTTTTCCGGCAGTTGCGGCAGAGCGACGAGCAGGGCGGATTCGGAAACGGTGAGCCGTTTCGGCTCCTTGCCGAAATAGGCGAGCGAGGCGGCGCGCACGCCTTCCAGATTGCCGCCATAAGGCGCCAGCGTCAGGTAGCGTTCGAGGATTTCGCGTTTCGACAATCGCCGCTCGATCTGGATGGCGCGCAGCATCTGCCTGACCTTGGAGCCGAGGCTGCGGCTTTCGCGCGGCTCGATCAGCCGGGCAAGCTGCATCGAAAGCGTCGAGCCGCCGGAGACGATGTGGCCGCTGGTGGCGAACTGGCCGGCGGCGCGGGCCAGCGCCAGCACGTCGACACCTCCATGGTCCCAGAAACGCTTGTCTTCATAGGTGACCAGCATGTCGACGAACTGCTTGTCGACCTGGTCGAGGCGGGTTTCGAGCCGCCAGTACCCGTCCGGCGTGGCGAAGGCGCGCAACAATTCGCCGTCGCGATCCTGGACTTCGGTGGAGACCGTGAGTTCGGCTGGAAGCGGGGGTGGGAAAGCACGGTCGAGTTCCCAGAGGCTGGCTGCGGAGAGCGCCAAAAGGCAGGCGCCCCCTGCGGCTCCAATAGCGAGTTTGCGAAGTATCTTCATGGCTGGAAAGACGCCCCCTCATCCGGCCGCTTCGCGGCCACCTTCTCCCCGATGGGGGGAAGAGACTGGCGCCGGCGCTGGTCGTCTCCTCTCCCCTCGGGGAGAGGTCGACCGAGCGAAGCGGAGGGCGGGTGAGGGGGCACTTTGCTTATCGCGTCCATCACCATCAGCGCCTTACGGCGCCTTGACCTCCATCATGCCGGTGGCGGTGCGGGCCGAATATTGCGGCCGGTACATGTCCTCCACCGTTGCCGCCGGGTGCGCATAGGTACCCGGCGTCACCGCGCGCACGACATAGGCGAGGGTCAGATTGTGGTCATGGTCGCCGTCGGCCGGGTTGAACGCCGCGACGAAACGGTCGTCGCGGAATTCGAGATGGGCCGCATCGGTCTGCGTCAGCCACGAGAAGTTCGTCAACTGGGCGCTGGACACCAGGCCGGGATTGTCGATCTCGAAGCCGGCCGGCAACAGGTCGGTGACCAGCAGGCGCGACGGCCATTTGTTCTGCTCGTTGACCTTAAGCACGACGACATAGCGTTCGTTCTGCGTCGCCTCGGTGACATTGGCTTCGGTGCCATCGAGCTTGTAGTAGGTGCGGCTGATGGTGAAGCCTTCGCCGCCGGCCGGCAAGGGCTGGACCGGCGACGCCACGGTGGTGACGACGGCCTGCAGCGGGGTCTTGCCGGTGTTGGCGATGGTCAGCGGGCTGTCGGCCAGGTCAGAGCCTTCGACCTGGTTGGAATAGCCGCCGGAGTGTGCGGCGCCATTGACGGCCAGCGTGATCGAATCATTGCCTTCCCTGAGCGCGCGGGCCGCCAGCAGCATCCAGGATTCGTCCTGGGTGCTGGTCCAGCGGGCTTCGGCGCGTTCCCTGGTCACCAGCTTGATCAGTTCCGGCACGATCGTCGGCACCGGCTTGGATTCCGCCGCAAGCGCCAGCATCGCCGCACCATCACGCAGCCGCGAACCGTAGTCGGAGCGGTAGTAGTCGTAGTCGGTGGTGGACTTTGCCAACTGCAAGGCGGTCTTGAAGGTGGCTTCGGCGCGCGGTGTATCGCCGTAGAGCGCCAGGCTTGCCGCCAGCTGGGCAACGGCCATCGGGCTTGAGAAAGCTTCGAGCTGGGTGTCCGCATAGTAGCGCAGGTCGCCGATCGAGGCCTTCTTGTTGCGGGCCAGAACGTAGAGGGCGTAGGCGATCTCGCTGCCACGGTCCTGGACGCTCTGGTCGTAGCCGAGCGAGTTCTGCAGATTGCTCAGCGCCTGGTTCATGGCCAGGCTCGGCACATCGTATTTCTGCTCGCGCGCCCTGGTCAGGAAGTCCGTGACATAGGCATCGAGCCACAGATCGCCGGAGCCCGGGCCCCACAGGCCGAAGCTGCCGCCCGAGGCCTGATAGCTCAGAACCTTGTAGATGGCATCCTGGATGCGGCCATGGATATCGGGATCGCTGGCCATGCCGACGCCGGAAGCCAATTCATTGACGTAGAGAAGCGGCATGGCGCGGCTGGTGGTCTGCTCGGCGCAACCATAGGGGTAGCGGTCGAGCGTCATCAGCAGCGACGGCACGTCGAAGGCGGCGGCCTGCGAAACGCCGACGCTGACGGAGGCGCCGTTGAGCAGGCTTGCCGCCAACAGTTCCTTGTCGACGCGCAGCGCTCCACCATCACCTTTGAGGTCGACCACCAGCCGGGTGGTCACCGGTAATTGCGCCGGGCGCACCGGCACATAGAGCGTCTGCTCCACCTTGGTGCCGTCGGCATGGGCAAGCTTGATGGTGAGCGAGGCATTGCCGGCCGTCTGAGCGATCAGCGGGACAGTCAACGTCTGGCGCTTGCCCTGGGCGAGCGTCAGCTTCTGGGGCAGGGGCTTGTCGCCGGTCGAGAGGTCGCCCGTCGTTTCGATCGAGAACGCGTAGTCGCCGGCCGGACCATCGGTGTCGGCGACATCGAGGCGCATGACGGCCGCGTCACCAGGCGCCAGGAAGCGCGGCAGGCCGGCGGTGATCACGATGGGATCGCGCACGATGACGTCGGATTGAGCATGGCCGACCGCGTCCTTGGTCCAGGCGACGGCCATGATGCGCACGGTGCCGTTGAACTGCGGGATGTCGAAGTCGATCCGCGCCTTGCCGTCGGCATCGAGCTCGACAATACCGGAGAAGAAGGCGACCAGCTTTTCGGTCGGCGGGCTGCCTTGCGCCTGCATGTTGGCGCCGTCGCCGCCGGTCCTGAGCTTGCCGGTGTTGCCCAGCGAGCCGTCGATCAGGCGACCGTAGATGTCGCGGATCTCCATGCCCAGCATGCGCTGACCGAAGAACCATTCCTCCGGATCCGGCGCCTTGTAGTTGGTCAGGTTGAGGATGCCGACATCGACGGCGGCAACCATGACATAGGCATTGCTGCCCGGCTGCACGCCGGCGACCGAAACCGGGATCGACAGCTGCTGGCGCGGCATGGTCTTGTCCGGCGGCGTCAGGGTGATGGCGAGCTTCTTCGAGCCCGGATCGACCTTCAGCCATTTCACGCCGATGGCGCGCGCCGGCATGCGCGTTTCCTGCGCCTCGCCCGGCCGGAACAGGGTTGCGGTGACATAGGTGCCGGCGCCCCAGTCGTCGCCGACCGGGATGTCGACCGTGCTGCCGCCGGCCGGCACGGATGCCGTGACGGTCTTCAACAGCTTGTCGGAACCGATGTTGATGAGAAGTTCGCCGGCAAAGTGCGGCGAGACTTTCAGCCTGGCCACTTCGCCGGCGGCATAATTGTCCTTGTCGAGGGCGATTTCGAGGCCGTCAGGCGTTTCGGTGGTGGTCGAGGAGACATACCAGCCGGCATCGAACTCGTAGCTTGTCGCCGGTCCCTCGGGATCCGATGTCTCGACTTCGAGGCGGTACTGACCCCAATCGACCGGCACGGAGACCGTCGCGTCGCCGTCGGCGCTGAGGTCGACCTGGCCGTTGGCGATCGACTTGGTGAAGGTGACCGGCTCGTAGTTCCAGGAATTGTTGGAGCGGTACCACTGGTAATTGCGCTCGACCTTGACCAGCGTCCACTGCGCGCCTTTCAGCGCCTCGCGCTTGCCGTCGGGATCGACGGCGATCAGGCTGAACTTGGCGGTGCCGCCCTGCGGCACTTCATTGTCGGCGAAATCCGGGCGGATGCCGATCATATGGCCTTGCGGGCGGGTACCAATGTTGAGCGAACGCTCGATGGCGCGGCCGCCGGTTTCGCGCATCCTCACCGTCACCTTGGCGTCGACCAGCTTGGTGGTCGAGGGCAGTTGGTCGACGGAGACCGGGAAGGTCACCTTGCCGTCGTCGCCAACCACCGGCAGATCGGCGAGGGGGGTGACCGTGGGTTCGGCCGACTGCTCGTCGGCGAGGCCGAAGGAAAAGCCCTGGAAGCGGTCCCAGTCGCGCGAAGTCGACAGCGTCAGCTCGCCTTCCAGCGCCAGGCCCGCCGCCGGCGCGCCATAGAGGAAGCGGCCGTCGATGTCGATGTTGGCGGTTTCGCCCTGGGCGATCTCCTGCTTGTCGGCCTTCATGTCGAATTCGATGCGATCCGGTACGAAATCCTCGACCAGGAACATCTGGCTGGCCACCGCCGGCTGCTTGGGATCGGTGTATATCGACACCGACCAGGTGCCGCGCATGGCGTTGGGTTCGAGCGGCAGGTCGACGGCATGGCCACCGGCCGAAGCGCCGTCACTGACGATGCGGCGGCTTTCGACACCGTCGGGGCGCGAGAAGACGAAGGTCAGCGGCAGGTTCTCGACCGCCTTGGCGGCGCCATCGCGGGCAAGGGCGGCGACATGGACATCCTCGCCGGCGCGGTAGATACCGCGTTCGGTCCAGGCATAGACGTCGAGCGCACCAGGCGCCGCGCGCCCGGTGACGCCGCGGTCGGACAGGTCGAAGCCGGCCCGGCCCATGTCGAGGAAGACGAAGTCATTGTCGCCCTGCTTGGCCATCAGCACGGCCGGGACCATGCCGCCGTCGCCGCGCGTCAGGCCGGGGTTGAAGACGGCATGGCCGTCGGCATCCGACGTCGCCGTGCCGAGAACCTCATTATTCCTGGCGACGAGCGTCAGTTCGGCGCCTGCTATCGGCTTGGCACTGCCCAGCGAACGGGCAAAGACGTTGAGCCCGTCCTGGCCGGTATAGGTCGACAGACCGATGTCGGAGACGACGAACCATTGCGTGGCCATCGAATTGTAGTCGTCGCTCTTGTCGTTGACGGCCTGGGCGGTCAGCACATAGACGCCGGGCTTGCGCTGCGGCAGCGCCTCGTCGACCGGGAAGGAGGTGGTGACCTCCTTGTTGAGATCATTGGCGATGTCGAGCTGGCCTTGCCAGACCGGCGCGCCCATCTGCTCGGAAATGTTGGAGATGTCATAGCCGTCGAGCTGGTGCAGGAACTGGTAGCCCGACAGAAGCTGGGCCAACGAACGGTCGCCGATGCGGTAGAGCTTCATCTCGGCGGCGTTCATGTTGACGGTGACGACGGGAATGCCGCGGCGCGCGCCGGCCGGCAGCACGAAGCTGTCACCGGTGAAGCGGGCGGACGGTGCGCGGTCCTGCACATAGATCGACAGCACCACGGGTGCCGCGGTCACTTCGCCGATGGCCGCCGGCAGGCCGGCGCGGAAGGTGACGTCGTAGTGCTGGCCATGCTCCAGTCCTTCGACGCAGATCTGCTTGTCCTTGGCTTCGACGCCCTTGGGTGGCGCGTTGTCGACGGTGACGAACTGCGCGTAGTCGACGCCGGTCTTGACCAGATCCTCGGAGAATTGCGCGCAGATGCGCGGCGCGCTGGTGTCGGCGTCGACGGTATGGTCGATGACGCGAAAACCCTTGCGGGCCTTGAGATCGGCATAGTCGGCCTGGACCGCCGGCGAAGGGTTCAGGGCAAGGCTGGCCTCATAGGCCTGCAGCGCCGGCCGGTAGAGATCGCGCTTGTCGAGCCCATTGCCGAGCAGCGCCAGCACTTCGGCGCGCGTCTTGGTGGTGCGCAGCAATTTATAGGCATTGAAAGCGGCCGACGTGCCGTTCGCCGGCAAAGTGGATGCTTCGGAGGTGCTTGCTGCGGGCTGAACGGCCAGCGTTTCACGCGCCAGGTTGAGCCAGAGCTGGCCATCATCGGGCAGCACCGAGACCGCGGCCTCGTATTTCAGCATGGCGGAGCGGTGATCGCCGGTCAGCACGGCCTGTTCGGCGGCGTTAAGCAAGGCAGCCATGCCTTCTGTCGGTCTGTCATAGGCCGGGCCGAGCAGCTTGTTGCGGTATTGCTGGGCCTGATCGGCCATCCAGTTGGGGAAGAAAGCGAGTTCCGGCGGCGCGCCGATATCAGGATCGCCATCGATGTTGACGACTTTGCCCGCGACCGCGCCGTTGAAGGTTTTCAACTGGTTGTAGTCGGATTTGAGGAAGCACCATTTGGCTTTTTTGTTGTAGGTGAAGGCGCGGCAGGCCGGGTCTCCCAGGCACGTCGTCTTGCACTGGTCGATTGTCACATTCTGGTCGGACCTGAGATCAAAGCCGAAATAGTCGGAATTGTCCGTTGTCGCTATTCGCCGGGCCTCGGCCGCTTGCGCGGCGCTGCTCCAGGCCAGGACATTGGCCCAGGCGAAAAACAGAAGAATCAGGATAGACAGACCACGAGCCGCGCGCATTGCCATAACACCCCTCCAGACACAGCTGACGTCCGGGCATGATCAAGCTTCAGTCAGGCTTGTCAACACAAGGACGCGGCAGGGTTCCGCCTGCCAGCGGTTTCCTTTCCGGCCGATGACCGGTAGTACCTCCATAGGACAGGGGATCACGCATTCTTGCGGCGACGCAAAAGGTGTGAATTCCAAGCCCGCCCTATTTCAGACAATTGGATTGTGGCCCCTTTACGAGCGCTTCAGAACTTCATTCCAATTTTAGTTTTGTAATCTAGGTTGTCTTAATGCCGGCGCATGAAGAGCAGATGTCAGGAGGTCGCGCGCCAGGGCGTGCGCTTCCGCGCGCCCTGCTGCTGGCCATGATGTGCTCGACCGTGCTCGTCGCCGAATCGCGCCCGGCGGCCGCTTTCGAGCTTTTCGGCATCAAGCTGTGGGGATCGTCCAGCGACGAGGATGCCGATATCGTCGATCCCCTGCGCTACGCCGTGACCATCAATGCCCCCGACGCCGACAAGGATCTGGTCAAGAAGCTCGAAAATGCCTCGGCGCTGAAGAGTGACGAGGAGCGTCCGGTTTCAGGCTCGCTCGGGCTGATGGCCAAGGCGCGCAGCGACCGCGAACAGCTTGTCGCCGCGCTTTATGCCGATGCCCGTTACGAAGGCGTCGTCACCGTCACCATAGACGGCAAGCCGCTCGACGATTTGCCGCCGGATGCCGAATTCAAGGGCCCCCAGCCGATTCCGGTGGTTGTCGATGTCGCCAGCGGGCCGAAATTCACCTTGGGCAATATCAGGCTGCAAGGCGACGCGGCAGGACTGATGAGCGCCGATTATGGCCTGATATCAGGCGGCGACGCCGGATCCGGCGCCGTGCTCAAGGCTGAGGCGCTGATCGTGCGGACGCTGAAGGAGCAAGGCAGGCCGCTGGCAGAGGTGACCGACCGCCAGATCGTCGCCGACCACGCTACTTCGACGCTGGACGTGACGCTGACGGTCGCCGCCGGACCGGTCGCCGGCTACGGCCCGACCACGGTGGAAGGCACCGAAAAGGTCGACCGCGACTTCACCGAATACATGACCGGCCTCAAGCGCGGCCGGCAATACTCGCCGCAAGAAATCGACGACGCGCGCGACCGGCTGCTGGCGCTCGAGGTCTTCAACAGCGTGACGTTCAAGGAAGCCGACACGCTCGATGCCGACGGCAACATTCCGATCGGCGTCCAGGTCAGCGAGCGCAAGCCACGCTATTTCGGCGTCGGCGGCACCTTCTCCAACACCGAGGGGCTGGGCCTGGAAGGTTATTGGGGCCACCGCAATTTGTTCGGCCGGGCCGAGAAGCTTCGCATCGAGGGCAAGATCAGCGGCATCGGCAGCAACGATCTCGGCGAACTCAACTACAATGCCGGCATCATGTTCGAGAAGCCGGGGGTGATCGGGCCGGCATCCAAGTTCTTCGCCAGCGTCAAGACGGTGCTCGAACATCCTGACGCCTACGACCATTTCTCGGTCAAGGGCAGCACCGGCCTGTCCTACGAACTGACGAAGAAGCAGACGGTTTCGGCGGAAGTGGCGCTCGACTATTCCCGCATCCACGACGCTTTCGGCAAACACAAATACCTGATCGCCAGCATTCCGCTGCAATATGTCTACGACAACCGGGACAACCGGCTGAACCCGACAAGCGGCTTCCGGGTGCTGGCCTATGCCGAGCCCAGCTACGACATTTTGAGCGGTGCGGCGTTCCTGAAGCTGAGGGGCGAAGGGTCGGCCTATCAGTCGCTGGATTCGGCTTCGAAGTTCGTCCTGGCCGAACGTGTCGCTATCGGTTCGATCGTCGGCACCAGCCTCGAACATGTGCCAGCCGACCGGCGCTTCTATTCCGGCGGCGGCGGTTCGGTGCGCGGCTATGCCTATCAGGGCATCGGACCCAAGGACTTCACCGGCCAGCCGATCGGCGGCCTGTCATTCTTCGAAACCTCGGTCGAGATGCGCATCGCCATCACCGACACGATCGGCATCGTGCCGTTCGTCGATGCCGGCACCGTGTCGACCAAGTCGGTCCCCGATTTCGCCGACGTCAAGGTCGGCGCCGGCGTCGGCCTGCGCTATGTCACGCCGTTCGGGCCACTGCGCATCGATGCCGCCGTGCCGCTCAACCGCGATCCGGGTGACCCGCATTTCGGCATCTATGCCGGCATCGGACAGGCATTCTGAGCGATGAAAACAGTCTGGCGCATCCTCCGCATTGTTCTCTACACGCTGCTGATCGTGGTTGCGGGAGCGATCGGCGCGCTGGTGGTGCTGACCAAGACCGAGCGCGGCCGCGACAATCTCGCCGGCATCATTTCGCGGCTGGCCTCGAACGACGACCGCAAGATCACGGTCAGCGGCATAGACGGCATCTGGTCCGGGGCGCTCAGCGTCGATCATGTCGTGCTGGAGGATCGCGAGGGCGCCTGGCTGGTGGCGCGCAAGGTGGCCGTCGACTGGTCGCCGCTGGCGCTGCTGTCGAAAAGCTTCAGCGCCGACCGTATCGCTGCCGAGCGCATCGAACTGGCCCGCCTGCCGGTGGCCGGCACGCAACAGCCGGCGCCGAGCGGCACGACGACGCTGCCGGTTTCCATCGACATCAAGCAGATCGACCTGCCCGAAATCGCGCTGGGGCAAGACCTTGCCGGCAGCGGCATCGCAGAGCTTGCGGCCAAGGGATCGGTCAAGGCCGATGCCGCGCCACTGGCGGTCGAGACGGTGCTCAACATCACCCGCCATGACGGCAAGCAAGGTAATGTCGACGCCAAGATCCACTTTGCGCCGGCGGACAACAGGCTCGATCTCGACCTCAAGGCCTCGGAGCCGGCAGGCGGTATCATCGCCAACCTGCTCAAGCTGCCCGACACGCCGCCGGTCGACATAAATGTCTCGGGCACCGGGCCGCTCGCCAATTGGAACGGCATCGGCACGTTCTCAGTCGACGGCAAGATCGTCACCCAGCTGACGGGTCGCCATCAACTGACCGACAAGGGCAATCATATCGAGGCCAAGGGCGACGGTGATTTCGCGCGCTTCCTGCCGGAGAATTTGAAGCCGCTGTTTGCCGGCAAGACCAGTTTCGACGTTGCCGGCACCGCCACATCGGCCGGTGGCGTCAGTGTCGACCGCGCCAACATCGACAGCGATGCGGTGCACGGCACCGCGACCGGCATTGTCGATCCTGCCGGCGCCAGCGACCTCTCGGTCGAACTCGCCGCCAAGGGTCCACCCGTGGTGATCAGCGTCGGCAGCAAGGCGCAGCCGATCACGCTGGCGATCAGCAATGCCACCGCCCGCGCCTTCGGCGACGGCAAGGCGCCGATCATCGACATCGGCGCCTCCTTCGTCTCCATCGTCGCCGGCGGCACGCGGCTGGATGATCTGGCGGCGCAGATCCATTCCGACGGCTTCGACATCCAGAACCGCGCCGGGCCGGTCACCGTCAAGCTGGAGGCGGGCGGCCTCAACACCGACGTGGCGACGCTGGCGCCGCTGATCACCGGCAAGATCGATGTCGCTCTGGCCGGGTCGGTCAGCAAGGATGCCATTGCCATCGACCGGGGCACGCTGCGTTCCGACGCGCTCAACGCCTCGCTGACGGCGACGGTGGCGCTTGCCGACCTGTCGATGCAGTTGAAGATGAACGCGGATGCCGTGGCGACGGCCTTTCCGCCGCAGATCGCCTCGGTGCTAGGCGCCCGGGTGAAATTCTCAGCCAGCGCGACCCGCGATCCGCAGGGATCCTTCGCCGCCAACTCGATCGAATTCACGTCCGGCACGCTCAGCGCCGCCGGCACGGCCAGCATGCAAGGCACCGACATCCAGGCCGACATCAAGGGCAAACTGGGCGATGTTTCCGTGCTGTCGCCGACAGTCGGCGTGCCGGTTGCCGGTAGCGTCGATTTCGCGCTGTCGGCAAGTGGCGCGATGACGGCGCCGGATTTCACGGTTACCGCCGATAGCGACAGCCTGACGGCATCGGGCCGCACGGTGAAGACCATCAAGCTGACGGCAAACGGCAAGGCCGATATCAACAGTCCCGCCGCCAACGTATCGCTGACCGGCTCCGTCGACGACCAGCCGCTCGACATCAAAGCAGCGCTGGTGACAAGCGAAGGCAAGCGTTCGATCAACGGATTCCTGGTCTCGCTGGGCGACAACAAGGTCTCGGGCGATCTCGCGCTCGACGACAAATTCATGCCGCTCGGCACGCTGACGCTCGATGCACCCGCCATCGACCAGCTGGCCGCACTGGCCGGGCAAGCGGTGACGGGCGATATCGACGGCACCATCCGCTTTGCCAAGGAGGGCGACGCGCCCTCCGTTGCGATCGATGCCAAGAGCACGTCGATCGCGCGCGGTGAGGTGACGGCCAAGGCCATCACTGTCAATGCGCTGATCGCCAATTATCTCAAGGCGCCTGCGATCGCCGGTTCGATCAAGGCCGGCAGCGTCACCTCGGGAACCACCGAAATCGGCGATATCGGCGTCGACCTGAAGCGCGATGGCGACTGGACCAATTTCACCGGCGGCGCCACCATAGCTGGCATTCCGGCAACCGCTGCCGGCCGGGTGAAGATCGCCGACGGCACGACCAGCATCGAGATTGCCTCGGGCGAAGCCACTGTTCGCGGCATCAAGGCGGCAATCGCCCAGGCGTCGACACTGAGCATTGCCAACGGCACGGCCAGCATCGAAAGGCTGGCGCTCGATGTCGGCGGCGGTTCGGTGACCTTGTCGGGTACCGCCGGCCAGACGCTCGACCTCGCGGCGCAATTTTCGGCACTGCCCGCGGCGCTCGCCAATGAATTTTCGCCCGGCCTCGATGCTGTGGGAACGCTCAGCGGCACGGCTGGTGTGACCGGACCGCCGGCCGCGCCCGATGTCCGCTTCAATGCGCAACTGGCCGGAATCGAAACCAGCCAGACCCGGCAGGCCGGGCTCGGACCGCTCGCCGTCGATGCGGCCGGCAGCTACACGATTGCCGGCGGCGTGATGCTCGATCAGGCGACGCTGACCGGCGACAAGATTTCCGGCAAGGCGACCGGCACCCTCAACCCGAACGGCGCCAGCGATTTTGTGCTCGATCTCATATCATCCGGCCCCAGCTTGCCCCTGACTGTCGGCAGCGCCGAGAGCCCGGTCAAGATCGAGGTTCAGTCCTTGTCGGCAAAGGTGGCGGGCGAGAGCACGCGGGCCCGCCTGGATGTCTCCGCGATCCTGCCCTCGATCGTCACCAGTCCGGCGAGGGTGGACGGGCTTGCCCTGGCGTTGCATTCGGATGCGTTCGATCTCAAGAACCGTGCAGGGCCGGTTTCCGGCACAGTGTCGGTGGACAAGGTCGGTCTCGACAATCCGGTGATCGCGCCGCTGATCGCCGGCAAGGTCACGGCAGCCGTCAGCGGCCGCCTGACGGCCGACCTGTTTGCCATCGACAGCGGCTCGCTGAAGAGCGATGCGTTGAACAGCCAGGTCGCCGGCCAGGTATCGCTGCGAGACGGTGCCATCGACCTCAATCTCAAGGCGGATGCCCCATCGTCGGCCTTGCCGGCGGCGGCGCGCGGCATCCTTGGCGAACGCGCTGAGATCAGCGCCACGCTGAAGCGCGATCCCAGGGGCAGCATCAACATAGGCGGATTGAAGTTGACCTCGGGTGCGCTGACCGCCGACGGGCAAGCCAGCCTTGCCGACAACAAGGTGGCCGCCGACATCAAGGGCGCGCTGAGCGACATCTCTCTGCTGTCGAAGGATGCCAAGGGCGCCATCGCCTTTGCGTTGAAGGCACAGGGGCCGGCCACCGCGCCGGACCTGTCACTGACGGTCGACAGCGACAGGCTGCTGGTGGCGGCGCGAGAGATCACCGGGTTGAAGCTGACCGCCACCGGCAAGGCCGATGCCGCCAATCCGGCAGCCAACGTGCAACTGACCGGCAATGTCGCCGGCCAGGCGCTGCAAGGCAGCGCGGTGCTGGCGACGGCTGACGGCAAGAGCGCCATCAACGGGCTGCTGCTGTCGCTGGGCAAGAACAGGATCTCCGGAGATCTGGCGCTGGACGAGAAGTTCGTGCCGGTCGGCACCATCGCGCTCGACCTGCCCGATATCGGCCCGCTCGCGGCACTGGCGCTGGAAAAGGCCGAAGGCGACGTACGCGGCACGATTGCCTTCTCGAAGAATGGCGCAGCACCCCAGGTCGCCATCAAGGCGGCGACAGCGTCGATTACGCGCGGCGACCTGCAGGCGAAAGCCGTCTCGATCGATGCGCTGGTCGCCAACTATCTGGCGGCGCCCGTGATCTCCGGAAAGATCCACGCCGACACCGTCATTTCGGGCGGCACCGTGATCAGCGGCATCGATGTCGATTTGAAGCGCGACGGCGACTGGACCGGTTTTTCCGGCGGCGCCACAGTCAAGGGCATTCCGGCACAGGCTGCTGGCCGCGTGAAAGTGACCAACGGCACGACGACCATCGAGCTTGCCTCCGGCCAGGCGACCGTCCAGGGCATCAAGGCGGCCATTGCCCAAGCCTCGACCGTCAGCATCGCCAATGGCACGACGACGCTGGACAGGCTGGTGCTCAACCTTGGGGGTGGCACGGCGACGGTGACCGGCAAGGTCGGCACGGCGCTCGACATCAATGCGACACTGGCGCGGGTGCCGATGTCGCTGGCCAACAGTTTCTCGCCGGGGCTCGACGCCGCCGGCTCGATTTCGGGCACGGTCAAGGTGACGGGCGCGCCGGCGAACCCTGCCATTGCCTTCAAGATCGACGCGGCCGGGGTGCAGACCTCGCAGACCCGAGGTGCTGGTGTCGGCGCGGTGAATATTTCCTCATCCGGCACCTTTGCCGCCAGCAAGCTGACCTTCAACGCCAATGTCAGCGGTGCAGCCGGCCTAGGTCTCAAGGGCGGCGGCACGGTGACGACGGCAGGCACGCCGACGCTGGCGCTCGATTTCAATGGAGCCGTGCCGTTCGGCCTGCTCAGCCAGAAGCTTGCCGCGCAGGGCCTGTCGCTGTCTGGAACCGCCAATGTCAACGTGCAGGTGCGCGGTCCCGCGACATCGCCCGTCATCGGTGGCAGCGTCAGCACCTCCGGTGCGCGCCTTGTCGATGCGCGCTCCGGCCTCGCCGTCAACGATCTCGCCGCCGATGTCTCGATTGCCGGCGGCGTCGCCAGGATCAACCGGCTGACCGGAACGCTGTCCACGCGCGGCAGCCTGTCGGCCAGCGGCACGGTCGGCATCAACCCGGCGCAGGGTTTTCCGGCCGATTTGTCGATCAAGCTGGTCGACGGCCGCTATACGGACGGAAGGGTGGTGACCGCCAATCTCGGGGGCGACCTGACGATCAAGGGACCGCTGACCTCCGCACCGGTCATCGCCGGCACCGTCAATCTCGCCAAGACGGTGATCACGGTTCCGGACAAATTGCCGGGCTCGCTGGCGGCGCTCGACGTCAAGCACAAGAATGCGCCAAGTGCGGTCAAGGCACAGGACAAGGCGCTGCGGCCGCCGACGACTAGCGGCAAGGGCGGCGGTAGCGGCCTTGCGCTCGATGTCACGGTCAACGCCCCGAACCAGATATTCATCCAGGGCAGGGGCGTCGATGCCGAACTTGGCGGCTCGCTGAAGCTGACCGGCCCGGCCTCGTCGCCGCAAGCGGTCGGCACCTTCACCTTGCAGCGTGGCCGGCTGTCGATCCTCGGCAAGCGGCTGACCTTTACCGAAGGCACGGTCGGGTTTTCCGGCTCGCTGGTGCCTTATCTCAATTTGACGGCGACCACGACGACGACCGGCGCCACCGTCACCATCATCGTGTCGGGCGAGGCGACCAATCCGAAATTCACCTTCTCCTCGGTGCCGGCGCTGCCCGAGGACGAGGTGCTGGCGCAATTGATCTTCGGCCGCTCGATGTCGAACCTGTCGCCGCTGCAGATCGCCCAGCTCGCAGAGGCCGCTGGGCAACTGGCCGGCGTCGGCGGCTCGACGTCGCTGCTGGAAAACCTGCGCAGCGCCATTGGCGTCGACGATCTCGACGTCACCACGGACGACCAGGGCGGCACGGCGGTTTCGGCCGGCAAATACCTCAACGACCGCACTTATGTCACGATCCAGAAGGGCGACAAGCCGGGCTCGGGCAAGGCGACGATCGACCTCAATGTCGGGCGCGGCGTCAAGCTGCGCGGCGAGGCCAACGATGCCGGCGAAGCCAAGGGCGGCATCTTCTACGAGAAGGAATACTGATAGTTCGGCAGGGCTTTTGCCTCATGATGGATCGATTCTGGCGCTGTCCGGGCTGGAGTAAATGTCTCAGTTTAATCGACTATCGAGATTCCAGAAGAATCCGTCGGACAGTAGCAAATTTGCGCCAAGACTGTCGTTATCACGCGAACCGCTCCCCTTTCAAAGTTGCACATTCCCTAACATGTTCTCAATCCACGCCGTCTTTGACATCATGGCCTGGATGCGGAATGTTAAAAGGCGGAAAGCCAACAATGGGAGTTAAGTCATGACAATTTATAAGAGTAATGGCGATCGCGTTCCGGATCACATCCTGGCCATGGCCGAAGAAGCCAAGGCAGGCAAGGTGGACCGCCGCGAATTCCTGGCCATGGCCAGCGTCTTCGGCGCATCGACGGCAATGGCTTACGGCTTGCTCGGGCTCGCCGATCCGACGCCGGCGAAGGCCGAAGAGGTAAAGGGCAAGAAGGGCGGCACGCTGAAGATCGCCCAGTGGATCAAGGATCCCAAGGACCCGCGCAAGGCCGACTGGTCGGAAATCGCCAATGCCGAGCGCCAGGCGCTCGAGCCGTTGGTCAAGTACACGTCCGAATACACGTTCCGCCCCTATCTGCTGGAAAGCTGGGACGTCAACGACGATGCCACGCAGTACACGCTGCATGTGCGCAAGGGCGTCACCTGGTCGAATGGCGATGCCTTCACCGCCGCCGACGTCGTCTTCAACCTGAAGCGTTGGGCCGACAAGAAAGCCGAAGGCAATTCCATGCCAGGCCGTCTTGGCTCGCTGGTCAAGGACGACAAGCTCGACGAAAGCGCCGTGACCATGCCGGACGACCACACGGTCGTGCTGAAGCTCACCAAGCCGGACATCGCGCTGATTCCGAACATGTGCGACTATCCCGGCCTCATCGTCCACAAGACCTTCGACGAGAAGGGCGGCGACTTCAAGGCCTGCCCGATCGGCACCGGTCCGTTCGAACTCGTCTCCTACGATGTCGGTCAGAAGGTGGTCTACAAGCGCCGCACCGACGACAAGTGGTGGGATGGCGAAGTGTTCCTCGATGGCCTGGAATTCATCGACTACGGCACCGATCCGGCAGCCATGGTCAGCGCTTTCGAAGCCGGCGAAGTGCACACCAATTTCGAGACTTCGGCCGACTATGTGTCGATCCTCGACGGCATGGACCTGGTGAAGTCGGAGATCGTCACCGCGTCGACCATCGTCTGCCGCACCAACGTCAACAACAAGCCCTATGGCGACCAGAAGGTGCGCAACGCGCTGCAGCTTGCGGTCGACAACAATGTCGTCTTGCAGCTCGGCTACGGCAATGCCGGTTCGGTCGCCGAAAACCACCATGTCTGCTCGATCCATCCGGAATATTACGAGCTGCCCAAGGTTGCCCGTGATCCGGCCAAGGCGAAGGCGCTGATGGCGGAAGCCGGCCAGGCCGACTTCGAACACGAGCTGATCACCGTCGATGAGGACTGGCACAAGAACACCGGCGATGCGATCGCCGCCCAGCTGCGCGACGCCGGCATCAAGGTGAAGCGCACCGTTCTGCCGGGTTCGACGTTCTGGAACGACTGGACGAAGTATCCGCTGTCGATGACCAACTGGAACATGCGCCCGCTCGGCGTCCAGGTTCTGGCCATCGCCTATCGCACCGGCGAGGCCTGGAACGAGGCCGGCTGGTCGAATCCGGACTGGGATGCCAAGCTCAATGCGGCGCTCGCCGTTGCCGACGCCGCCAAGCGCAAGGAGATGATGAAGGAAATCGAGCAGATCCTGCAGGATTCCGGCATCATGATCCAGCCGTACTGGCGCAAGCTCTACAGCCACTCGGTCAAGGCGGTGCAGAACTACAAGATGCACCCGACCTTCGAGCGCGACTACGGCAAGATCTGGCTCGACCAGGCTTGATCGCACCGGCATTGGGGGAAGAGGCTCGCTCCCTTCCCCCGCTCTTTGCATCGTCCGTCCCTGCTGGTCCGCACTTTCTCAAAAAAGTTGCGGACTCGCGGGCAAGGCCATGCAACAAAAACAGGGTTGATCGCATCCGAAGGCCTGTTTGACAGCCAGCCCCGCCGGTCACGGTAGGGTTGGCTTTCATAGCCGGCTCAAACCCCAACCCATCGGCAGGGGGCCGCCATGCTTTCCTTCGTTATCAGGCGTCTTGGCACCATGGCATTGACGATGCTGTGCCTGACCATGGTCGTCTTCTTCCTGATCAACCTCGAACCCAATCTGAAGAAGCTGGCGATCAGTCAGACCGAAATGCATACGTCGGCCGAGCAGCTCGAGAGCTGGCTGGTCAATCATGGCTATCGGCAGAACTTCTTCGTCCGCTATGGGCAGTGGTTGGGCGTGGTGCCCAAGCAACCTGTGACAGACCCGGCGACCGGCAAGCCGGCGCAGCGTTTCTCCTTCTGCAACGATCCACTCGTGCCGACCTTCGCCGGCGTTTTCCAGGGCGATTTCGGCTGCTCGACCAAGTTCAAGGCGACCGTCGCCTCAAAACTGTTTCCGGCACTTGGCGCTACGGGCATCCTGATGTTCTGGGTGCTGGTGGTGATGGTGCCGATCTCGCTGCTGATCGGCATTCTGGCCGGCATGCGCGAGGGGTCGCGAACCGACCGCGTGCTGTCGGTGGCATCGATCGCCTCGACGGCGACGCCTGAATATGTGTCGGGCGTCATCTTCACCGTCATCTTCGCCTCATGGCTAGGCTGGCTGAACGGCTCGGCGGCTTCGGCCAGCCAGGGCATCACCTTCTATAATTTCACTTTGCCGGTGATGACGCTGGCGATTTACGGCATCGGCTACATCGCCCGCATGACGCGTGCCTCGATGGTCGAAGTGATGACGCAGCAATATATCCGCACTGCCAGGTTGAAGGGTCTTTCCTTCGGCAGCGTCGTGGTCAAACATGCCTTGCGCAACGCGCTGATCGCACCGTTCACCGTCATCATGCTGCAGTTTCCCTGGCTGCTCACCGGCGTCGTCATCGTCGAGGTGATGTTTCGTTACCAGGGCTTCGGCTACACGCTGGTCGAGGCGGCCGGCAACAACGACATCGACCTTTTGCTCGGCTGCTCGCTGGTCTCGGTGTTCATCGTCTTGATCACGCAGCTCATTTCCGATGTCGGCTACGCATTTCTCAATCCGCGTATCAGAGTTCAGTAGGGAGCGAAGCGGATGCCGGTTCAATACATCAGTGGCTTCACCGTCGTTCTCGAAGTGCTGTCGCGCTTCTGGCCGGTCTGGATCGCGCTCGTCATCGTCATGGGCGCGAGCTTCGCCTACAAGAAGAAGCTGGCGCTCTACGGCCAGCTGTTCGACAGCGGTGTCGGCATCGTCGGCGTCGGCATCTGCCTGTTCTGGCTGTTCACGGCAATCTTCGCCGCGACCGTTTCTCCCTTCGATCCGCTGGCCCAGATTCCCATCATGAAGGATGTGCTGCCGGGCGCCGTCGAACCGAAATCGGGGCTGACCTATCTGTTCGGCGGCGACAAGCTGGCGCGCGACGTGTTTTCGCGCATGGTCTATGGCAGCCAGATCGTGCTGATCATCGCGCCTGCGGCAACCGGCTTCGCGCTGATGGTCGGCATCACGCTCGGCCTGCCCGCCGGCTACTACGGCGGCAAGATCGACACCGTGCTGTCGTTCCTGGCCAATCTCGTGCTGGCCTTCCCTGTGATCCTGCTGTTCTACCTTTTGGTGACGCCGGGCATCATGGACACGCCGATCCCTTATGGCATGGCCGGCGTCTTCTTCCTGTTCCCGATCATCTTCTTCAGCGTGCTGTTCTGGACCCGCTACAAAAACCGGCCCGACCGGCTCTACATCCTGCTCGGCATCACCCTGATCCTCGGCGGCTGGATCTATGCCGGCCTGGTCTTCGACGCCGATCCGCTGAAGATCGTGCATATCGACCCCAACCAGCTCAATATCTTCGTGGCGGTGGTGTTCGCGTCCAGCCCCGGCGTGTTCCGCATCGTGCGTGGCTTGGTGATGGACATCAAGACGCGTGACTATGTGGCGGCGGCGCAGACGCGCGGTGAATCGCCCTGGTACATCATGCTATGGGAGATCCTGCCCAATGCGCGCGGGCCACTGATCGTCGACGCCTGCCTGCGCATCGGCTACACCACGATCCTGCTCGGCACGCTCGGTTATTTCGGCCTTGGCCTGGCGCCGGAAAGTCCGGACTGGGGCACTGCGATCAAGGACGCCAGCCGCCTGCTGCGCTCCTTCATCCACCCGGCGTTGCCGCCGACGATCGCACTGATGTCGTTCGTGCTGGGCTTGAACCTGCTCGCCGACTCGCTGCGCGAACAATCGATGAAAGACTGATCTCGCGGGTTTCGACCCGATGCGCCTGATAGAAACAGGCCTAGAAGAACCAGGATTGGAGCGACCCATGAACGAGGCAGTTCGAAATCCCGCGACGCCAACCAATGGGCCGGCCAACGCGCCGATCATCGAGATCGAGAACCTGTCGATCTCCTTCTTCACCCGCAAGGGCGAGATCCCGGCGGTCATGGATTTTTCCTGCACCGTCATGCCCGGCGAGGCGATGGGCATCGTCGGCGAATCCGGCTGCGGCAAGTCGACCGTGTCGCTCGGCATCATGCGCGACCTCTCCAACATCGGGAAGATCGTCGGCGGCAAGATCAAGTTCCAGGGCAAGGACATGGGCGAGCTCTCCGACGAGGAGTTGCGCTCCATTCGCGGCAACAAGATCGCGATGATCTACCAGGAGCCGATGGCGAGCCTGAACCCGGCGATGAAGGTCGGCCAGCAATTGATGGAAGTGCCGCTGATCCACGACAAGGCGTCGAAGGAAGAGGCCCATAAACGCGCGCTTGACATGGTGCGCGCGGTCAAGCTGCCTGATCCCGAGCGCATGATGCGCTCCTATCCGCACCAGCTCTCGGGCGGCCAGCAGCAACGCATCGTCATTGCCATGGCGCTGCTGTCGAAGCCAGCGCTGCTTTTGCTCGACGAACCGACGACGGCGCTCGACGTGACGGTGGAGGCCGGCATTGTCGACCTGGTCAAGGGGCTCGGCGAGAAGTTCGGCACGTCGATGATTTTCGTGTCGCACAATCTCGGCCTGATCCTGGAAACCTGCGACCGCATCACGGTTATGTATTCGGGCGAAGCGGTCGAAACGGGCAAGATCAAGGACGTGTTCGACCGGATGCGCCACCCTTATACGCAAGGGCTGTTCCGCTCGATCCCGCTGCCCGGCGCAGACAAGAATTCGCGGCCGCTAATTTCGATCCCCGGCCAGCTACCGCTGCCGCACGAGCGGCCCAAGGGCTGCAATTTCGGCCCTCGCTGCCACCATTTCGTCGAGGGCGTCTGCAACGCCGCCGAAATCCCGATGATCGAGGTCGCGGGCCACGAAGGCCATTTCTCGCGCTGCGTGCGCTTCAACGAGATCGACTGGGAGGCGCTGCCGCCCGGCGCCAAGAAGGTCAATGAGCGCGTCGTGCCCGGCGCTCCGGTGCTCAAGATCGAGGATCTCAGAAAATACTACAGGGTCGGCGGCAGCGAGGTGTTCGGCTCGAGCGAGGGCCGCGTCGTCAAGGCCAACGAGACGATCTCGTTCATGGCGCGGGAATCCGAGACGGTTGCCATCGTCGGCGAATCCGGCTGCGGAAAGTCGACGCTGGCCAAGGTGCTGCTTGGGCTGGAGACGGCAAGTGCCGGCACGGTGACGCTGGGCAACAAGGAAATCCAGTCGACGGGCATCGAGAAGCGGAGCGTCGACACGGTGTCGTCGATCCAGATGGTGTTCCAGAATCCGTTCGACACGCTCAATCCCAGCCATTCGGTCGGTTCGCAGATCATCCGCACGCTGGAGAAGTTCAATGTCGGCAAGACGGTTGCCGATCGCCGCAAGCGCATGCTGGAACTGCTCGACCTGGTGAAGCTGCCGCGGGCATTCGAAACCCGCAAGCCGCGCCAGCTATCGGGCGGCCAGAAGCAGCGCATCGGCGTGGCGCGCGCCTTTGCCGGCGACGCCAAGGTGGTGGTGGCCGACGAGCCGGTCTCGGCATTGGACGTGTCGGTGCAGGCGGCGGTGACCGAACTGCTGATGGACATCCAGCGCAAGAACAAGACGACAATGCTGTTCATCAGCCATGATCTGTCGGTCGTGCGCTACATCGCCGACCGCGTCGTGGTCATGTATCTCGGCTATATTGTCGAGCAAGGCACGACCGACCAGATCTTCGCGCCGCCCTACCATCCCTATACCGAGGCGCTGCTGTCGGCGATCCCGATCGCTGACACCAGCGTGGTCAAGCGGCACATCGTGCTGGAGGGCGACATTCCCTCGGCGATGAACCCACCGTCCGGCTGCCCGTTCCAGACCCGCTGCGGCTACAAGAAGCTGGTGCCTGACAATCTGTGCGAGACCAAGGTGCCACCGGTCAAGCATCTCGGCGGCGGCCATATGAGCCTGTGCTGGCTCTCCGACGACGTGCTGGCAACGATGGAGCCGGTGATCAAGTTCGACAAGGAGCACGCCGCGCACGAAGGCGTGCCGGATGACGCGCCGCATGGCGATGGCCCCGGTTTTGCCGGCACGCCACCGAAGCGTCCGCGCGGCAAGACGGGCAGCGCGGAAGCCGATGCAGCGAGGCAGGCCGGCGAGGAGACGGAAGCCGTTTCGAAAGCCCGCCGTCACGAGGTCCGCGACGAGGTTTCGGAAACCGGCGATACCCCAAAGCCGGGCGTTTCTAGGAAACCGAACTGACCGGCATCAGGCAATGCCATCAATTTCATATGCTGCGCAAAACATGCGTCCCTTGAGAATCTCAGTCTGTTGCTCTATGTGATGCGTGATGTTTGATGCTTGGAAAGGAGGACGAATTGTGAGAACGACACTTGCAATCGATGATGATGTCCTTCTTGCCGCCAAGGCTATGGCGCGGCAGCAGGATCGCAGCGTGGGAGAAGTCATTTCCGATCTGGTTCGCCGTTCGCTGCGTCGGCCGCAGGCGGGCGGTGAGCGCAACGGCATTCCCTTGCTTTCGTCGCGGCCCGGCGGGCCGATGGTCGATCTCGAAACGGTCAATGCGCTTCGCGACGAGCTGCCGTGACCTTCCTGCTCGACGTCAATGTGTTGATTGCGCTGATCGATCCGGCTCATGTCGCGCATGACGATGCCCATCGGTGGTTCGAATCCACCGGGCATCACTCATGGGCCACATGCCCCATCACCGAGAATGGCGTTATCAGGATCGTGGGCAACCCCAAATACCCCAACTCTCCTGGCTCCCCTGCCGTCGTCGCGCCGATCGTCGGCAAATTGCACGCACTTGCCGGACACCAGTTCTGGCCCGATGACATTAGCCTTGTCAGTTCCAGAGAGATCGACGCGGGCAAGATCCTGACTTCGACGCAAGTAACCGACAGTTATCTGCTGGCGCTGGCCAAGTCGCATGACGGCGAGTTGGCGACGTTCGACCGAAAGCTATCGACGACGGCGGTAAAATCAGGGAAGGCAATCCTTCATCTGATCCCAAGCAAGTGAATCGCTGAGATCTTTTCTGCTCGAGGGGCGACATCGCTTTTCGCAGCGCCAAGTGATTTCACTTGGCTGCGTAATGCTCCGGCAAAGTCAGTTGCCGCACTCGCTCAGTTGCTGCGCATAGTCCCGCGCCATCTTGTCGGTGGCCCGGGCATAGCCCTGGACGCCGGCATCGCCCCGGTTGCCGCGGCCATAGGCGGTCCAGCCGAGATAGTAGGCAAGATAGAGGTTGTAGGTATCGTTGCGGGCAACGCCATACCTGTCTGCGGTCTTGGAATGATACCAGCCGACAAAGTCGACGGCGTCGGCGAATTTCGTCCGCCGTGCCGCCCAGTTGCCGGTCTCGCGCTGATATTGCGACCAGGTGCCGTCCAGCGCCTGCGAGAAGCCGGTGGCCGACGAGACATGCTTCCACGGAATGAAGCCGAGCAGCTTGGTGCGTGGCGGCCGTGCATTGCTCTTGAAACCGGATTCTTTGCGCACCGTCGCCATCAGCACGGGAACGGGGATGCCGTATTTCTGCTGGGCGCGCTCGGCGGCCGACTGCCAGTTGTCGAACCAGCCGTCATTCTGGTCGAAGACGGCACAGACATTGTTGATGTGGCTGGGCGGCGTGGCGCAGGCCGAAAGCGCCAGCAGCACGCAAACCGCACCAATTTTACTAAAACTCGAACTACGCATGGGCAGAGCAATAGGCCGAAATCATAAAGGGAATCTTGCGGCGTCCGTTAACGCTTCGCCGGCGCAGTCTCTAAGGAAATCCAGTATCGATAATCCGACGCACTTCGTCGCTTTTTCTAAACAGACATTGCAGAAATGCCGCCGTGGCTAAAATCGCGCCCGCAGACGACGTATTTCTGACAGCTTGCCCGGTTTGCCGGGGCTTTGATACCGGCATGAACGAACCAAGACGCAAACGCGGCGCCGAGCGCACCAGCAACAGAGGGCCATCGGCCATCCCGCAACTGTCGCTCAGGCGGGTGACAAATCCCTATCCGCCAATGGCGATGCTGTCGCCCGACCAGATCGAGCAGATCCATCAGGCGTCGATGCACATATTGGAGAATTTCGGCATCGAGGTGATGAGCCCGCGGGCGCTGTCGCTGTTCGAGAAGGCCGGCGCCAAAGTCGATCATGCCTCGGCGAATGTCCGCATCGATCGCGGCCTGGTCGAAGACGTGCTGAAGACCACGCAGTCCAGCTATGTGTTGACGCCGCGCAACCCGGCCAACGCGGTTCATCTCGGCGGCAACACCATCAATTTCACGCTGGTTGCCGGACCGCCCAATGTGCACGATATGGAGCGCGGCCGCCGCGCCGGCAATTTGCGCGACTATGCGGATCTGACCCGGTTGGCGCAGCATTTCAACTGCATCCACATGCTGGGCAACCAGGTCTGCGCACCGGTGGAACTGCCGGCCAATTCCCGCCATCTCGACACCTATTTCACCAATCTGACGCTGACCGACAAGAGTTTCCATGTCTCGGCGATCGGGAGGGGCAGGGCGCTTGACGGCATCGAGATGATGGCGATTTCGCGCGGGCTGACGCTCGATCAGATGCGCGACGATCCCGGCATCACCACGATCATCTCGGTCAACTCGCCGCGCCGCTTCGACGAGATGATGGCCGAAGGACTGATGACCATGGCCGAGTTCGGCCAGTCGGTGGCGGTGACGCCGTTCACGCTGATGGGGGCGATGAGCCCGGTGACGCTGGCTGGCGCGCTGGCGCAGCAGAACGCCGAGGCGCTGTTCGGCGTCGTGCTGACGCAGCTTGTCCGTCCAGGCGCGCCGGTCATGTATGGCGCCTTCACCTCCAATGTCGACATGAAGTCCGGCGCGCCGGCCTTCGGCACGCCTGAGAACACCAAGGCCAACATTGCGTCGGGGCAACTGGCGCGGCGCTACGGGCTTCCGTACCGCACGACGCCGGGCTCGGCTTCCAACGCTGCCGATGCGCAGGGCGCCTATGAGACGCTGATGGCGCTGTGGGGCGCGGTGCTCGGCCACGGCAACCTCGTCTACCACGCCGCCGGCTGGCAGGAGGGCGGGCTGACGGCGTCGTTCGAAAAATTCATCATCGATGTCGAGATGATCCAGCACATGATGGAGTTCTTGCGCCCGATCGAGGTCAATGAGGCCGAGCTCGCCGTCGAGGCGTTGGGCGCGGTGCCGACCGGCGGCCATTTCTTCGGCGAACCGCACACGCTGGAGCGCTACGCCACCGCCTTCTACCAGCCGATGCTGTCCAACTGGCAGAATTACGAGGCGTGGCAGGAGGCTGGCGGGCTCGACGCGACGGCGCGCGCGACGCGGCTGTGGAAGAAGGCGCTGGAAGACTATGTCGAGCCGGTGATGGATATCGCCGTGCGCGAGGCGCTGGAGGCTTACATGGCCAGGCGCAAGGAAGCGATCGGGCAGGGCGAGCCGTGATCGTTCCCAGCTTGAATCCACTCACCCATCCAACTCACTGATAACAGAGCAAAACTCATGAAATCGCATGCAAAGGTCGTGGTCATTGGCGGTGGCGTCGTCGGGTGCTCCGTGCTGTTCCATCTCGCCCGCCACGGCTGGACCGATGTTGTCCTGCTGGAGCGCGACGAATTGACGTCCGGCTCGACCTGGCACGCGGCCGGCGGCATGCACACCATTAATGGCGACCCTAACGTCGCCAAGCTGCAGAAATACACCATCAACCTCTACAAGGAGATCGAGGAGCTTTCCGGGCAGGCGACCGGCGTGCATCTGACCGGTGGCGTGCTTCTGGCGGCAACCGAGGCGCGGCTGGACTGGCTGCGCGGCGTCGTCGCCAAGGGCCGCTATCTCGGCATCGAGCTGGAGGAGATCTCGCCCAACGAGGCGGCCGAACTGATGCCGCTTCTCGACCCCAGGCAGTTCGTCGGCGCCGTCAGGAACAAGGAGGACGGCCATCTCGACCCCTCGGGCGTCACCCATGCCTATGCCAAGGCCGCGCGGAAACTTGGGGCGGAAGTGGAGCGTTTCACCAAGGTCGAGGACATTGTGCGGCGTCCTGACGGGCTGTGGCGCATCATCACCAACAAGGGCGAGGTGGTGGCCGAGCATGTCGTCAATGCCGGCGGCCTGTGGGCGCGCGAGGTCGGCCGCATGGTTGGTCTCGAACTGCCGGTGCTGGCCATGGAGCACATGTACCTGATCACCGAGGATATGCCGGAGGTCGCCGCCTGGAACGCCAAGACCGGCACCGAGATCATCCACGCGGTCGACTTCGATGGCGAGCTTTACCTGCGCCAGGAGCGCGGCGGCATGCTGATGGGCACCTATGAGAAGGCCAACAAGCCGTGGTCCGAATACCAGACGCCATGGAATTTCGGCCATGAACTGCTGGCGCCGGACATCGACCGCATCGCGCCGTCGCTGGAGGTCGGCTTCCGCCATTTCCCGGCCTTCCAGAACACCGGCATCAAGCAGATCATCAACGGCCCCTTCACCTTCGCGCCGGACGGCAACCCGCTGGTCGGGCCGGTGCGCGGGCTGCCGGGCTTCTGGGTCGCTTGCGGCGTCATGGCCGGTTTTTCGCAAGGCGGCGGCGTCGGCCTCGCTTTGTCGAACTGGATGATCGAGGGCGATCCCGGCGCCGATATCTGGGCGATGGATGTCGCGCGCTACGGCGACTGGGCGACGATGGCCTATACCAACGCCAAGGTGCGCGAGAATTATTCCAGGCGCTTTTCGATCCGCTTCCCCAATGAGGAGTTGCCCGCCGGGCGGCCGCTGAAGACGACGCCGATCTATGATCTGCTGTCTGCTGGGGGTGCGCAATGGGGCGTTGCCTATGGGCTGGAAGTGCCGCTGTGGTACGCGCCGGAAGGCGTCAAGGACGAATTCTCGTGGCGCCGCTCGAGCGACTTCACGCAGGTCGCCAGGGAGGTCGCGACGGTTCGTGACGGTGTCGGCCTGTCCGAGATTTCGAGCTTCGCCAAATACAAGGTGACGGGTGAGGGGGCGGCCGCCTGGCTCGACCGGATGCTTGCCTGCAAACTGCCGAAACCCGGCCGCATGACGCTGGCGCCGATGCTGAAGCAGGACGGCAGGCTGATCGGCGACTTCACGCTGGCCAATCTGGGGGAAGACGGCTGGTTCCTCGCCGGCTCCGGCATCGCCGAGCAATACCACATGCGCTGGTTCGAGCAGCACCTGCCAGACGACGGCTCGGTCCGCATCGAGGCGCTGGGCCAGAAGCTCAGCGGCTTGTCGATCGCGGGGCCGAAGGCGCGGGATGTGCTGGCAAAGGCCACGCGTTCGGATGTCTCCAATGCGGCATTTTCCTTCATGGCCATTGGCCGGATGGATATCGGCATGGCGCCGTGCCTGGTCGGCCGTGTGAGCTATACCGGCGATCTCGGCTACGAAATCTGGGTGACGCCGGAATACCAGCGCGCCGCCTATCAAGCGCTGATGGCGGCGAGCGAGGAATTCGGCATCGGCCTGTTCGGCTCGCGCGCCCTCAATGCGCTGCGGCTGGACAAGAATTACGGCTCATGGGGGCGCGAGTACCGGCCGATCTACGGACCGCTGGAAGCGGGGCTCGACCGCTTCGTTGCTTACGGCAAGGACGCCGATTTCATCGGCAAGGCCGCGGCGCTGGCCGAGCGCAAGCTGGGCGGCAAATTGCGCCTGCGCGCCTTTATCGTCGATGCCGACGATGCCGATGTCATTGGCGACGAGCCGATCTGGTTCGATGGTGCGGTGCGCGGCTGGGTGACGTCGGGCGGCTATGCGCATCATTCGAAGAAATCCGTCGCCATCGGCTATGTGCCGAAGGAGATCGCCGATGAGAGCGACGGCTTCGAAATCGAGCTGCTGGGCAAGCGCCATGCGGCGCGCATTCAGGTGGTGCCGCTTTTCGACGCCAATTTCGAACGGATGCGTGCCTGAAGCGCTTCGGCTTCGCCGATGCGCTTCAGATTCCTGTTTTGTACATGTCGTTGTCCCAAAACCGCGGGCACTTTTGGGCGACATGCACTAGGCCCGCCCCTTCTTCTGGGCGTCAGGCGCTGCGGCGGTTGTCCAGCGCGAAGGCGCCGGCGCCCGCAAACACCAGATAGAGGAAGATGAAGCAGAATGAGATCGCCGAATCGCCGCCATTGTTGACCGGGAAGAAGTCGCGCGGCGCGTGCGCCATGAAATAGGCGATCGCCATTTCGCCGGCCAGAAGGAACGCGACCGGCCGGGTGAACAGGCCCAGCGCCAGCAGGATGCCGCCGGCGAATTCGAGGATGCCGGCGGTCATGGTCAGCCCGGAAAGGGCGTGGGGATCGGCGCTGACGGGGAAGTTGAACAGTTTCTGGCTGCCATGCTCGATGAACTGCAGCGCGGTCACGATGCGCAGAATGCCGAGTGCCTGCGGCTGATATTTGGCAAGGCCGTCGAAAAGCTTCATCTAAAACTCCCTTTAGCTTCCGGGATCGGCCATAGTTTATCGCCCGGCATTGGACCATTCATTTCCCCTGGTTTGCCATCAACAATCAGTGATTGGGAATGTTCCCAATTCCCTTCAAATGTTTCTCGCCAGGGTTGCATTAATACCTCTATGGTTGTATTAATGCGTGTACAACAATCTGAATGTGTGGGGGTCTTGCCATGAAAAAAGTCGTCATCAGCCTGTTCGCGATCGTCGCAGGCACCAGCTTCGCCATGGCCGAGGACGCCGGCTGTGAGGCCTTCAAATGGCCGGTGACGCGGGAGCAGACCCTGTTTGCCGCGGCACCGGCAACGCCGTCCGGAGCGGCGCTGGCGGTTGGTGCGGCTGCGGACCTGGCGCTGGTGCCGGTAGAGAAAGCCGGTTTTGCGGTGGCGCCCGAACGTGCGCCGGCATCAGACACGTTTGGGGCCGTCGCCAGCGTGGAAGTGCCATCCGAGGGAGCCATCCAGATCAGTCTCTCGGGGGAGGCCTGGATCGATGTCATCCAGGATGGCCAGGCCATCAAGTCGGCGGGCTATAGTGGCGTGAAAACATGCCCTGGCATCCGCAAGAGCGTGCGCTTCAAGCTTGCGCCCGGCCCGGCCACCGTCCAGTTCAGCGGCGCGAAAAAAGCTGAGTTGAAGGTTGCGGTGCTGGCGCCGGAATGAGACGGCGCCAGGCAGGGGTAGAGGCCTTCATTGGTGGTCTGATGAAAACCCGCGCTTTGTGTCAGCGGTTTTCGATCGCGGTCAGCGGACTGGCGCCATCAAGGCGAAGTGCGCGTCTTGCGGGTCCTGGCATTGGACGATCCAACTGCCGCCGGGGACCTCCATCGGGCCCATCAGGATCTTGCCGCCATTGTCGGTGACCCGTTTTGCGGCCGCGTCGATGGCCGCAACGTTGAAGTAGAATTGCCAGACCGGCACCGGGATCTGCTCCGGCTTGTTCATGATGCCGCCGCCGGATTCGGGGCCAGCCGTAAAAGTCTGGTAAGTGCCCATCGGACCCATGTCGAAATCGCCGGCGTCGATCCAGCCGAACTGCTCGGAATAGAAATCGAACGCGGCTTTCCAGTCGCTCGTATAAAGCTCGTGCCAGCCGATGTGGCCCGGCGTGCCGGCCGGCACGACAGGCTGGTCGGGACCGTTCGGCTGCAGGAACATGAAGGTCGTGCCTTGCGGATCGGCGACGACGGCAAAGCGGCCGACACCCAGCATGTCGTCGGGCTGGCGGTGAACGGTGCCGCCGGCTTTCTCCAGCGATGCCGTGGCGGCGTCGACATCCTTGGTGTGAATATAGCCAAGCCAGGCAGGCGGCATGCCCATCTTGGCGGCATCCTCGGGCAAGGTCATCAGTCCGCCGACGCCACGTTCGCCGACATTCATCACGATATAGCGCGGCATGCCGGGTGCCTTATCGAAGGGCTGCGCCGTCCAGCCGACCACTTGGGTGTAGAACGCCTCGGCGGCGTCGAGATCTGATGTCATCAATTCGTACCAGAAGAAGGGCATCGGGGTTTTCGGCATTTTCGGTCTCCTCACCTTTCATGGATCGATCGTCGTCCATCTTAGGACGATCCTCACGACGGAAATCCGACACGCCCGGACAACAATGGGTGTGTGTGCCAAGCGTTCCCTGGTTGCGCGAGCTCTGGTTTTCGATTTCTCTGCGGTGATGAGGGGTTGTCGTCCATGCGCTTGATGTCGCTCACGCCCGAGCTTGTCGCACTGTGCCATCGGGAAGAGGCCGATCCCGGCCCGGACCCGAGTTGGACAGACATGAACGACGAGGATTTCCGCACCCTTGCCTTGCGGCTGTCCAATGAAGCCGATGAGGGACCACTATGGGTGTTCGCTTACGGGTCCCTGATCTGGAAGCCGGAATTCGAGTCGGTCGAGCAACAGCTCGCCACGGCCTTTGGCTGGCACCGCTCTTTTTGCCTCGACATGGTGCGTTGGCGGGGCAGCGCCGAGCAGCCGGGGTTGATGATGGCGCTCGAACGGGGCGGACGCTGCAACGGCGTGATCTACCGCTTGCCGGAGGGCGAAAAGCCGGCGCAGATCGAAAGGCTGCTGCGACGCGAGATCAGCGACCACGAAAGCATCGAGACGGTCCGGTGGCTGCCGGTGCATACGCCGCAAGGTACGCTGCGCGCGCTTGGCTTCTGGGTCGGCGTGAAGGGCAGGGGAACGTCGCTGAACCAGCCGCTGGACAGAGTGGCGAGCGTGCTGGCCAGAGCCTGCGGGCATATTGGATCCGGCGCCGAATATCTCTACAACACGGTCAGCCATCTCGAGGAATTCGGCATCCATGACCGCAATCTGTGGCGGCTGCAGCAACTGGTAGCCGACGAGGTCAAGACCATTCATGGCTGTAAGCTTGAACCCGGCCATTCGCGCGCACTGAAAAGTGGCCCTCGCCTCCAATAACATGACTAAAAAAATCATGTTATTGTCGAGCCTTTTCAGGGGCTTGCGCCGAAAATTGACCAATTGATAAAAAAATAAAACGTGCTAGCCTTCCTCAAAAGAAAACATGGGGAACTGACGATGCCAGAAGGCCAATTCAGGGAAGGCATTGCGGGCGGCAGGCTCTCGGCCGACCAGTATGCGGACAATTTTTCCGACCTGCATCCGCCGCTCGATCACCACGAGGCGCTGGTCGAATCCGATCGTTGCTATTTCTGCTACGACGCGCCGTGCATGAATGCATGCCCGACCTCGATCGACATTCCGCTGTTCATCCGCCAGATCTCGACCGGCAATCCGATCGGTTCGGCCAAGACCATCTTCGACCAGAACATATTGGGCGGCATGTGCGCCCGCGTCTGCCCGACCGAAACGCTGTGCGAGGAAGTCTGCGTGCGCGAGGTGGCGGAAGGCAAGCCGGTGCAGATCGGCCGCCTGCAGCGCTACGCCACCGATGTCGCCATGGGCGAGAACAAGCAGTTTTATCCGCGCGCCGAGCCGACCGGCAAGACAATCGCCGTGGTCGGCGCCGGGCCGGCCGGCCTTGCCGCCGCGCACCGGCTCGCCCGCCACGGCCATGACGTGACCATCCTGGAAGCGCGCGCGAAGGCCGGTGGCCTCAACGAATACGGCATCGCCGCCTACAAGAGTGTCGACGATTTCGCCCAAGCCGAAGTCAACTACGTGACCGCGATCGGCGGCATCGACATCCAGAACGGCAAGGCGCTCGGCCGCGACTACCAGCTGTCGGACCTGATCCGCAATTACGATGCGGTGTTTCTCGGCATGGGCCTTGGCGGCGTCAACGCGCTGCGTGCTGATGGCGAGGAGGCCGACGGCGTCATCAACGCGGTCGAGTTCATTGCCGAACTGCGCCAGGCCAGCGACCTTTCCGGCCTGCCGGTTGGCCGCCGTGTCGTCGTCATCGGTGGAGGCATGACGGCCATAGACGCCGCGGTACAGTCGAAGCTGCTCGGCGCCGAGGAGGTGACGATCTGCTACCGGCGCGGCCAGGAGCACATGAACGCTTCCGAATTCGAACAGGATCTGGCGGCAGCCAACGGCGTCAGCATCCGCCACTGGCTGCAGCCGAAGCGGGTGATCGCCGAAGGCGGCAAGGTCACCGCCGTCGAACTCGAATACACGGCGCTGAACGGCGACAGGCTTGCCGGCACCGGCGAGACACTGACGCTCGTTGCCGACCAGGTGTTCAAGGCGATTGGACAGAGTTTTGTGCCGGTCGCCCTTAATGGCAGCGGTGCGTCGATCGATCTTGAAGCCGGCCGCATCAAGGTCGATGCGGAAGGGCGCACTTCTCTCGCCAGGGTCTGGGCCGGCGGCGACTGCATCTTCGGTGGCGACGACCTGACCGTCTCGGCGGTCGCGCAAGGCCGCGACGCTGCGGAGAGCATCAATCGGGCACTGACCTCGAACGGGAGGGCATGAGCATGGCAGATATCAGAAACAATTTCGTCGGCATCAAATCGCCAAATCCGTTCTGGCTGGCCTCGGCGCCGCCGACCGACAAGGCCTACAACGTCATCCGCGCCTTCAAGGCCGGCTGGGGCGGCGTGGTGTGGAAGACGCTGGGCGAGGAAGGCCCACCGGTGGTCAACGTCAACGGCCCGCGCTACGGCGCGATCTGGGGCGCCGACCGCCGCCTGCTCGGCCTCAACAACATCGAGCTGATCACCGACCGCGACCTGCAGGTCAATTTGCGCGAGATCAAGCAGGTCAAGAAGGACTGGCCCGACCGCGCCATCGTCGTCTCGCTGATGGTGCCATGCGTCGAGGAGGCCTGGAAGGCGATCCTGCCGGTGGTCGAGGAGACGGAGGCCGACGGCATCGAGCTCAATTTCGGCTGCCCGCACGGCATGTCGGAACGCGGCATGGGTGCCGCCGTCGGCCAGGTGCCGGAATATATCGAAATGGTGGTGCGCTGGTGCAAGCAGAACACCCGCATGCCCGTCATCACCAAGCTGACGCCCAACATCACCGATGTGCGCAAGCCCGCACGGGCGGCACATGCCGGCGGCACTGACGCGGTGTCGCTGATCAACACCATCAATTCAATCACCGGTGTCGACCTCGACAGCTTCGCGCCGCAGCCGACAATCGACGGCAAGGGCTCGCATGGCGGCTATTGCGGCCCGGCGGTGAAGCCGATCGCCATGAACATGGTGGCCGAGATCGCGCGCGATCCCGAAACCCGCGGCCTGCCGATCTCCGGTATCGGCGGCATCACCACCTGGCGCGATGCTGCCGAATTCATGGCGCTCGGCGCCGGCAATGTGCAGGTCTGCACGGCGGCAATGACCTATGGCTTCAAGATCGTGCAGGAAATGATCGCGGGCCTCGAAAACTGGATGGACGAGAAGGGGCACGCCTCGCTCAACGACATCGTCGGCCGCGCCACGCCCAATGTCACCGATTGGCAGTATCTCAACCTGAACTACGTCGCCAAGGCGCGTATCGACCAGGATGCCTGCATCAAATGCGGCCGCTGCCACATCGCCTGCGAGGACACTTCGCACCAGGCGATCACCAGCATGGTCGACGGCGTCAGGCACTTCGAGGTGATCGAGGCCGAATGCGTCGGCTGCAATCTGTGCGTTAATGTCTGCCCGGTCGAGAACTGCATCACCATGGAACCGCTGGCGGCAGGCGTGATGGACCAGCGCACCGGCAGGCCGGTATCGCCGGTCTATGCCAACTGGACGACGCACCCGAACAATCCGATGGCCAAGGTGGCTGCGGAATAGGGACTTACCCCAACAAAAGAGCGGCGCTTTCGAGCTAATGCAGTTCACTTAAGTTGGGCTGGATGAGGATCTGGTAAGACCTATCGAACAGGATGGAGATTCGTTTCCATCCTGTTCG
>NZ_JAMYOM010000031.1:0-71812 GCF_040319805.1 Mesorhizobium sp. M0848 | reverse complement strand
AAACTCCTGGTCATCCTCAATGCAAAAGCACGCGATGCGCGCAACGAGTTCGTAATTGCAACTTGACACCCCAGATAGTCGCTCTCCCCCCTCCGGAGGGAGAGGAAAGGAAGAGGGTGTCAAGCTACTTCAACACCTTCCCATCAGCGCCAAACCGATACGTCTTCGCCGGATCCGGCGTCGCATACAGCGTGGCACCCGGCTCGGCATCATAAACACCAAAGATCCGCACGGTGATCAGACCGGCCTTCTCGCAATCGAGATACAGATTGGTGTCGGCGCCGAGGTGCTCGGCGTGCACCACCGTTCCCTTCCAGGCGCCGGATTTCGGATCGACGGTCAAATGTTCCGGCCGCACGCCGATGGTCTTGGCGGTTTCGCCGAGGCGGGCGCCGTCGACGAAATTCATCTTCGGTGAGCCGATGAAGCCGGCGACGAACTCATTTGCCGGCGAATTGTAGAGCTCCATCGGGCCGCCGATCTGCTCAATCCTGCCGGCATTGAGCACGACGATCTTGTCGGCCAGCGTCATCGCCTCGACCTGGTCGTGGGTGACGTAGATCATCGTTGCCTTCAGCCGGCGATGCAGCTGCGCGATCTCCAGCCGCGTGTTGACGCGCAGTGCCGCATCGAGGTTCGAAAGCGGCTCGTCGAAGAGAAAAAGCTTTGGCTCGCGCACCACGGCGCGGCCGATGGCGACGCGCTGGCGCTGGCCGCCGGAGAGTTCGGCCGGCCGTCTTTCGAGATAGGGCTCCAGCGACAGCATCGATGACGCGATGCCGATGCGGCGCTCGATTTCGGCCGCCGGCGTTCCTGCCTGCTTGAGGCCAAGGCCCATATTGTTCTTCACCGTCAGATGCGGGTAGAGCGCATAGGTCTGGAACACCATGGCGATGCCACGCTTGGCCGGCGGCGTGGCCGAGACGTCCGCGCCGTCGATGACGACGCGGCCCGAGGTCGAATCCTCCAGTCCGGCAATGACTCTGAGCAAGGTCGACTTGCCGCAGCCAGACGGGCCGACGAAGACGACGAACTCGCCGTCGTTCACTTCGAGGTTGATGCCCTTCAGCACCTCGACCGGCCCGAAGGCCTTCTTCACGTTCTCAATGTTCAGCGAGCCCACGGCAGTCCTCCAAATTGGAATGTGGGCGCGAATGCAACCCGTGACGACAATTCTGCGGTCACAATCGCACCGCCTTTCCACTGCGCACGCTCTCGTCTGCGGCAAGGCAGACGGCGAGCGATTTGACCGCGTCGTCCATATGTTTGGTGAGATCCAGATCCTCGCGGATCGCCTTCAGCACGAAGGCCTGTTCGAGGTCGCAGAGGTCCTGATGGCCGGGTTCGCCCTCCATTGACAGCATCTCGTCGGCTTTGAGAAACTTGCCGTCCGCGCCGGTCGCCGCATTGTGCAGGCGGATGGTGGAGGTCTTGGTGTGGGTGTCGATGTCGTCGGACTTCACACCTTCCTTCATGACGATCGACACGCAGCCATTGGGCGAGATGACGTCCTTCACAAAGAACGCCGTTTCCGAAATCATCGGCCCCCAGCCGGCCTCATACCAGCCGACCGACCCGTCATCGAACAGCACCTGCAGATGGCCGTAATTGTACATCGAGGGTGCCACCTCCTCGGTCAGCCGCACGCCCATGCCACGCACCTCGATCGGTTTGGCATCGGTGATCTGCAGCATGACGTCGAGATAGTGGACGCCGCAGTCGACGATCGGCGACGTCGTCTGCATCAACTGCTTGTGCGTCTCCCAGGTGTGGCCCGAGGATTGCTGATTGAGGTTCATGCGGAAAACGTAGGGGCCGCTTAGCTTGCGCGCTTCGGCGATCAGCCTGATCCAGGACGGGTGATGGCGCAGGATATAGCCGATCACCAGTTTTCTGCCATTGGCCTTCGCCGCCGCGACGACGCGCTTGGCGTCGGCCACCGTCGTTGCCAGCGGCTTTTCGACGAAGACATGGCAACCGGCCTCGAACGCCCTCACCGCATAGTCGGCATGGCTGTCGGAATAGGTGGCGATGCAGGCGACATCGGGCTTTTCGTCACGCAGGGCTTCATCGAAGGAGCGCCTTATGCCGTAACCCGACAGCCTGTCCGGCAGCGGCACGTCGGAGCGGTTGATCAGCGCTGCGATCTGAAAACCTGGATTGGCATGGTAGGCCAGCGCGTGGCTGCGGCCCATATTGCCGAGGCCGGCAACGACGACGCGAAGAGGTGTTTCAGAGTTCACTTGACGGCTCCGGACGTGATGCCGCGGATCAGCTGCCGCGAGAAGATGACGTAGAGGATCAGCACCGGCATGATCGCCAGCGACAGTGCGGCCAGGATGGCGTTCCAGTTGGTGACGAACTGGCCGAGGAAGAGCTGGGCGCCGAGCGTCACCGTCTTGGTTTCTTCTGACGGCGCCAGGATCAGCGGGAACCACAGATCGTTCCAGATCGGGATCATGGTGAAGACGGCGACGGTTGCCATCGAGGGCCTGACCAGCGGCAGCACCAGGCGGAAGAAGATGGTGTATTCGGACAGGCCGTCGATGCGGCCGGCATTCTTCAGATCGTCGGACACCTGCTTCATGAATTCCGACAGGATGAACACGGCAAGCGGCAGGCCCTGCGCGGTGTAGACCAGGATCAGCGCCGTCAGCGTGTTGACCAGCCCGCTCGCCACCATCAATTGCAGGATGGCGACGGTGCCCAGCCGGATCGGGATCATAATGCCGAGCGCCAGATAAAGCCCCATCAGCGAGTTGCCGCGGAAGCGGTATTCCGACAGCGCGAACGCCGCCATGGCGCCGAACAACAGCACGAAGAACAGCGAGGCGACGGTGACGACGAGGCTGTTCTGGAAATAGTGGATGAAGTCGCCCTGGCCGATCACCGTCGTGTAGCCGATCAGGTCGAAGGTTTTGGGCGTCGGCGGCGTCAGCGGCGCGCCGAAGATGCCCGCGCGCGACTTGAACGAGTTCATGATGACGAGGATCACCGGAAACAGCGCGATCGCCGTGTAGGTCAACAGGATCGCGTGGGCGCCGATGGTGCGGGGCACGGAACGGGTGGCGGTGCTCATTGGGAGGTCTCCTGACGCACACTTCCAAGGAATGGCGCCAAGGCACCCCCCTCTGTCCTGCCGGACATCTCCCCCGCAAGGGGGGAGATCGGATGTCGCGACTGCTTTCGCCAATCACCAACGCAGCAAGATGGCCGGCAAGGCCAACGCTGCCAATCTCCCCCCTTGCGGGGGAGATGGCCGGCAGGCCAGAGGGGGGTGTTCAAGCTCGACATCTCGCCCCTCAGAACTGGTAGCGACGCAGGCGCGTCTGGACGAGGAAGAGGTAGACGCAGACGCCGCCGAGGATGATCAGGAACATCATCGTGGCAATCGCCGCGCCCATATTGGGGTCGCCGGTCTGCAGCTGGAAGCCGAAGAAGGCGCGGTAGAGGAAGGTGCCGAGAATGTCGGTCGAATAGTTCGGCCCGGCGAGCGCGCCTTGCGCGGTGTAGATCAGGTCGAAGGCGTTGAAATTGCCGACGAAGGTGAGGATCGAGATAATGCCGATCGACGGCAGGATCAGCGGCAGCTTGATCTTCCAGAACTGTGAAAGGCCGGTAATCCCATCGCATTCGGCGGCCTCGATCACCTCTTCGGGGATCGACAGCAGGGCGGCATAGATCAGCATCATCGGGATGCCGACGAACTGCCACACCGAGATCAGGCTGAGTGCGGTCAGTGCATATTGCTCCTTGCCGAGCCACGGCGTGAACAGGCTTTTGAGGCCGACGAGATCCATCAGATGCGGCGCCACGCCCCACAACGGGGACAGGATCAGCTTCCAGGCGAAACCGACGATGACGAAGGACAGGATGGTCGGAACGAAGATCGCGGTGCGGTAGAAGGCCGCGAATCTGAGTTTCGGGCTGGACAGAAGCGCCGCCAGCATGACGCCGATCGGGTTTTGCACGATCATGTGGATGATGAAGAACCAGGTGTTGTTCCTGAGCGCGTTCCAGAAACCCACCGACCAGTTGGGGTCGCCGAACAGGGTGCGGAAGTTTTGCAGCCCGACGAAGACCTGATGCTGCTCGATGTTGCGGAACAGCGACAGCTGCAGCGTGCCGGCGAGCGGCAGGATCATAATCGCCGAGTAGACGAGCACCGCCGGCGCCAGGAAGATGCCGATGTGCCAGCGGAACGGTCTTTTCGGTCTGATATCTGCGGCCATGAGTTCGGTCCCCGCCGTCTCTCGGTTCCAAAGGGTACCGATCTAGATGATGCCTCGATGCACGGCCCTGACATCCTTACCGGATGCGGCAAGAACAAGGCCTGCGACTGATCAGCTAGCCTTCCCCACAACAGTGAGGGTAAGGCCGGGAGGCGGTGCCGACAATCGCAATCTGAATAGGTGCACTGTGAATGAGGTGGTCCGGAACCGGCCAGGCGTGCGCCCGGCCGGCTCCGTTGCCTGAGCTCTTACTTGGCCGGATGATACCAGCTGTCGAGGCCGGTCTGCAGCTTCTTGGCGGCAGCTTCCGGCGTCTCGGTGCCGTTGATGACGTTGGCCGATTCGACCCAGGTCTCGTTCTCGAGGTTCGGCGTGCCGCGCGACAGGATCTGGTAGGTCGAACGGATCGTCGGCTTGCACTTGGCGCGCCAGGAGACGAATTCCTGCGCCAGCGGGTCTGCCATCTTCACCGGCGAGGAGTTCAGGCTGAAGAAGCCCGGCAGCGCGTTGGCATAGATGGTGGCGAAATCCGGCGAGGCGACCCAGGACAGGAAGGTCTTGGCCGCATCGGCATTCTTCGAAGCCGCATTGAGGCCCATGCCGATATCGGTATGATCGGAGATGTAGCAGGTGTCGCCGGCCTTCTCGACCGGCGGCGGGAAGGCGCCCATCTTGAACTGCGCCTGGGTGTTGAACAGGCCGATTTCCCACGAGCCGGCCGGGTAGATGGCGGCGCGGCCGAGCGTGAACAGGTTCTGGCTGTCCGGATAGGTCTGCGCCTCGAAGCCGTCGCCGAGATAAGGCTTCCACTTGGCCAGTTCCTCATAGGGCGCGACCCAGTCCTTGTCGGTCAGCTTCTGCTCGCCCTTGATCAGCGCCGCGCGACCGTCCTCGCCCTTCCAGTAGTTGGGGCCGATGTTCTGGTAGCCCATAGTCGCGGCTTCCCAGAGATCCTTGGTGCCCATCGCCATCGGGATGTAGGTGCCGTCGGCCTTGATCTTGTCGAGCGCGGCGAAGAACTCGTCGCGGGTCTCCGGCACCTTGATGCCGAGCTTGTCGAAGGCGTCCTTGTTGTAGATGAAGCCGTGGATGACCGAGGCCATCGGCACGCAGAAGCTCGCCTTGCCGTCGTCGGTCTGCCAGGCGGACTTTGCCACGGGCGAGAAGTTCTCCATGCCGGGCAGCGCCGAGAGATCGGCAAGGTTGCCCTTCTTGAACAGCTCGAGCGACTTGTCGAATGGGCGGCAGGTGATCAGGTCGCCCGCCGAGCCGGCGGCGAGCTTGGCGCCGAGCGCTGCGTCATATTCGGTCGGAGCCGACGGCGCGAACACCACCTTGATGCCCGGGTTCTTGGCTTCGAAAGCCGGGATCAACTTGTCCTTCCAGATGGCAAGGTCGTCGCCGCGCCAGCTTTCGATGTTGAGCGTTACGTCGTCGGCATAGGCAACGCCGGCCGAGCCGAGAATGCTGGTGCCCAAAAGCAGTGCCGTCAGTAGTTTCGTTGTCATGCTCAGTCTCCCTGTTGACCTTTTTCAGGTTCGGTTTTGAGAACGGAGGCAGTGCGCCCCTTGCTCCCCTCTATAGCGGAAAGGGCCGGCCGCAGCTTCTGGCCGGCCTCTTCCAGTATTTTCTGCGCCGCGTCAGCGCTGGCGGCGCCGGCGGCGAGCAGAATGGCGGTCTTGACCGCGCCGCCGCTCTTCTCGAGCAGGCGGGCCGCCTCGTCCGTGTCGCGCCCGCTGACGGCGGCGACGATGCGCGCCGCGCGGTCGCGCAGCTTGATGTTGTCGGCCATGAGATTGACCATGTAGCCGTCATGCACATGGCCGAGATGGATTGCGGTCAGCGTCGACAGCATGTTGAGCGCGATCTTCTGGGCGGTGCCGGCGCCCATGCGCGTGGAGCCGGCGATCAGCTCCGGTGGCGTTTCGAGCAGGATGGCGGTTTGTGCCTGGCGCAGCAGCGCAGAGTCCCTGTTGTTGGCGATACCGATAGTGGCAGCGCCGCGGCGCGCCGCTTCCTCGATGGCCCGCACCGCATAAGGCGTCGTGCCACTGGCGGAAATGGCGATCAGGCAGTCGCCCTTGCCGAGGCCCGCCTTGGCGACCGCTGCCGCGGCCTCCTCGGCATCGTCTTCCGGCCCGCCGGCCAATGTGCGGAAAGCGTCGTCGCCGCCGGCGATCAGGATAGCAATGCGGTCGCGGTGAATACCGAAGGTGCCGGGCAATTCAAGCGCATCGGCCAGCGCCATCAGGCCGGAGCTGCCGGCCGCCGCATAGGCAAGCTTGCCGCCACTCTTCAACCCACCGGCGATGATTTCTGCTGCCCTGGCGATGGACGGGATGGCATGGCGCACAACTTTTGCGGCTTCGATCTGCGCGTCGGCCAAATAGGAAAGGATGGCGTCCGGGGCTTGGATATCCAGCCCCTCGGCATTCTGGTGAAGCGCTTCGGTGCGCGTTTCGGCCATCCCGGTTCCTCCAATACCAGAACAATACCAAAAAAATACCACTTGTCCACACGCATTAACGAATTCGCTGGCCAGAAATCGCTGAGCCGACGAAATGCATAGGTTTTTCAATAAAATACGGCTTAATCTTTTTGAAACGGAAATTAACCCTTGGCTATTGGTATTTTATTGGTATTATCCGCATGGAGGAGAAACCACGTGAATCTCGTGCTCGGAATCGATGGTGGCGGCACCAGCTGCAGGGCTGCCCTGGCAACAGCGGATGGCACTGTTGTTGGCCGCGCCAAAAGCGGCGCCGCCAACATACGCACCGACCTGACCGGCGCCCGCTCGAACATCGTCGAGGCCGCCAGGCAGGCGTTCCTCGCCGCCGGGCAGGATCCGGAACTGATCTCGCAAACACCCGCAATTCTCGGCCTTGCCGGCGCCAATGTCGGCACCTACCGGCAGCAGCTTGAAGCGATCCTGCCATTCAGCATCAGCCGCGTCGAGACCGACGCCGAGATCGCGCTGGAAGGCGCTGTCGGCTCCGGCGACGGCGCCATGGCGATCCTCGGCACCGGCACCGCCTATATGGCGCGCAGACAAGGCAAATCGCGCGCCATCGGCGGCTGGGGCTTCCAGGTTGGCGACCAGGGCAGCGGCGCCCGTATCGGCCGCGACCTGCTCGAACAGACACTGCTTGCCTATGACGGCGTCCGCGAAGGTTCGCCGCTGACGCAGAGCATGCTGGCCGTGTTCCGCAACAACCCGGAGGACGTCGTCGAATTCACCACCAATGCCAAGCCGGGTGACTTCGGCGGCTTCGCACCCAAGGTGTTCGAGCATGCCGGGAAGGGCGACAGCGTCGCCAACTGGATCCTCGACAGGGTGGTCGCCGATGTCGAAGCCTCGCTCGGCGCGCTCGACCTCTCAGAAGACGCGCCGCTGTGCCTGCTCGGCGGGCTGGCGCCGCTCTACGCGCCGCGGCTGTCTGCCCGCTACCGGGCGCTGCTGAAGCCGCCGCTCGACGACGCGCTGGGCGGCGCGGTGCAGATGGCGGTTCGCCTTTTCGCCGGACACGCGGAGGCAACTCGATGAGCGAGGCCGCCGACCAGATCTTCGCCACGCTCAAACATCAGGCGCAAAGCGGCGCGCCGCTTTATCTGCAGCTTCGCAAGAGCATCGAGGACGCGGTCAATCGCGGCCTGATCGGGCCGGGCGACGCGCTGCCTTCCGAGCGCGACATCGCCACCAAGGCCGATATTTCGCGGGTCACCGTGCGCAAGGCGGTGCAGGACCTCGTCAAGGGCGGCATCCTGGTGCAGCGCCACGGCTCCGGCACTTTCGTGGCGCCGCGCATGGAGCGTGTCGAACAGTCGCTGTCGCGGCTGACCTCGTTCACCGAAGACATGGCGCGGCGCGGCATGGCTGTGCGTTCGGCATGGCTCGACCGAGGCCTTTACGCACCTTCGCCCGACGAGATGATGGTGCTCGGCCTGTCGTCGAGCGAACTCGTGGCGCGCGTGGCGCGCCTGCGCATCGCCAACGACACACCGCTGGCGATCGAGCGCGCCTCGCTGTCGGCCAGCGTGTTGCCCGACCCGGCCGATATAGGCTCCTCGCTCTATGCGGCGCTGGAATTGACCGGCAACCGGCCGGTGCGCGCCGTGCAGCGCATTTCCGCCGCCAATCTCGGCGACAGCGACGCGCGCCTGCTCGAAGTGCCGCCAGGCATTGCCGGCCTGCACATCGAACGCATTTCCTATCTGGCGAGCGGCAAGGTGATCGAATTCACCCGCTCCATCTACCGGGGCGACGCCTATGATTTCGTCGCCGAACTGCGGCTGACAGGGCCGAGCGAAGAGGGCCGACCATGAGCACGACAGAAATGACCCATATGCGGCGCGAGATCGAGGAGGTCCCGCAAGCGGTCGCCCGCCTGCTCGACGGCTCCGGCGCCGTGTTGACCGAGGCCGGGCGCGGCATCCGCGAACGCGACCCGCAGTTTGTCGTCACCGTGGCGCGCGGCTCGTCCGACCATGCCGCCACCTTCATGAAATATGCCGTCGAACTGACCGCCGGCCTGGCCGTCGCGTCGGTCGGCCCGTCGATCGCCTCGATCTACGGCCGCAAGCTCAGGCTCGCCGGCTCGGCCTGCCTGGCGATCTCGCAGTCGGGCAAGAGCCCCGATATCGTCGCTATGGCCGAAACCGCGCGGGCGGGGGGCGCGCTGACCATCGCCATCACCAACACCGCCGATTCGCCGCTGGCGCGCGCATCGGACTATGCGATCGATATCCTGGCCGGCCCCGAGCGCAGCGTGGCGGCCACCAAGACCTTCATCAATTCGGCCGTCGCCGGCCTCGCTCTGATGGCGCACGCCACCGGTGACGATGCGCTGTTGGCCGCACTTGCCCGCCTGCCGGAGCATTTCGGCAAGGCGATCGCCTGCGACTGGATGAGCGTGCTGTCTGAGACGATCGAGAAGCAGAAATCGCTGTTCATCCTCGGCCGCGGACCGTCGGCGGCGATGGCCAATGAGGCGGCGCTGAAATTCAAGGAGACCTGCGGCATGCATGCGGAAGCCTACAGCGCCGCCGAAGTCATGCACGGCCCGCTGGCGCTGATCGGCCCCGATTTTCCGGTGCTGGCGCTGGCTGCGCGCGACGCCTCCGAACCGTCCATTGCCGAGGCCGCCGACAGCCTGGCGGCCAAGGGCGCGCCGGTGTTCGTCACCTCCGCACTTGGCAAACGCGCTGTGCGCCTGCCGCATGTCGCCACCGGCCACCCGCTGACCGATCCGCTGACGCTGATCGTCTCCTTCTACATGTTCGTCGAGGCCTTTGCCCGCCATCGCGGTCTCGACCCGGACACGCCGCGCAATCTTCGCAAGGTGACGGAGACAGTATGAGCGATCGCTTTGCCCTGACTGGCGCCCGGGTTTTCGACGGCGACGACTGGCATGAAGGCCACGCACTTGTCGTGCGCGACGGTCTCGTCGAGGCCATTTTGCCCGCCGGCGCCATCCCCTCGGATATCCGCGTCGTCGACACCGGCGGCGGCGTGCTGGCGCCGGGCTTCGTCGACCTGCAGGTCAATGGCGGCGGCGGCGTCATGCTCAATGACCACCCCGATGTCGCTTCGATCGAGACCATCTGCCGCGCACATGCGCCCTTCGGCACGACGGGGCTGCTGCCGACTCTGATCACCGACACATCAGACATCACCGCCGCCGCTGTCGCCGCCGGCGAGGCAGCGGCGCGCCAGAAGGTGCCTGGGTTTCTCGGGCTGCATCTCGAAGGCCCGCATTTGTCGGTTGCCCGCAAGGGCGCGCATGATCCGGCGCTGATCCGGCCGATGACGGATGCCGACCAGGCGATGCTGATCGCCGCGCGGCAAAAACTACCGGTGCTGCTCACCACCATTGCCCCTGAATCCGTCGAGCCGGCGCGCGTCGCGGCACTCGCCAAGGCCGGCATCATCGTCAGCCTTGGCCATTCCGATACCGGCTATGCCACCGCCAGCGCTTTTGCCGCGGGCGGCGCCTCGATGGTCACCCATCTGTTCAACGCGATGAGCCAGATCGGCAATCGCGAGCCCGGACTGGTCGGCGCGGCCATCGACATCGGCAGCTTGTCGGCCGGTCTCATCGCCGACGGCATCCATGTCGATCCGGCCACGATCAAGATCGCGCTGCGCGCCAAGCAAGGTCCCGGCAAAATCGTGCTGGTCACCGACGCCATGGCGACAATCGGCACCGACATGACGTCGTTCACACTCAACGGCCGCACCATCTATCGAAGGGATGGCAGCCTGAGGCTCGCCGACGGAACGCTGGCGGGCGCCGATCTCGATATGATCTCGGCCGTTCGTTTCATCCACCGCGTCGTCGGGGTCGAGCTTTCCGAGGCCTTGCGCATGGCCTCGCTCTATCCGGCGCAAGCAATCGGCCAGTCGCACCGGCTGGGCCGATTCGCCAACGGCACGGCCGCGGACATGGTCGCGCTGTCGGACGATCTCGACACGAAGGGCGTCTGGATCGGCGGCGAAAAGGTTTTTGCGGCCGGTTCCGCCACTGCGTTGATTTCAGGTTCAAGTCGGCTGACGTCATGAAACCTTTTGATTTTGAGGTCGTTGTCGGAGCGTATGTCCGAGGCGAAACCCAAATTGAAACAGGCCGACGGCATCAAACCGCGCGATGCCTTGAAGCCGCGACAGCAAGCGCCGCGTGACCAGAGGCCACGCCACGAGGAGTTGCGCGAAAAAAAGCCGTCGGCCGCCGAAGCTGCCCCCGAGGTCGACGGCCAGCCGGGACCGCCACCGGAGGCTGTCGAGCCCGATCCGCAACTGACGCTCGAAGAGGCCGAGCAGGCGCGCAAGAAATATCTGCTGCGGCGTTTCTGGATCAGCGCGCGCGGTTACTGGAGCCGGCGCGGCGACCGGCTCGCCTGGCCGTTCACGATCGGGGTGTTGCTTCTAATCTGCATCAATATCGGCTTCCAGTATGGCATCAATGTCTGGAACCGCTCGATGTTCGATGCGCTCGAGCAGCGCAACGCCCGCAGCGTCTACTTCCTCAGCGCGCTATTCGTACCGCTGGTGATCTGCAGCGGCAGCCTTGTCGTCGCGCAGGTTTACCTGCGCATGACGATCCAGCGCCGCTGGCGTTCCTGGCTGACCACCGCGGTCATTGCGCGCTGGCTGGCAAGCGGTCGCTACTACCAATTGAACCTCGTCGGCGGCGACCACCAGAACCCCGAGGCCCGCATGACCGAGGATTTGCGCATCGCCACCGAGTCGCCGGTCGATTTCATCGCCGGCGTCCTCAACGCGTTCCTGTCGGCCTCGACCTTCATCGTCGTGCTGTGGACCATCGGCGGCGCGCTCACCCTGCCGATCGGCAGCGAGAGCATTACCATTCCCGGCTTCCTAGTTATCACCGCGATGATCTATGCCGCCATCACCTCGACCTCGATGGTGGTCATCGGCCGCCATTTCGTCCGGCTCTCCGAGCAGAAGAACCAGGCGGAAGCCGAATTGCGCTACACGCTGACGCGCGTGCGCGAAAACGGCGAGAGCATCGCCTTGCTGGGCGGCGAGGAGGAGGAGCGCAGCGGCATCGACAGGAATTTCGGCCATGTGCTCAGGCAATGGGCGCTGCTGACGGGCCAGCACATGCGCACGGCGGCGGTGTCGCAGGGATCGAGCCTGTTTGCGCCGGTCGTGCCGATCCTGCTGTGCGCGCCAAAATTCCTCGAGGGCTCGATGACGCTTGGCGAGGTGATGCAGGCAGCGTCTGCCTTTGGCATCGTGCAAGGCGCGTTCGGATGGCTGGTCGACAACTACCCGCGTCTTGCCGACTGGAACGCCTCGGCGCGGCGCATCGCCTCGCTGATGATGTCGCTCGACGGGCTCGAGCGTGCGGAGCAGAGCGACGCGCTCGGACGCATCCAGCACGGCAAAACCGAAGACGGTGCGATGCTCAGCCTCGACGATCTCTCCGTCACGCTCGACGACGGCACCTCCGTGGTCAAGGAAACCGAGGTTGCGATCGAACCGGGTGAGCGCGTGCTGGTGGCTGGCGAATCCGGCTCGGGCAAGTCGACGCTGGTGCGGGCCGTTGCTGGCCTGTGGCCATGGGGCGGCGGCAGCGTCAATTTCCACGCCGACAGGCGACTGTTCATGCTGCCGCAACGCCCCTACATCCCCTCGGGCACGCTTCGCCGCGCGGTCGCCTATCCCGCGGCGGCGGACAAGTGGACGATCAAACAGATCAAGGCCGCCCTCGACAAGGTCGGCCTTGCCTATCTTGCCGAAAGGATCAAGGAAGAAGCGCCATGGGACCAGACGCTGTCGGGCGGCGAAAAGCAGCGCCTCGCCTTCGCGCGCCTGCTGCTGCACCGCCCCGATATCGTCGTGCTGGATGAAGCAACCTCGGCGCTCGACGAGAAGAGCCAGGACACCATGATGGCGACGGTGATCCGCGAATTGCCTGATGTCACCATCATCAGCGTGGCGCACCGGGCCGAGCTGGAAGCCTTCCACAGCCGCAAGATCACCCTCGAACGGCGCGAGGGCGGCGCCAAGCTTGTCAGCGACATCAATCTCGCCCCACGCAAGCGCAACCTGCTGAAGCGCGCCTTGTGGGGTTCCGGCAGTCGGGCCGAAAGGCCGCGCAAGGAGTAAGGCGCCCCTGCCCCAGCGCAACTATGATGCGTATATGTCCTTGTAGGTATCGCGCAGCAGGTTCTTCTGTACCTTGCCCATGGTGTTGCGCGGCAGCTCATCGACGAAGATCACCCGTTTCGGGTGCTTGTATTTCGCCACCCGTCCGGCGATGGCGCCGAGAATTTCGGCACCGGTGATCCGCGATGACGGCGCCCGCACGACGACAGCGGTGACGCCCTCGCCGAAATCCGGATGGGCAACGCCGATGACGGCGCTTTCGCTAACCCCGTCGAGGGCGTCGATCTCGCTTTCGAGTTCCTTCGGATAGATGTTGTAGCCGCCCGATATGATCAGGTCCTTGCCGCGGCCGACAATGTGGACGTAGCCGTCGGCGTCGACCATACCGAGATCGCCGGTGATGAAAAAACCGTCGGCGCGGAATTCCGCCTTGGTCTTCTCCGGCATGCGCCAATAGCCGCCGAAGACGTTGGGGCCTTTGACCTCGATCATGCCGACCTCACCCTGCGCAAGTGCTGCGCCGCTGTCGGGATCGGCGATGCGAAGCGTGACGCCGGGCAAGGGGAACCCGACCGTACCGGCGCGCCGCTCGCCCTCATAGGGGTTCGAGGTGTTCATGTTGGTCTCGGTCATGCCGTAGCGTTCGAGGATCGCGTGGCCGGTGCGCTCGCGCCAGGCCTTGTGCGTCTCTGCCAGCAGCGGCGCCGAACCGGAAATGAACACGCGGATGTTTTTCGCCGCCTCACGGTCCAGTCCATCCTGCTGCAGCAGGCGTACGTAGAAGGTCGGCACACCCATCAGGGCCGTGGCACGCGGCAGCAGCGAGACGATGCGGGCCGGATCGAACTTCTGCTCGAACAGCATCGAGGCGCCGGCCATCAGGACGACGTTGGTGGCGACGAACAGGCCGTGCGTGTGGAAGATCGGCAATGCGTGGATCAGCACGTCGTCTCCAGTGAAACGCCAGTGCTCGACCAGCACGCGCGCGTTCGAAGCAAGGTTCTCGTGGCTGAGCATGGCGCCTTTCGAACGGCCGGTGGTTCCCGACGTGTAGAGGATTGCCGCGAGGTCATCCGACCCGCGCGCCACGTCATGAAAATCCGTCGGCAGCCGCGAGGCCTGGTCGGTCAGCGATCCCCGGCCGTCGCGGCCGAGCGTGACGGTGACGGCGCCCGTCTTTTCCGCCAGCGCGCCGATATCGGCCGCTCTTGCCGGATCGCAGACGACCAGGCGTGGTTCCGCGTCGCCGAAGAAATACTCCAGCTCGGCCAGCGTATAGGCGGTGTTGAGCGGCAGGAAGACGGCGCCGGCTCGCAAGCAGGCGAGATAGAGCATGACCGCTTCCGGGCTCTTCTCGACCTGCACGGCAATGCGGTCACCGGGCTCGACATCCCGTTGCAAGAGCGCATGCGCAAGCTGCGCCGAGCGGGCCAGCATATCGCCATAGGTGAGCAAGCGGCCATCATCGGTCTCCATCAGCAAGCGCGCTGGCGCCGGCATCCGGGACCGGAACGCATCGAACAGATGATTGCTCATGAAGACTTCCTGGGGTGCTACGGCGCTGAGCATGCGCCTGTCGCGGCATGCCTCGGCGGCGAGAGTTCGCGGTTCTTGGCCGCGCCGTCAAGCCCGCCGACAGCAGTTCACGCCAGCCGCTCTCCACGCAGGCTGAGCGCAAGAAACGAGCGCAAGAGACCCGCCAGGAAACGACTGCTATCGCCGAGCGCGTTTGCCGGCGAGTTCCTTCGTTTCGTCGTCCTGCTCGAAGCGCTTCATGCACATGGCGGCAGTCAACCGGTAGTGGTTGAGCAGTGCCTCGACGGCACCGTCGGCATTGCCGTCCAGGGCACATTCGGCGATCAGGCGATGCTCGCCGAAATCGTCGCGCTGGACGCCTTCGCCATCATTGGCCATTTGCCGGTAGCGATAGGCGTGATCGGAGAGCTGGTCGCAAAACCCCACCAGCCATTGCGACCGGCAGGCCGAAATCAGCACCCTGTGAAAGATGCGATGCAGCCTCTCCCAATCGGGATTGAGCGAGACGAGGTTCTGCGGCGAAAAACGTGACGCACGGCCCAGGCGATGCAGCGCCAGCACGAGTTGTTCTTCCCATTCGGCGGTGCGGTGGACGATGGATTCGCGAAGCGCCCGCTCCTCGAGCCAGCAGCGGGTGCGCGTCAGCTCTTCGAGTTCCGGCGCACTGACCGGCATGATGAAGAAGCCGCGCTGGTCGTGCCGGCCGAGAAGTCCTTCCGAGGCGAGGCGATTGAGAGCCTCGCGGACAGGTGAGGCGCCGGCCCCATATTTGGAGACAACCCATTCGACCCGCAGTTTGCTCTCGGTTTCAAGGACACCGCCGAGAAGATCGTCCCGCAATTGCTGATAGACCGTACTCGCAAGCGTGCTCTTCGGTCCCGCAGCGTCGTCGTTCAGATTGGCAGCTCCGTATGTCATAGCGACTCCTTGTCCCCAAGACTTGGCCTGGGCGATTCGAGTCTGAAAGCATTCGCCGTCTCGTACTTGTACCATACAGCGCGAGCATTCGCCTGCTCAAGCAGAAGATCACGCTATTGTACTTTAGCACGAAGGAATATGCGGCATTCCGGAGCTCAATGCTGTAATTCCGCGCATTTTCACAACCTGTGGAAACTTAACATGTTTTGTATGCACGCAGGAGAATCTGTCTTTCTGTTCTTTTGTATGCGCGCGAGATCAACTGTCTGCTTTGGGCATAGGCCGGCGGACCTTGAGACCGAATCAGGCAACCGCTCAGCCCGATGCCGTTGCGCATCAGATTTTCACAAGCCCCGCCCGGGACCAGAACCTTAGCCGGCATGTCGGGCCGACCGCGGGAACACCGCTGGTCAGCCGGCTGCGTTGTCGGCTGCCGTCCTGATCGCCTGGATGTTCTGACGATAAGCCTCGACGCTGCCGCCTTTGAAGATGGCGGCGCCCGCCACCAGCACGTCGGCGCCGGCAGCGGTGACCAGCGGCGCGGTCTCGGCTGAAACACCGCCGTCGATCTCGATGCGGATCGGCCGGCCGCCGATCAGGGCCTTGACCCGCTTCACCTTGTCGACGACCGCCGGGATGAAGGCCTGGCCGCCGAAGCCCGGATTGACGGTCATGATCAGGATCAGGTCGAGCCGGTCGAGCACGTATTCGACCACGCTTTCCGGCGTCGCCGGATTGAGCGACACACCGGCCTTCTTGCCAAGGTTCCTGATGGTCTGCAGCGAGCGGTCGAGATGCGGGCCGGCCTCGGCATGGACGGTCAAACCGTCGCAGCCGGCCTCGGCGAAAGCGGCCAGATAGGGGTCGGCCGGGGCAATCATCAGATGGCAGTCGAAGAAGGCCTTGGTGCGGTTGCGGATCGCCTTGATCACCGGCGGGCCAAAGGTGATGTTGGGCACGAAATGCCCGTCCATCACATCGAGATGGATCCAGTCGGCGCCTGCCGCCGCCACCGCTTCGACCTCATCGCCGAGTTTGGAAAAATCCGACGCCAGCACCGATGGTGCAATCAGGGTCTTTCTGCTCATGGGTGCGGCCTTTCCGAGTGTCCTTCTCGTTCGGCCACCCTATCGACTGCCTAATGCGCCACAGCCGACTTGTCGAGGGTGCAGGCGCGGGCACCGCGCAGGCTGACGTGCCAGCATCCCCGATCACGTGCGGCCAATTCCCGCTTGCCCCCACAGCTACGAAGAAAAACCCGCCGAATTGCTCCGGCGGGTTTCTGGTTTCGTGTCGAGCAGTGGTTATTGCTGCTGGAGTTTCAGGATTCTGTCTGGAACCGGATCCTGTTGCTGTTCGACCTGCGGCCTGCGCCGTGGCAATACCTGCTGCAGCAGCAGGCCGGGGTTGAGCTCCAGCGACGGTTGTCCGCGGACGGGCCGGCAGTTCGGATAGCGCCCGATCGTGCCTTCCGGGCAGCGCCGCCTGATGATCGGCTGGCATTGGCCATTGATCATCTGCGAGCCCGGTGCGCATTCCACCTCCTGTCTGGGCTTGCGGCATGCGCCGTTGATCACCTGCGTCCCACGCGGACAGACACACTCGCCACGCTTGTTGTGGACCTGGCCGCGTATGTCGCATTGCTCTTGCGCCGGCTGCTTGCGCCGGCAGGCATTGCCCCGCACCTCGGTACCCCTCGGGCAGACACAATTGCCGTTGGTGTCGTGGACCTGACCACGGATGGTGCACTGGTCAGGCTTTGGCCGGATCGGACGACAGGCGCCGTTGCGCACCTCGGTCCCTCTCGGGCAGACGCAGTCTCCATCCGCGTCGTGAACCTGACCACGGATCGTGCACTGCTCAGGCTTTGGCTGGATCGGGCGGCAGGCATTGCCCCTGATCTCGGTTCCCCTGGGGCAGACACAATCGCCATCCGCATTGTGGACCTGGCCACGGATGGTGCACTGCTCGGGCTTGTCGGTCCTGACACATCTGCCGTTCTCGAGCCCGGTTCCGCGTGGGCAGACGCAACGGCCGTCCTCGGTGCGGATCTGGCCTTCGAGCAGCACACAGCGCTTCGGCTGTTCCGGCTTCGGCACGATACCACCGCCCGGCGAGCACTGGCCGTTGCGGTAGGTGGTGCCTTCCGGGCAAACGCAGCGGCCGGCATCGTTCATGACGAAGCCTTGCGAGCATTCCTTCTTCGTCTCCTGGCCAATGGTGAAGGGATGGCAGGCATAGGCCTTGCCGCGATCGCCCTCGATGTTGGCCTGGTCGTCGGAAAGCACGTCGCCACCGCCTTGCACCCGTGTGTCGGGAGAGAGCACGCCGACGCAGTTCTGGCCGCTGACATTGCCCTGCAGATTGGCCAGGCGACCGTCGTCGGGAATGACCACGGTGACATGGTGCACCCGGCTTTCGCCGGCGCCGAGCGACAAATTGGCAATGCAGGATAGTGGCAAGATTGCCGGTTCCGGCGAACAGCCAAAGGGCGGATCGATCGACGTGATCTCAACGCCTTCCAGCCTGCCGAGACCCTCCACGCCGATCGCATCGCCAATGCGGACCGGCCCGGAGAAGGGGGTCGTTCCGTCATTGGTGATGGTGATCTCGAACGAACAGGGTTGGCCGAGCCTGCATTCACGGTCGCCGGTCTTTTCGACACGGATGGTCGAAGAACCGCCGCCCTTGGCGCAGGCCTGGCCAAAGGGATAGACGACGTCGTCGCCCGGTGCCGGCCCATAGGAGCCGCGCGCGCAGTTTTCGAACGCGCCATTGGCCGAGACCGTCACGTCGAAGTGGCGGCTGGTTCCAGGTACCATGACGGCACCGGGAATCTGGCACGACAGCGCGTTGGCCGGAACCGGTCCACACGCCCATTCCGCACCGTCAGGGGTGACGGTTTGGATCTGGACAGGCGCGCCGCCGGCAACCAGCGTGGCGGCATCGTTGACCCGCACCGGGCCGGTGGGGGCAGCGGTGCCAAGGCTGATGACGGTGATGCGGCAAGAGATGACCGCAGCGCCGGCGAGCGAGCCGTTGCACACCTTGGTGATGCGCAAGGTCGGCTTGCCGCCATTGGGATGACGGAAGCGTTCCTTTGCGCAGGCCTTGTTGTTGGTGAGATCGTTTTCACCGGGGATGGGCTTCACCGTCGCGCAATTCTCGACAGTGTCCGACTGGTAGCCGGCCGGCATGACCGCCTTGACGACGATCGGCGTCGAGCCGCCCGGAGGCAGCGAGATGCCCGCATTGTCGCAGCGGAACAGCCCGGGGCCGGTTGGTGCGCAGGTCCATGGCGGGCTCGGGCCGAAGGTCGAGGAGGCTGGCGCGCCGCCGGGATAATTGTCGATGACCGTCAGCGGTCCATTGTAGGTGGCGCTGCCGTTGTTGATGATGTCGATCACGAAGTAGCAGATGCCGTCGGCCGTGCAGACCGGGATACGGGCACGCTTCTTCAGGATCAGGTCGACCTTCTTTTCGACCGGCGGCCGGCAGTCGCGGTCGCGATCGCCACGCCGGCAGACCGGGATCGAGGCACAGCCGCGGTCGTTCGACTGGCTGCCGAACAGTGGCTTGTCGCTGGCCCCGTAATTATAGGTGGCGCAGTTGCGCAAGACGCTGCCTTGCCAGCCTCCGGCCGGCTTGAAGCCGAGCTTGAGGTCGACGGAGGCCCCCGGATTGAGCGTGGTCACCGGATGGGTGCAAATCATAGGGGTGGTGCCGGGTACGCAGACCCAGGGCGGATTGGGCCCTGAATCGAGTGTCGAGCCGGCCGGCAGCGTCACCTCGTCGAGCACGATCTTGCCGTGGTAGGCACCGGTGCCGACATTGGTGACCCTGATGGTGAAGTCGCAGCCGCCGCCCATCGTGCAACGCGTCACGTCGGCGCGTTTCTCAACCTTGAGGTCCGGCTCCTTGTCCTTGGGCGGGCACCTCTGGTCACGCGGGATGACGATGTCGATGGTCTGCGTGCAGCACAGGCCCCAGCCTTCCTTCGGACCGGCATAGGTTTCGATGCCGGTGACGATGAGGTGGATGACGTCGCCGGGCGATGCGCCGACGATCTTCCAGTTGAGCACACCGCCGCCCGCCGGCACCAGTTGGGTGTCGGGGATGACGGTGACGCCTGATGTGGTCGTCGAAACCTGCACCCATTTGCCGCCCATCTCCGGGCCGACCGGCATGTGGTAGATGAAGGCACCGCCGCCGGGCACGCAGTCGACGGTGCCGCGCTCCACCTTGAAGCATTCCTTGCCGGGAGGTGGCGGCGGCGGGTTGCACTTGGTGACGTCGATCTTGATCGAGGTCTTCACGCCGGTCTTGAAGTCGCCGTCGTCGGGCTTGCTCGGATCCTGCGACGGGATGATGGTCCCGGTGCCCGGTCTGGCGGTCACCTTGATCATCCCGTGGTTGTCGACGATCGTCGGCGCGGGAAATGCCGCATGATCGATCTTGGCCGTGATCTTGAAGTTGATGACGCGCTCGTTGGGAGCGCCGGCGCCGTCGAGATCGGAAGTGGAGATGCGGAAGTCTGAAACAACAGCGGTATCGTTGGGACCCGCCGAGGTGCTGATCGTCGCGCCCGGCAGTGGTCCGCCGGATGAATCCGTGCCGTCGCCGGACACATTGACGTTGACGATCTCAAGGCCGTGCGGAAGCTGGTCCTTGAAGTCGACCCGGACCTTCTTCAGCCTGGCCTCAAGGCTTGGGTCGGCAAGGCCCTGCGGATCGCCGCGCAGGCCGAAGCTCAGCGAATAGACGACGTAGTCGCAGCCTCGTTGAGTGCCTTTCTTGGTGAAGAAGGGTACGACCCGGTCGGGCCTCGGAGTGATGACGCGCGAACTGTCGAGATCGAGCTTCAGCTCCGGGGTGATCGGGGCAGCGCCTTCCGCAAAGCCTTGCACCGGGGTTAGCATGGCGACCGCGATACCGGCCGCCATCAGCCAGCGCGCGCCGCGCCTGGCGTATGACAGGGGTTTCATGATCGTCTCCACGACGGTTTCTTGAGTGTTGGTTGCGAATGGGGAGAGTGCGAGATTTTTCATCTTCCCCTCCTCAACGTTCGCAGCTGACGGCTGGGGTTCGGAGCGGCAAGATCATCTTGCAGCAAGGGTAGTAGCCACCCTTGTCCTTGTCGGACTTCCTGTAGAAGCAAAGTCCAACATCCACTCTGTCGCCCGGATAGTGGCCGGTAATGTCGATCGTGTAAGGCTGGCCGGGCGCATGCGACTGGAATGACGTCACCCCGACGCCTGGCGTCCTGGACTTTGTCTCATTCGAAGGTTGGGCCTTTATCGAATCGCCGCCGAAGCCGGCACGGTCATGGAGATAGAGATCGGCCTGGAGGCCGCGAGGCGTACAGTAATACCTGATATCCTCGACATCGATGCACGGAGGCAGATTGCCGGGCGGTGGGAAGTCCGGCGGGTAGAAGGGGGGCAGGTAGCCGCCCGGGATTTCTTCATAATAGCCGGCGCGGCCTTCACAAGGATGCCAGACGGCAACGTCGCCGACATGACCCTCGACCTCCGGGTCTTCGAAATAGCCGTCGAAGTCGACGAACCAGGAGCCGAAGGGCGGCACATTGGCCGGCTTGACCAGCTCTTTCGGCGTGATCTGCACGCCGTGCACGGCGAGCGGCCCGCCGGCGGCGAGCTGTTCGGCGAGAGCCGGATTGTCGCGCAATTTGTCGCCGGTGTTGACCAGCGTCTGCGTGCAGACCGATGTGTCGAGAGTGCCGTCGGAATCATAACCATACTGCAGGTCGAGACCGCCGGCCGACTGCCTGTTGCCCTGAGGGAAACCGACCGCATATTCCTGCGGCACTTCGACCCAGACCGATTCCGTCTCCGGATCGTCCGGGTTCTCTCGGAAGTAGCGGATGACCTCGCCCTTGCCGGAATCGGCGAACTGGCTGTAATCGTAGCGGTTCTCGACCGGGCCGCGCTGGGCCAGGTACATGAAGCCGGTGTTGTCGAAAGCGATGTCGGTGACGGCGTAGTCCTTGTCGGCCTTGACCGTCAGTTCCCAACGCGGGTCGCCGGCAAAGGTGCCGTTGCGGGCAATGCCCACCGACCAGATTTCAGACTTTTCACCGACCGAATAATAAAGCCGGCCGCCATGATAGGAGACGGCCCAGATGCGGCGCTCGTCCTGCGTGTAGCCCCAGCTGTCGGGGTCTTCGCTGTCGAAAGCCGCACCCTGTATGTCCATCACCGAACCATCGTCGGCGATCGGAGCTAGCCCATGCGCCGGGCGCCCGGCAACGCCGTGGTCGAAGCTGTCGATCAGCGTACCGGTGGCATCGATGCGATGGACCAGGCCGGTATCGAGGTCGGAGGCGAAGAACTGGCGATGAGCGGCGTCGAAGGTGAGATTGCCGATACCGGGACCGCTGTTGGTGTCGATGTCGGCGAACTTGGAGACCTGGCCGGTGATGCCGTCGATTTTCCAGATGGTGCCCGGCCCGCCACCGTTTTCGGTGCCGAACTGGCCGTCCATGAAGGTGGCGCCGGCCGCGCCGCGGCGCTGCCGCTCGGGGCGGCCGTCATCATCGGCGTCCGGGGTGACGATGCGGATGCCGTGCAGCGAGGCGGCGCCGGCATAGAGATTGGGAATGCCCGATGGAACGCCGTCGCGCACGCCGTCATCATAGGTGACGCCGAACACCTGGCCGATCTGCTCCGCCGTCACCTCGAGGGGCGGCGGCGTGTTGACCAGTTGCCCGGAGGCTGGGCCGCCCAGATGCGAGACGTCGAACACGCGCAAGGTGGCTCGCGTGGTGTCGATGAAGGTTTCGTCGACCGGATCGACGCCGGGCGGCAGGCCCCCTTTTTCGGAATCAGGGGGGTCGAAATTGGGAATGACGGTGCCGGAGAATCCAGTCACCGCCATCGAACCGGGATAGATGATCCGGGTTTCCTGCGCCTGGGCGGCGCCCAGCCACAGGCCGAGTGCCAGCGCCAGCAACCCGCCTGGATGCACAGCGCGGCGCAAGCCGCCATCAAGAGACGACACGAACGAGCCGCGGATGCGAGACATGACACTACCCCCCGTAGTCGACGGGAGAACGTCGGGTCTGGCCGCGCAAATCAGGGCAAGGCGCGGCGGTCCGGCTCGTTCTTCCCTGATCGAATTGTCTGCTTTCCTCAAAATCACGATACGCCTGCTCTTACGCAGGGTCAACGGAACCAGCGGGAAGCCCAGCGCATCGACCTCGTCCCGAAGGCAGTGGTCGCGCCGAGCTCCTGTTGTTCCCGGAGACCGCAGAGCCTCTGGGTTATTGGTCATGGGGGCTTCCTTTCCGGGCCGCACCATGCGGCACCTGGAGATCAGTCGCGGGCGGAGGTGGAAAGGTTCATGGAAGCCTTGCGCAGAATGCTTGCGCGCGATGCCGCCTGTTCTTATATACGCGCCAAGCCGTTCGGCGCCGGAATGCCGGTTGCCGGAACGGGATTTCTTGTGAACAGGGGCTTTCGTCGGAACGCCTGTACGGGTCCTGAGAGCCTGCTTAGCGGAGAGACTAGAAAAATGGCAAAAGTAATCGGTATCGATCTCGGCACCACCAACTCCTGCATCGCCATCATGGATGGCAAGGAGCCGAAGGTAATCGAGAATGCGGAAGGCGCGCGCACGACGCCTTCCATCGTCGCCATCTCGGGCGACGACGAACGTCTTGTCGGCCAGCCGGCCAAGCGCCAGGCGGTCACCAATCCTGAAAACACCATCTTCGCGGTCAAGCGCCTGATCGGCCGCCGCTATGACGATCCGGTGACGGAGAAGGACAAGAAGCTTGTCCCCTACAAGATCGTCAAGGGCGACAATGGCGATGCCTGGGTCGAGGCCGGCGGCAGGAAGCAGTCGCCCTCGCAGATTTCGGCCATGATCCTGCAGAAGATGAAGGAAACGGCGGAAGCCTATCTCGGCGAGAAGGTCGAGAAGGCGGTCATCACCGTTCCGGCCTACTTCAACGACGCCCAGCGCCAGGCAACCAAGGATGCCGGCAAGATCGCCGGCCTCGAAGTGCTGCGCATCATCAACGAGCCGACCGCGGCAGCGCTTGCCTATGGCCTCGACAAGAAGGAAGGCAAGACCATTGCCGTCTATGACCTTGGCGGCGGCACGTTCGACATTTCGGTGCTCGAAATCGGCGACGGCGTGTTCGAGGTGAAGTCGACCAATGGCGACACCTTCCTCGGCGGCGAGGATTTCGACATGCGCCTGGTCGAATACCTGGCGGCCGAGTTCAAGAAGGAACAGGGCATCGACCTGAAGAACGACAAGCTCGCCCTGCAGCGCCTCAAGGAGGCGGCTGAAAAGGCCAAGATCGAGCTGTCGTCGACGACCCAGACCGAAATCAACCTGCCTTTCATCACCGCCGACGCGACCGGGCCGAAGCACCTGACGCTGAAGCTGACGCGCGCCAAGTTCGAGCAGCTGGTCGACGACCTGGTCCAGCGCACGATTGCCCCTTGCAAGGCGGCGCTCAAGGATGCCGGCCTGAAGGCCGGCGAGATCGACGAAGTCGTCCTGGTCGGCGGCATGACCCGCATGCCCAAGATCCAGGAGATCGTGAAGCAGTTCTTCGGCAAGGAGCCGCACAAGGGCGTCAATCCGGATGAGGTCGTCGCTCTCGGCGCCGCCATCCAGGCCGGCGTGCTGCAGGGCGACGTCAAGGACGTGCTGTTGCTCGACGTGACGCCGCTGTCGCTCGGCATCGAGACGCTGGGTGGCGTGTTCACCCGCCTGATCGAGCGCAACACGACGATCCCGACCAAGAAGAGCCAGGTGTTCTCGACGGCCGAGGATAGTCAATCGGCCGTGACCATCCGGGTCTTCCAGGGTGAGCGTGAAATGGCCGCCGACAACAAGGCGCTCGGCCAGTTCGACCTGGTCGGCATTCCGCCGGCGCCGCGCGGCGTGCCGCAGATCGAGGTCACCTTCGATATCGACGCCAACGGCATCGTCAACGTTTCGGCCAAGGACAAGGGCACCGGCAAGGAGCACCAGATCCGCATCCAGGCATCGGGCGGTCTTTCGGACGCCGACATCGAGAAGATGGTCAAGGACGCCGAGGCCAATGCCGAGACCGACAAGAAGCGGCGTGCGCTGGTCGAGGCCCGCAACCAGGCCGAAGCGCTGCTGCATTCCTCGGAGAAGTCGCTGAAGGAATATGGCGACAAGGTTTCGGAAGGCGAGCGCACGGCGATTTCCGACGCGATCGCGGCGCTTAAGACCGCGACCGAAGGCGACGACCCGGCCGACATCGAAGCCAAGAGCCAGGCGCTTGCCGAGGCTTCGATGAAGCTTGGCCAGGCCATGTACGAGGCTTCGCAGAAGGAAGCGGCGGAAGCCGACGCCAAGGCGGACGCCGCCAAGGACAGTGACGTTGTCGACGCCGATTTCGAGGAAATCGACGAGGACGACGACAAGAAGAAGTCGGCCTGAACCGTTTGACGGCAAGATAAAGCGAAAAGCCCGGCGAAGGCCGGGCTTTTTTGCAACCCCTTGCAGAAAAACAGCGGGCCTTGCTGAAAAAATGCAGGCAAAGCCGCGTCGACACTGGCATCCCCCTTCCATCGCACCTAAATCGAAGCGTCAGTGCCGGCAAGAGACGCAACAATGCTTCAAGACGTTGAGCATCCGGACAGCGGGAAAAAATGAAAGCTGATTTCTACGAGACGCTGGGCGTCCAAAAAGGCGCCGACGAGAAGGAGCTCAAGAGCGCTTTCCGCAAGCTCGCCATGCAGTTCCATCCCGACCGCAACCCCGGCGATCATTCCTGCGAGCACAAGTTCAAGGAAATCAACGAAGCCTACGAGACGCTGAAGGACCCGCAGAAGCGCGCGGCCTATGACCGCTTCGGCCACGCCGCCTTCGAACAGGGCGGAATGAATGGCGGCGCGCAAGGTTTCGGCGCCGGCGGTTTCGCCGATATCTTCGAGGACATTTTCGGCGACATGATGGGCGGGCGCCAGCGCCGCTCGTCGGGCGGCCGCGAGCGCGGCGCCGACCTGCGTTATAACATGGAAATCACCCTGGAAGAGGCTTTTGCCGGCAAGACCGCGCAGATCCGGGTGCCGGCGTCGATCTCCTGCTCTGAATGTTCGGGCAGCGGCGCCAAGCCCGGCACCCAGCCTGTTACCTGCTCGATGTGCAACGGCCACGGCAAGGTGCGCGCCACGCAAGGGTTCTTTTCGATCGAGCGGACCTGCCCGCAATGCCAGGGGCGCGGCCAGACGATCAAGGATCCGTGCCCGAAATGCGCCGGCCAGGGCCGCGTCACCGAGGAGCGTTCGCTGTCGGTCAACATCCCGGCCGGCATCGAGGACGGCACCCGCATCCGTCTTGCCAATGAGGGCGAAGCCGGCCTGCGCGGCGGGCCATCGGGCGATCTCTATATTTTCCTGGCGGTCAAACCGCACGAGTTCTTCCAACGCGACGGCGCCGACCTGTATTGCAAGGTGCCGATCTCGATGACCACAGCCGCCCTTGGCGGCTCCTTCGAGGTGACGACGCTGGACGGGACGCAGACCAAGGTCAAGGTGACCGAAGGCACGCAGAACGGGCGCCAGTTCCGCCTCAAAGGCAAGGGCATGCCTGTGCTGCGCCAGCCCAATATCGGCGACCTCTACATCCAGACCGCGGTCGAGACGCCGCAGAACCTCACCCGCCGCCAGCGCGAACTGCTGGAGGAGTTCGAACAGCTCTCCTCGCAGGACAATTCGCCACAATCGAGCGGCTTTTTCGCCCGCATGAAGGATTTCTTCGAGTCGTTCGGCGAACGTTGATGCACTTTGGCCCGCCCAAGCCGATTTGCAACGCGTAAATCCTTGAATCTCGTCACCCCTTGAGACGCGACGAAAATTATCTTATCCACGACATGCGTCCGGCCGCGCCTTGCCTAGCACCGCTCAGGTGCTAAGTAACTTGCGGGGAGCGCTGAGGAGAGCTTGCATGACACGTGGCCCTGGACTGCGGAAGGCGCTTGTCGAAAAGTTCGACGACGAACTCAAATTCTTCAAGGGCTGGATCGACAAGCCGAAGGCGGTTGGTTCGATCGTGCCGACCAGTTCGGTCACCGCGCGCAAGATGGCGTCGATCGTCAATCCTAAATCCGGCCTGCCGGTGCTCGAGGTCGGTCCCGGTACCGGCGTCATCACCCGCGCCATCCTCGCCCAGGGCGTGCGGCCCGAGAACCTCTACGCGGTCGAGTATTCCACGGATTTCGTCCGTCACCTGCGGCGACTCTATCCCGGCGTCAACGTCATCGAGGGCGACGCCTTCAACCTCAACGCCACGCTTGGCGACAAGAGCGGGATGATCTTCGATTCCGTCGTTTCCGGCGTGCCGCTGCTCAACTTCCCGGTCGCCCAGCGCATTGCCTATATCGAAAGCCTGCTTGACCGCATCCCGGCCGGACGGCCGATCGTGCAGCTGACCTACGGCCCGATGTCGCCGATCCCGGCCGGCCGTGGCAATTATACGGTCAAGCATTTCGATTTCATCCTCCGCAACATCCCGCCGACCCAGCTGTGGATCTACCGCCGCGAAGCGCATTAATTTCTCGGCGCAGGGTTGTTCGCGGATCGCCAGTGCTCACCGCATACCTTGGCGATGGCGGGAACGTCCCTCGCTTCGTCATCCACGGGCGGAGCAAGGAGCGCAGCGACGCAGCGCAGACCCGAGGATCCATGCCGCGACTTCCGAGCGCCGCTACGGCGCAGAATTCTGTTCCGCTGCACTCCTGGATAGCTGTCACGGAATGGATTCCAGGGTCTCCACGACGGAGCTTCGCTCCTGCTTCGCCCAAGGATGACGAAGTTGGCGTTGATTTGCTCGATCCTTGGCTGTACCTGTCCGGGAACAAGGGTGGCCAATGGCAGTGATCCCGAAAATCCTCGTCTTCGCCGGCTCGGTTCGCAGCGGCGCCTATAGCGGCAGGACCGCCGACGTGGCGCAGAAGGAACTCGCCATGCAGGGCGCCGAGGTGACCCGCATCTCGCTTGCCGACTACCCCCTGCCGATCATGGACGAGGATTTGGAAAAGGAAAAAGGCGTTCCTGAAAACGCCCAGAAACTTGGCCGTCTGGTGATCGCCCATGACGGGCTGCTGATCGCCACGCCCGAATATAATGGCTCCATTCCGCCGCTGCTCAAGAACACGATCGACTGGGTGAGCCGGGTGCGCAGGGATGGCGGCCGGCCGGTGAGGCCGCTGGCCGGCAAGGTCGCCGGCCTCTGTTCGTCCTCCAGCGGGCACTTTGCCGGCATCCGCTGCATCAACCATCTGCGCGCGGTGCTGGTGCGCTGCCAGATGGAGGTGGTGACGCCGGAATGCTCGGTGCCCGACGGCGGCGGCGCCTTCGACGAGGATGGAAACTTCCGTGACGAAAGACTGCACAAATCGATGGAGCACCTATGCCGCACCCTGATCGAAACCTCGCGCATGCTGTCCACCCGGATCGAGGCGTGATCGCAACGACGATGCAGGCACAATCCATACAGGCACGATCCATGCAGGAAAGACTGATAGTCGGCCTCGATGTCCCGACCGTGAGGCAGGCCGAGCAGGCGGTGCGCGAACTCGACAGCGTCGTCTCCTTCTACAAGATCGGCTACCAGCTTGCCTTCGCCGGCGGGCTCGATTTCGCCAGGGAACTGGCCAGCGGCGGCACCAAGGTTTTCCTCGACATGAAGCTGCTCGACATCGACCACACGGTGGCCAAGGGCGTCGAGAACATCGTCAAGATGGGCATGACCATGCTGACCATCCACGCCTACCCGAAGGCTATGCAGGCCGCCGTAGAGGCGGCCAGAGGCAGCGATCTTTGCCTGCTTGCGGTCAGCGTGCTGACCTCGATGGACGAGCAGGACATGATCGACGTCGGCTATGAGTACGACCCGCATACGCTGGTGCTGCGGCGCTCGGAACAGGCGCTGCATGCCGGCATGGGGGGCATCGTCTGCTCGGCCGCGGAAGCCGAAGCGGTGCGCCGCATCGTCGGCCCCGACATGGCGGTGGTGACGCCCGGCATCCGGCCGGCGGGCAGCGATCATGGCGACCAGAAGCGCGTGGTGACGCCGGGCCAGGCGATCCGCAACGGCGCCAGCCACCTCGTCGTCGGCAGGCCTATCATTGCTGCGGCCAACAAACGGGAAGCGGCCGAAGCCATCCTCGACGAGATGCGCTCGGCCTGAGATTTCCAAGAACAAGTTCGGAGACCAAGAAAATGCCCAAGGGATACTGGATCGCCCGTGTCGATGTGCGCGACGCGGAAGGCTACAAGGACTACGTCGCCGCCGCCAAGCCTGCCTTCGAGCGCTTCGGCGCGAAGTTTCTGGCGCGCGGCGGAGAGCATGAAAAGGCCGAAGGCCCCGGCCGGGCACGCAATGTCATCATAGAGTTCGAATCGCTCGCCGCCGCGCATGATTGCTACCATTCGCCGGAATACCAGCGCGCCGTCGCCATCCGTCAGAAGGTCGCCGACGGCGAGATCGTTCTGGTCGAGGGCGCCTAAAATCCGCCTCGAGCAGTTTTGACGAATCGCGGGTGTGACGGACGGCATACCTTGGCGATTGCCGCAAACGCCCAGCGCCTTCGTCATCCACGGGCGAAGCAAGGAGCGTAGCGACGCAGCGCAGACCCGAGGATCCATGCCGCGACTTCAAAGCGTTGCAGCGGTGTAGAATTCTGCTCCGCTGCATTCTTCGGCCAAGGTCGCGGCATGGATCCCAGAGTCTCCGCGACGGAGCTTCGCTCCTGCTTCGCCCTAGGATGACGAAGTTGGGAGGCTTCGGCCAATCTCGAACGCTTAGGATGGTCCACCAACGAACGATGAAATCTCGGCCGTCGATAGGCATCCTGTCAAATCCCTGCTGCAGCGCTAGTAGCAGGACTTCAGACGAAATCCTGCAGGTTTACGTCCGCAGTTTGGCGCCGCTAAGCAGGGCTCCGACATCAGGTACATGGCCGGGGCGGCCCATCGCGCAATCAACGTCCGAGTCCGAATAGCCGCATCCAGTCTTGCGATGCGGGGCGAACTGTAGGTTGACATGCAGGTATTTACCTGCATATTATGCCTTACAACAGAGTGAGGCAGATGGACGCCGACAAGGTTTTCAAAGCGCTGGGCGACCCGACACGCAGAAGGCTGCTTGACCTTCTGTGCGAGCAGAACGGGCAGACGCTCGGTCAGCTTTGCGAAAACCTGGACATGGCCAGGCAATCCGCCACCCAGCACCTCGATCTGCTGGAGGCGGCCAATCTGGTGAGCACGGTCAAGCGCGGCCGCGAAAAGCTGCATTTCATCAATCCCGTGCCCTTGCACGAAGTCTACGAGCGCTGGGTACGGAAATTCGAACGGCAGCGGCTCAGCCTGCTGCACGACCTGAAGCAAGAACTCGAAGGAGAAGACCAATGACCAGGGAAACGACCAGCTTTGTCTACGTGACCTATATCCGCTCGACGCCGCAGAAGGTGTTCGAGGCCATAATCAAGCCCGATGTCGCAAAGCGCTACTGGGGTCACGAGAACGTCTCCGAATGGACGCCGGGCTCGAAATGGGAGCATATCCGCGCCAATGACGAACGGACCGTCGAACTCGTCGGCAATGTCGTCGAGGTTTCGCCGCCGACCCGCCTCGTCATCACCTGGGCGAACGCTTCGCAGGCCGACGATCCGTCAAAAACGAGCCGGGTGACGTTCGCCATCGAGGAATACGACACCATGGTGCGGCTGACCGTCAGCCATGACGAACTCGAAGCCGGTAGCGGCATGGCGAAAGGCGTCAGCCAGGGCTGGCCGGCGGTGCTGTCGAGCATGAAATCCTTCCTCGAAACCGGCAGCGGCATCGACATTTTCGCCAAGCCGAAATCAGCCCTGATCGCCGCGGGAGAATAACGATGACCAAACGCTATACCGGCGGCTGCGCATGCGGCGCGATCCGTTACGAAACCAATGACGAGCCGATCTTCCAGAACCACTGCCAGTGCAGCGATTGCCAGAAGCGCTCAGGCACCGGCCACGGATCCTACCTGACCTTCGGCCAGCGCACCGATATGGCAATTACCGGGGAGGTGAGCACCTGGCGCGTGGCGGGCGCCAGCGGCAATGAAAAAATCCACACCTTCTGTCCAACCTGCGGAACGCCGGTCTTTTTGATATCCGTCGCCATGCCGGAATTCATAGCGGTCCACGCGGCCAGCCTCGACGATCCGGAACAGTTCAGCCCGCAGATGGTGACCTACACGAGCCACGGCCATGCCTGGGACAAGATGGATCCGTCCTTGCAGGCGGCCGAGCGAATGCCTGGCGGGTAGCGTCTGCTGGTTAGCCCGCCGACACAAGGCGCACAGCTATCGGTCGACACCGGTCAGCCGGCTGGCCGCAGTTTCGGCCATGGCGTCGGCCAGATCGAGGCCCCATTGCTGGCGGCAATAGGCGCGAAAATCGAAGCAGGGCAGGCCGGGGCAAACCTCGAACTCGATGAGGTGGACGGTGTCGTCGGCCTCGACCCTGAGATCGATGGAAAACACATCGCGCAGGCCGAGCCCGCTCATCAGCCGCCCGGCGATCGCACGTATCGTGGCGTCGGCGGCCGGCTGGCTGTCGGCAACCGCAACGAGCTCCGGTTCGGCGTAATGTCCCTCCGCCTTCGCTGCCTCGCCGGTGTCGCCGTAGAGCGCCAGGCTGTCCGCCATGGTCTGGAAATCGGCGCCTGAATCGACAAAAGCCACGCCAAGCGCTTCGACCCCGGCGCCTGGCACCAGGCCGAGGAAACTGGCGCGCACGTTGCGGCCGGCGACATAGGGCTGGACGACGACATCGCCGCGATAGGCCGAAAAGACGCGCCGGCTGAGTTCCAAAGCGTGGGCGAGATCGCAACAGCGCGAATCCGGCCAGATGCCGATCTTGGCGCCGAGCCGGTTGGGCTTGACGAACCAGCCGGCGGGCGAGGCCGGCGGCTCGACCAGCCATTGGCCGTCGCGCGCAAGCCCGGCCTGCGGCACCGGCAGGCCGAGTGCGCCGAGCACGGCGCCGGAGCGGAACTTGTCCTGGCAGAGCGCGAACAGCGCATCATCTGCGCCGATCGTCTTGAAACCGCCCAATCGCGCCAGAGCGGGCGCCGCGCCGCCGCGAAAATAGGCGATGCCGTCGGTCAGCGTCCAGACCAGCGTTGTGCTGGGATGCTCGCCGGCGAGCACGCCGGTGGCCTCGTCCAGCGCCACCGGCCTGAACGACAGGCCGCGTGCCTGGCAGGCACGGCCAAGCACGTCGAATTCGGGGGCGAGGTCGGTCGACTGCGCCAGATAGGACGCGATTTCGCCGGCGCGCTGCGGTGCATGACCGTCGGCGACCAGACGGTCCAGGCAGGCCTTTTCCGGCTCATGGACGAGGATCAGTTTCGGCTTGCGGCTGGGCATGAGATGACGATCCCCGGCAGTAGGATTGCCTACCATCGCATGGTCAAGGCGTCAGGCTCTCGTGAAACCGACATGGCGCGGGCGGTTGCGTGACAACGCACCGTCCAACCGCAGAATCCAGTTCGCTCAGGCGATCAGCACGCGCGGCTCGAAGCGGCCGTTGACGGGAATGTCGAGCAGAAAGGTCATGCCGCCCTGCAGATCCAGCAGACGCTGCTTCTCATCCTTGCCCGACCAGGCGGAGGTGACCGCCAGCCGGTCGGCCTTGGCGCCGACAAAGGCCGGGCAGGACGGTTGCGTCACCGGCATGGCGACCGTGCGGACGAGCTTGCCGTCGGGTCCGTAGGCTTCGATGACGCTGCCGCCCCAGACGGCGTTCCACAGGATGCCGTCGCGGTCGAGCACGGATCCGTCAATATAGCCCTTGGCCGAGCGGTGATCGACGAACAGCTTTGGCTCACCGGCAGGCAGGCCGGTCGCCGGGTCGCAGGCGACGCGCATCAGCAGCCCGGTCGAGGTGTCGGTGTAGTAGGCGATTGCGCCATCCTCGGTAAAACAGATCGAATTGGAGACGGTGATGTCCGAAAACAGCCGGCGCAGTTCGCCTCTGAAAAACCAGTAGATCGAACCCGCACCCTTTTCCTCGCCCTTGCCCATGGTGCCCATCCACAAGGCGCCGCAGGGGTGGACCCGGGAATCGTTGGAGCGCGTAACCGGATTGCCGGCCTCGACAGGCGTGTGCAGCGTCAGTTTGCCGGTCGCGACGTCGCGCACATAAAGGCCGGTCTCGGCGGCGATAAGCTGGCGCTTGTCGTCGATGACGGCGATGGCGCTCGCCATCTGGCCAAGCTCATGGACGGTGGTCGCGCCGCCGGACAGCCGCTTTTCCAGGAGCTGGCTGTTGACGATGTCGAACCAATACAGCGTATCGGTGGCGGGATCGTAGCTCGGCCCTTCGCCGAGCTGGCAGACGTGGTCGGAAAAAACCGAAACGATCGCTTCGCTCATCCTGCTTCTCCGAACGCCGCATCCCAGGCTGTCACCGCCGCCTCGGCCCGCGCGGCCACCTCGTCGACGCTCATGCCCGGCTTGAACAGGCTGGATCCCAGTCCAAAGGCGGTAACGCCGGCCGCCTTGTAGCCGGCAAAATCTTTTTCGGAGACGCCGCCGACGGCACCGACCAGCGTCTGCGCCGGCAACACAGCGCGCATCGCTGAAATGCCGCCGGCACCCAGCACGCTCGCCGGGAAAAATTTCAGGGCTGAGGCGCCGAGCTTGATCGCCAGCAAGGCTTCGGTCGGCGTGAACACGCCGGGCATCGTCACCATGCCGTAATGCATGGCGCGCGCCATGACCTCGGCATCGATGTTGGGACTGACCAGCAGCCGCCCGCCCGCCTTGTGCAGACCATCGACATCGGCTGGCGTCAGCACTGTGCCGGCGCCGACCAGCGCCGTTTTCGGCAGCACTTGGACGATGCGGGCGATCGACGAGAACGGTTGCGGTGAGTTCAGCGGCACTTCGATCGCCTCGATGCCGGCGTCGAACAGCGCCTGGCCCATGGCCATCGCCTCGGTGGGCTTGAGCCCGCGAAGGATGGCGACCAGCCCGCGCTTGAGTTTTGGAAACGGTGCGGTCTGGCTCATCGGGCTGCTCCAATTCTAGCGATCATGCCGTTCTCACGCGCCGCCTCGACGAGACCTGCACGCACAGCCTCGTCGGCGTCGACGGCCCGAACCTCGAGGCCGGCAAGGCCAAGTGCCTCGCTGTACAGCGTTTCCAGCGCGCCGGACGCAATCAGCACCACGGGTTCGGCGCCGGCGCCATGCCGGCGGCTGGCGGAGGCGATCTCGCCGCCGATCAGAAGGCCGGACAGGCAGGCGGCGGCATCGTCGGCTTTCAAATCCTGCAGCAGGCCGGCGGCGCGGATGGAAAACAGCCGCGAGGTGACATCGCCACCATCGGCCAATGCGGTTTCGCACCAGCGGCGGAAGAACGGATTGTCCGATGTGACCGGCTTGGGTTGCTCGCCGAGCGAATGGCGCAGGATCGAATGCGCGGCAAGCACCGAAAACAGCTCGCCGGTCGGCCAGGTGCCGAAGCCGGTGACAGTACCGTCCTCGACCAGCACCCATTTCGAATGGGTGCCGGGCATGCAGACCAGCTGGCGCCCCTTGGGCGGCAGGCCGGCGCCGGCAAGCTGGGTTTCCTCGCCGCGCATGACGTCGGGCGCATCGGCCAGCCGCTGGGCAAGGCCCGGAACGATGCGGATGTCGCGGCTCTGGCCGGGCACGCTGGCAGCACCAGCAAGGATGGCGCTAAGCGGCGCCGGCACGGTGACATAGGGCGCTTCGAGCCAGCCCTGGCGGGATCCGGCCATGCCGCAGATGATGACGGGCAACGCTTGCGGCGCTCCCATGGCTGCCAGATGTCCTTCGAGAATGGTCGAAAAGCCCTTCTGCTGCGCCGTGATCAGGCCATCATCGCCACGGCGTTCGGCAAGCACCTTGCCTTGCCCGTCGATCAGCCAGACCCGCATGCGGGTCGTGCCCCAGTCGACGGCGGCGACCGCCGGTGCGTTGCCGGCAAACCCTTGGCTCACAGGAAACCTCCATCGACGACCAGCATCTGCGCGGTCAGCATGCGCGACGCGTCCGAAGCGAGGAACAGCACGGTGCCGACGATGTCGTCGGGCTGCATCACCTGCTTGATACATTGCTTGGCGACATGGGCGGCAAGCCCCTGTTCGGTCACCCAGAGCTCCTTCTGCCGCTCGGTGATCACCCAGCCAGGCGCAATGGCGTTGACGCGGATGCCGTCGACACCGAGCTTGCCGGCCAGCCCCTTGGTCAGGCCGAGGATACCGGCCTTGGCGGCCGTGTAGGATGGCATGTCAGGGTGGTTGATGAGATAGGATGTCGAGGTGAAGTTGATGATCGAACCGCCGCCGGCCCGCTTCATGCCCGGCGCCACCGCTTGCGCGGTGAAGAAATGCGGCCGCAGATTGATGGCTTGGTTGTTGTCCCAGAACTCGACCGTCACATCCTCGACGGCGTGGCGTTCATCCCAGGCGGCATTGTTGACCAGCACGGTGACATCGCCATGCGCCTCGGCGGCCTTCGCGGCGGACGCACGCAGAGCCTCGACGTCGCGCAAATCGGTCTTGAGATAGAGCGGCCGCTTGCCGAACGCCTTCTCGATGCGGTCGGCGAGGGCCGTGCTTGGGCCGTCGGCGATGTCGATGAAGGCGACATTGGCGCCCTGGCGCACAAACCCCTCGGTCAGTGCAGCACCTATTCCGGAGCCGCCGCCGGTGATCAGCACCGAGGCTCCTTCGAGGTCGGCAAAATGCGCCGATGGCATCATCGTTCCTGTCTCCCAGCGTGATCGGCGCGCATCCTAGCCACGCAAGGCGCGCGGGCAAGGGCGAACCGCCGGATTTCAGGGCTTATGTCAGACAAAACGACAATACGCCGCGCTGGACACCCGAGGTGAAGTCACCAGGATCGCAAACCGCTTCGAGATCGCCGGTCAGATCGCCTTGGCGCGCAGGGCCCCGCGGAAGGAATCACGGAGATAGCCGAGCGTGGCGTCGGCATCGACGGGCTTGCCGAACAGATAGCCTTGCCCGCCGGCACAGCCGAACTGGACGAGGCGGTCGGCCTGCGCTTCCTGCTCGATGCCTTCGGCGACGACGTCCATGCCAAGCCCCTCGCACATTGCGAGAATGGCGCGGATGATGTGTTCCGACGGCCTGTCGTCGAGAATGGAAGAGACGAAGGCACGGTCGATCTTGAGCTTGTCGAAATGGAATTCGCGCAAGCGGCCGAGCGAAGACTGGCCGGTGCCGAAATCGTCGAGCGAAACGCGGATGCCGACGCGGCGCAGATACTCGACGATCTGCGCCGCCGAGGCCGGATCGTTCATCAGGCCGGTCTCGGTGATCTCGATCTCCAGCCGGCGCGGATCGAAGCCGGTGCGATCGAGGATCGCCAGTATGTGCAGGCCGGTGTTCTGGTCGACGAGCTGCGATGGCGACAAGTTGAACGACAGGAACAGATCCTTCGGCCAGCTTCTGGCGGCCTCGGTCGCCTTGCGCAGCACCAGCTGCGACAACGGGCCGATGATGCCACGCTCCTCGGCGATGGGAATGAAGACGGTCGGCGGCACCGAGCCGAGGTCGCGATCTGTCCAGCGCGCCAGCGTCTCGAAGCCGATGGTGCGGCGCGTGTTGAGGTCGACGATGGGCTGGAAATGCGGCTCGACCTCGCCGGCCGAGACAGCCCGGCGCAGCGCCTGTTCGATGCGGGTGACGCGCTTGGCCGCCTCTTCCATCTCACGGGTGTAGACGACGACGCGGCCACGGCCGGAACGCTTGGCGTGATAGAGCGCCGTCTCGGCCTTGTTGATGAGGATCTCGGTGGTCTCGTCGCCCGAATAGAACAGCGAGCAGCCGACCGAGGCCGAAAGCCTGGCGGTGCGTTCGCCGACATCATAGGGCGCCGACAGGATCTCGATCAGCATGCGGGACTTTTCGGCCGCTGCATCCTCGCTGAACACCAGGGGATAGAGAAAGGCGAATTCGTCGGCGCCGATGCGGCAGACCGTGGAATGGCCGTCCATCGAGGCGCGCAGCCGCATCGCGACCTGGATCAGGATGTCGTCGCCGGCCTTGTGGCCGAACAGATCGTTGATCGGCTTGAAGCCGTCGAGGTCGAGAATGCCGACGGTAAAGGGCGCGGGATCGTCGGCACGATCGGCGATCAGCCGATCGACCTTGTCGAAGAAGCGGCGATGGTTGCCAAGCCCGGTCAACGGATCGGTGAATGCCAGATCCGTGCTCTCCCTGTTTGCCTGACCGGTGCCAAACGAAGTTTGCATCGGTGTCCCTGTTTTGTGACGTCGGAATTTATTTTCAGACTGGCAGCAAACCCTTTAGGAAACGTATCGCGAAATCGATTTTCCACGGGCAACCGCGACTGTTTCGAAGGATCGAGGAAAGCAGCGCATTCGGCTGTCGGGTGCCAATCCTAGGAATGTCGCGATTGGCAGACGGGCAGTGAGCCTGTACAGGCAAGACAGTCGTCCATCCGAGCCTCCGGAGACCCGCAATGAAGCTGAAAATCGCCGTCCAGATGGACCACATCTCCACCGTGTCGATCGCCGGTGACACCTCATTCGCGCTGTCGCTGGAAGCGCAGCGGCGCGGCCATGAGCTGTTCCACTACACGCCGGATCGGCTGTCGCTGCGCGACGGCAAGGTGTTTGCCCGCATCGAGGAGATGCAGGTGCGCGACGAGAAGGGCAGCCACTATTCGCTGGGCGAGAAGGTGCGCACCGATCTGTCGGAAATGGATGTCGTCCTGCTGCGCCAGGATCCGCCCTTCGACATGAACTACATCACCACCACGCACATTCTCGAACGCATCCATCCGAAGACGCTCGTGGTCAACGACCCGGCATGGGTGCGCAACAGCCCCGAAAAGATCTTCGTCACCGAATTTGCCGACCTGATGCCGGACACGCTGATCACCAAGGATCCACTCGAAGTTGCCGCCTTCCGCAAGGAATTCGGCGACATCATCATCAAGCCGCTGTACGGCAATGGCGGCGCCGGTATCTTCCACATGCTGGAGGCCGACCGCAACCTTGCCTCGCTGCTGGAAATGTTCGGCCAGATGTTCCGCGAACCCTATATCGTGCAGCGCTATCTCAAGGACGTGCGCAAGGGGGACAAGCGCATCATCCTGATCGACGGCGAGCCGGTCGGCGCTATCAACCGGGTGCCGGCCGAACACGATTCCCGCTCCAACATGCATGTCGGCGGCCGCGCCGAAAAGACCGAACTGACGGAGCGCGAACGCGAGATCTGCGCCCGCATCGGGCCCTCGCTGAAAGAGCGCGGCTTCATCCTGGTCGGTATCGACGTCATCGGCGACTACATGACCGAGATCAACGTGACCTCGCCGACCGGCGTGCGCGAGGTCAAGCGCTTCGGCGGCGCCGACATCGCCAGCCTGTTCTGGGACGCGGTCGAGGACAAGCGGCGGACGTAACCGTTTTCACTTTGTCTTAACCATGTTCCGGTTTCTGCAACCGGCCACAACCCAGCCGCGACCGGCGCGGCTGCATATTCTTGTAATGTTCCTCATTTGATCAGGCGATTGTATAAGCCCGCTGCGGATCGACACCGGCGATGGGCTTCCCTCCCCGCCACTGACCTTGCTGTTTCCACTTGGTTGCGCGACGGCTAATATGTGCGTGTAATTCGAAGCCTGAAGGCCCGCGCCATGAAAATCAATGTCGTCTACGCGCATCCACTAGCCGACAGTTACCAGGCGGCGCTCCACAAACGGGTCGTTCAGACCCTCAAAGCCAGGGGTGACGAGGTCGTTGATTTCGATCTCCATCAGATGAAGTTCGATCCTGTGATGCATGCCGAAGAAAGACATGGCCACTTTGACCCTGCCCAGGCACCCAGCGACTTGCAGGTTTACATCGACGCGTTGAGATGGGCGGAGGCATGCGTTTTCTGCTTTCCGACATGGTGGTCAGGCATGCCCGCAATCTTGAAGGGTTATTTTGATCGAGTTTGGCGACCGGGGGTGGCTTACGAGTTGCCGGCAGACGGTGGCGTGATCAAGCCGGCGCTATTGAACATCCGGCGGATGGGCGTTGTTACCACATGCGGGTCGCCGTGGTGGTATACTGAACTGTACATGCAAAACCCGGGAAGGAAGGTGCTGCTGCGCGGTCTCAAGACTATGTGCGGCCGCAACGTGAGGCACCTCTACCTGACGAGATATTCCGTCGAAAACATCTCTGATGACCAGAGGGAAATGTTCGCCCGCAAGGTGGAGCGCCTGTTCGACAAATTCTAGCCATCTATGCTCGGGTATGTCATCTTTGATGCCAGCGAGCCTTTGACGGAGCGGGCGCTCAAGCTTCCGATCAAAGCCTAGCTTATGGACGGCGCTCCTTGCCGGCAGAATTCCTCACCGTGGTGAAGCTATATGTTCTCGTAATGTTCTTGCTTAACTCCGAAATCTGTGGTTGTCTTCTTTGACTTCGCTCACACCCTGATCGCCAGGGCATGGGCGAACTACTGTCCGGGGGTACAAAAAATGGTGGCGCGGGTTCGCACGGTCGCTTTCCAAGGCATCGAGGCCGTGCCGGTCGACGTGCAGGTGATGATCGCGCCCGGCAAGGTCAACATGCACATCGTCGGCCTGGGCGACAAGGCGGTGGCCGAAAGCCGCGAGCGGGTGCAGGCCGCACTGCATGCTTCCGGCCTGTCGATGCCGTCGAAGAAGGTGACTGTCAATCTGGCGCCGGCCGACCTGCCGAAGGAAGGCAGCCACTACGACCTGCCGATCGCACTCGGCCTAATGGCCGCGCTGGGCGCCATTCCGGGCGACATGCTGGCCGGCTATGTCGTGCTTGGAGAATTGTCGCTCGACGGCACGATTGCCGCGGTCGCCGGCTCCTTGCCGGCGGCGATCGCCGCCAATGCCGAGGGCAAGGGCCTGATCTGCCCATTCGCATGCGGGCCGGAAGCGGCCTGGGCTGGAAAGGATATCGACATTCTGGCACCGCGCAGCCTGATTGCCATCGCCAATCATTTTCGTGGCACGCAGGTGCTGTCGCGCCCCGAGGCCGGCATCCACGCCGCGGCGCTGGATTTGCCCGACCTCGCCGACATCAAGGGCCAGGAGACCGCCAAGCGGGCGCTGGAAGTCGCCGCCGCCGGTGGTCATAATCTGCTTATGATCGGACCGCCTGGATCCGGCAAATCGATGCTGGCGCAGCGGCTGCCGTCGATCCTGCCGCCGCTGGCGCCGAAGGAATTGCTCGAAGTCTCGATGATCGCCTCGGTGGCGGGGGAACTCGGCGAAGGCAAGCTGACCGACCGGCGGCCGTTCCGCGCGCCGCACCACTCGGCCTCGATGGCGGCGATGGTCGGCGGCGGCATCCGCGCGCGGCCGGGCGAGGTGTCGCTGGCCCATCACGGCGTGCTGTTCCTCGACGAGTTTCCCGAGTTCACGCCGCAGACGCTCGATGCGCTGCGCCAGCCGCTGGAGACCGGCGACTGCATGATCGCGCGGGCCAACCATCGCGTCACCTATCCGGCGCGTATCCAGCTGGTGGCGGCGATGAACCCGTGCCGCTGCGGCATGGCCGGCGAGCCGGGCTATCGCTGCCTGCGCGGCGAGCGTTGCCGCACCGACTATCAGGCGCGCATTTCGGGCCCGCTGCTCGATCGCATCGATCTCAGGATCGAAGTGCCGGCGGTCTCGGCCAGCGACTTGATCCGGCCCGACCGGGCGGAGAAAAGCGCCGATGTGGCGATGCGCGTGGCACGCGCCCGCACCATCCAGCGCGAACGCTTCGAGCGGCTCGGCGCCACCCGCGCCACCACCAACGCGCATTGCTCACCGTCGATCATCGAGGAAATCGCCATGCCTGACGTCGCCGGCCTGTCGCTGCTCAAGGACGCCAGCGAAAAGCTCGCCTTTTCGGCGCGGGCCTATCACCGTGTGCTGAAGGTGGCACGGACGCTTGCCGATCTCGACGCCAGCGAAACCGTCGGCCGAATCCATCTGGCCGAAGCGATCTCCTACCGCATGAGCTCGGAGCGGATGGCGCAGGCGGCGTAGGTCACTCGCCGCCCGACAAGCCGACCTCGCCACATTGCCTTCCGCGATCACGCCATAACACCGCCTCCGCGAATCGATCATCTCCACGGTGCGGCGGACCTGATTGTCCGCTTGGCCGGCGCCCTCACCACCCAACGGCCCCACCGACCGGACGCCGGCCATTTTCTTCCTCTTCCAGAAAGCGTGGATGTCATCGGCGTCGGACCAAGGTCTTGGCCTCCGCATTGACATTCCTTATTTAGACAATGCGAATATGGTGTGGTCGGGGAGCCCGCTATGTTCATTGACTACTACGAAGTTTTGGAAGTTAGCCCGAACGCCAATTCGGAAACGTTGGAGCGCATATTTCGCTATTTTGCGATGCGCTATCATCCAGACAATCGCGAAACCGGCGATGAAGCCCGTTTCAGTGAAATCGTGGAAGCCCACAATACGCTCAAGGATCCGGTCAAACGCGCACAATACGACATCGCGTACAGAGACCATGCCGGCCTTCGCCACGAGCTGGCCGAGGAAGCCAGCAGCACCAAAGGCATCGAGCGGGATGTCGTGATCCAGGCCAGGCTGCTGTCGCTGCTTTACGCGAAGCGCCGGCACGACGTCAGCAATCCCGGGATCGGAGATGTGGAGCTCGAACGCTTGTCAGGCTGTCCGCGAGAGCATCTCGAATTTCATCTCTGGTATTTGAAAGCGAAGGGCTGGATAGCAAGAGTGGAAAACGGGACGATCGCGATTACGGTGGAAGGCGTCGATCGGGTCAACTCCGAACACCGTCGCGATCCCACCATCCGGCTCCTGGACCATACGGCTTCCTGACGCCTTGTCTGTGGCCGGAAGCAAATAGCATCCGCCGCACCAGTCGCGGACGCGCCTTCAACGCCGCTGGCGATTTCACCACCGTCGAGCGAAATACGACAAAACCGATCCGTTGCCTCAGGCTTGCTGCGCCTTCAGTTCCAGCCGCCGCGCGTGCAGCACCGGCTCGGTGTAGCCGTTGGGCTGGACGCGGCCCTTGAAGACCAGGTCACAAGCGGCCTGGAAGGCGATCGACTTGGTGAAATCGGCGGCCATGGGCTGGTAGAGTGGGTCGCCCGCGTTCTGGCGGTCGACGATGTCAGCCATGCGCTTCATCGTCGCCATCACCTGGTCCTCGCTGCACACGCCGTGGTGCAGCCAATTGGCGATGTGCTGTGAGGAAATACGCAGCGTGGCGCGGTCTTCCATCAGGCCGACATCGTTGATGTCAGGCACTTTCGAGCACCCGACGCCCTGGTCGATCCAGCGCACGACATAGCCAAGAATGCCCTGCGCGTTGTTGTCGAGTTCCTTCTGGATGTCTTCGGGCGACCAGTTCGGCCGCACCGCAACGGGCACCGACAGGATGTCGTCGAGCCTGGCCTTCGGCCGGTTCTTCAGCGCCGCCTGCACGGCGTGGACATCGACCTTGTGATAGTGCGTGGCATGCAGCGTCGCCGCCGTCGGCGACGGCACCCAGGCGGTGTTGGCACCGGCCTTGGGGTGGGCGATCTTCTCGGCCAGCATCGCCGCCATCAAATCCGGCATCGCCCACATGCCCTTACCGATCTGGGCGTGGCCGGCCAAGCCGCATTCCAGCCCGGTGTCGACATTCCACGCCTCGTAAGCGGAAATCCAGGCGGCCTGCTTCATGTCGCCCTTGCGGATCATCGGGCCGGCTTCCATCGAGGTGTGTATCTCGTCGCCGGTGCGGTCGAGGAAGCCGGTGTTGATGAACACGACGCGCTCTTTTGCGGCGCGGATCGCCTCCTTGAGGTTGACGGTGGTGCGCCGCTCCTCGTCCATGATGCCCATCTTGATGGTATTCCTGGCCATACCGAGCAGGGCCTCGACGCGGTCGAATATCTCGACGGCGAAAGCGACCTCCTCCGGCCCATGCATCTTGGGCTTCACGACATACATCGAGCCGGCGCGGGAATTGGCGCGGCGGCCGTTCGGCCCTACATCGTGCAGCGCGATCAGCGCCGTCATCGCCGCATCCATGATGCCTTCCGGAACCTCGTTGCCGTCGCGATCCAGTATCGCCGGGTTGGTCATGAGGTGGCCGACATTCCTGACCAGCATCAGCGAGCGGCCGGGCACGGTCAGCGTGCCGCCGGCGGGCGCGGTGTAGGAGCGGTCAGGATTGAGCTTGCGGACAAAACTCTTGCCGCCCTTGGTGATCTCTTCCGTCAGATCGCCCTTCATCAGGCCGAGCCAGTTGCGGTAGACGACGACCTTGTCTGGCGCATCCACCGCCGCGACCGAATCCTCGCAGTCTTGGATGGTGGTCAGCGCCGATTCCAGGATGACATCGGCGATGCCAGCCGGATCGGTGCGGCCGATCTGGTTGTTGCGGTCGATCACGATCTCGATGTGCAGGCCGTTGCGCACAAGCAGCACGGTATCGGGATTGGCGGCATCGCCACGATAGCCGACGAATTGCCTGGGGTCGGCCAGCGTCGTCGAGCCGGCGCCGGCGCTTAGCCGCAGGGCGCCTTGCGCCAATGACAGACCGTTGACCCCGGCCCATTTGCCCGAGGTGAGCGGGGCAGCCTCGTCGAGGAAGGTCTTCGTCCAGGCAACGACCTTGGCGCCGCGCGCCGGATTGAAGGCTTTGCCCTTTTCGGCGCCATCCGTTTCGGGGATGGCATCGGTGCCGTAGAGCGCATCGTAGAGCGAACCCCAGCGCGCATTGGCGGCGTTGAGCGCATAGCGCGCATTCATCACCGGCACGACCAGCTGCGGTCCGGCAACATCAGCGATTTCGGGGTCGACATTGTCGGTCGACACGCTGAAGGGCGGGCCCTCCAGAACGATATAGCCGATCTCTTTCAGGAAGCCCTTGTAGGCCTCCATGTCGACCGGCGCGCCGTGATCGCGATACCAGCCATCTACCTGTTCCTGGATGGCGTCACGCGCTGCCAGCAGCGCCCGGTTCTTCGGCGCCAAATCATGGATGATGGCCGAAAAACCGTTCCAGAAGGCGTCCGCTTCGATCTCCGTGCCCGGCAGCGCTTCCCTGGCCACGAACTCATGCAGCTCGCGGGCAATCCGCAATCCGGCGATCTCGATGCGGTCGGTCATCAGGCTACTCCAGATGAAAGGCTTTGCGGGCCTTTGGCATGTCAGGTTTGCCGGGTCAATTCAGCTTAGGGTGAAGGTGGCGTATTTCGCTGCCCCGCTCAAACCGCAATGCGCGGCCTTCCCGAGGCCACGGCCACGACATGCGCCTCGATGAACATGCGCTGGGCTTCGACGGTCGAGACCCGGAATTCGGTGGCGACGTCGATCTCGGCGCTGTCGGTGCCGGCATCCCTGGCGCGCTCCGCGACGATGGCGCGGACATCGGCCTCGGCCGCCGCGATCGCCGTCGCCTCGTCGAGGAAATCGCGCACGGTCTCGCCCGAGGCGAGACGAAACAGCCCTTCCATGGGCTGGCTGACCCGCGCCTCGGCCGATACCCTGACCTGGCCGACGACGGCGCCGAGCGCGTTGGCGACATCGGTATCCCTGGGCACCACGCAGTCATTGCCGATCAGCGGCGGCAGCCCGGCATAGTGCAGCGGCGCCGAGGCGCCGAGGCCGATGACCGGGCGGTCGAGCGCAACGCTCAGGCGGGCGATGCCGGGATGCGCGTCGACCGCGCGCTGCACCAGGGCGTGCGCCACCGTCGACGCGCCATCGAGCCCATCCTCGGCAAAGGCGGTCTCGAGGATATATTCGGCCGACCAGCGCGTCAGCGTCACCAGCACCCGTTCCGAAATCGCTTCCGGCGAAGCGGCGATGTTCTGGCCACGGCCGTCACGCTTGCGGGCGAACAGTTCGGCGCCGAGGCGCGCGGCGATGGGATCCCAGTTCGCCTGCTTGCCCAGCACATGGGCGGCGTCCGACGGGGTGAAGCCGGCGACATGCACCAGCCCGCGCGACACCAGCCGGTTCAGCGTCGCGTTCTGCGCGTTGGAACTCAAAAGCCTGTCGACGGCGAGCGGCACGGCACCGATCAGCTCGTAGAGCCTGGCTTCGGCGCCGGTCAGGCCGGCGGCGAGCCGGTCCGGCACGCCGGTGCGCACCGCGAAGCGGCCGTCCATGCGGCCGGGATTGGGCGCCCGCAGCTGGCGTTCGAGTTCGGAGGTGACAGCTGTACCGTGCGCCATGCCGGCCAGCGCCAACGGCACCAGGCGGCGCGGCCCGAGCAGGATCTTCGGGTTGAGCGCGCCATCTTCCAGCGCCACTTCGGAATCGCCGCCGAGGCCGAAGGTGCGCATGGCGACGGCCTCGACCATGGTGCGGAAGCCGCCGACGGTGGCGCCTTCCGGGTCGAGCCTGGGACGGCCGCCATCGAGCACGGCGACGTCGGTGGTGGTGCCGCCGATGTCCGACACCATGGCATTGTCGAGCCCGGTCATGTGGCGGGCGCCGACCAGGCTGGCGGCCGGGCCGGACAGGATGGTCTCGATCGGCCGCTGGCGGGCAAACGCTGCCGAAACCAGCGCACCGTCGCCGCGCACCACCATCAGCGGGGCTGCAATGTTGCGCGCCTGGAGAAAGCCTTCGGTTGCCGCCACCAGCCGGTCGATCATTGAGATCAGCCTGGCGTTGAGCAGAGTGGTGAGTGCCCGGCGCGGGCCGCCGAGCTTGGCCGACAGCTCGTGGCTCGATGTGACCGGCAGGCCTGTCTTTTCGCGGATCAACTCGCGGGCGGCGATCTCATGCGCCGGATTGCGGGTGGCAAAATAGGCGCAGACGGCAAAGCCGGACACCGAGGCGCCGAGTTCCGGCAACGCCGCCTCCAGTCCAGACAGATCGAGCTTGGCGGCATTGCCGTGCACATCGTGGCCGCCCGGACAAAAAACCACCGGATCGGTGCCGAGCGCGGCCTTCAGCCCGTCGCGGGCGAGGTCGCCCTCGGAAAAGCCGATCATCACCAGCGCGACGCGGCCGCCCTGGCCCTCGACAAGCGCGTTGGTGGCAAGCGTCGTCGACATCGACACCAGCTTGATATCAGCCGGATCGGTTCCCGCTTTCTGCAGCACCGCGTCGACGGCGCCGGAAATACCCACGGCAAGATCATGCCTGGTGGTCAGCGCCTTGGCCTTGGCCACCACCTTGCCTTTGTTCGGCCCCTCTTGCGGGCCTTCCGTCTCAGACCACAACACGGCGTCGGTATAGGTGCCGCCGGTGTCGATCCCGAGGAACAGCGGCTTTGGCTTGGTCTTGGCTGTCATCTTTTTGGCGGCGGTCCGGGTGGCAATTTATTTGTCCCTGCCCTTAGCCGATACGGAACGGACGATAAAGCCGCGAGCGCTGGGCCACGGTAGGTAGGTTGGTGGTGGTGAACAAGCGAGGTCGGCGGGACAGCACCCCCCTCTGCCCTGCCAGGCATCTCCCCCGCAAGGGGGGAGATCGGATGTCATCCCCGCTTTCGCCATCTTCAATGCCGAAAAGGGCGCCGCCGGCGGAAACTGCCAATCTCCCCCCTTGCGGGGGAGATGTCCGGCAGGACAGAGGGGGTGCTGTCCCGCCGGCCAAAACAGCTACCCCACAAACCCCACCTTCTTGTGCGTACCATCGCAGAACGGCTTGTTGGCGGAATGGCCGCAGCGGCAGAGGAAGGCGCGTTGGGTACGGTCGACCGTATGGCCGGTTCCGGTGACGATCTCGAGATTGCCCTCGAGCTTGAGCGGGCCATTGGTGGTCGGCGTCACTTTCAGCGGACCATTCCTCGCTTCGAGCGCCAGCGTGTCCTTCAGCGGTGGCTCGCCGGTGGCGGCAAAACCTGACTTGTTGTGGCTACCGTCGCAGAACGGCTTGTTTTCCGAGGCGCCGCAGCGGCAGAGCGTGGCACGATAAGAAGTCTCGCCGTCGAGCACGATCCCGGCGTGTACCGCCAGCGGGCCGTTTTCGCGCAGCCGCACGGTGTTGACCACCGGCGGCTGCTCCTGCGGCCCGCCATCCTTCCTGATGTAGGTGATGGCGCCCGAGGGGCAGCTTTCGGCGATGGCAACGATCTTCTCGACGCTGGCCGCCTCGGGATGGATCCATTGGCCCGGCGCGTTGGGCACGAAGACATTCGGATCGCCGAGCACGCAGTTGCGCGAATGGATGCAACGCTTGCCGGAAAACCCGACGTCGATCTTGTCGCTTTCGACCATGCCGGCCATAGCTGAGCTCCTTTTGCCTGAAGCGCGTCGCGTCTGAACAGTTCGAGGCGGCGCGCGCTGGGTATTTGCACAGGCCATGGCTTCCGGCCCGAAGACCGTCAAGCTGGCAAACCGGTCAGGGGACCAGCTCGATCTCCTCGGTCTCGCCGCCGTTGCAGGTGTAGCAGCAATCTTCGCATTTTTCCGTGTTGCCTGGACCGACGCCCCAATAGGTGCCCTCATCGCCATCGACCCAGGCGCCGTAGCAGATCGATTCGCCCGCGTTGCAGGATATCGGCAGCTGCTTGGTCTCGCCGTCGTCGAGGACGTAGTCCTTGTCCTCGCCCGGCCAGACATAGTCGCGATCCTGGCTGTAGAGCTCGACGCGCATGGCGTTCGGGTGGCTGTTCTTGATGGCGAAGGTGACATCGTCGGCTTGCGCCGCCGACGCAACCAGCATGACGAAGGACAGCGCGGCCAGCATGCGGCGCGCATAGGCATGAAACATGATAACCCCCGAACAAGCGGCCCACCCGGCCGCGGGGCGACCATTGCATGCAGCGCTGAATCGCGGAAGTGGACCGGACGGGCCGATCCCCGACTTAATTTGGGTCCAACGAAACTTCCGCGCTCTACGGCACCAGATCGATCGTCTCGGTGGAATGTTCCACGCAGATGAAGCAGCAGGTGTCGCAGGGCTGGTCATTGTCCGGCCCGACGCCGGCGGAGATGCTGTCATTGCCGTCGGCCCAGGCGCCGTAGCAGATATGTTCGCCCTGATTGCAGGACAGCGGCACGGATTTCTGCGACTCGGGTTCGATCAGGAACACCTTGTCATTGCCCGGCCAGACCGTCTCACGATCGCGGCTGAACAGCTCGACCGCGACAGATTCCTTGCGCAGGTTCTTGACGAAGAAGGCCATGTCGGCGGCCTGCGCCGAGGCGGTGAAGACCAGCGCTGCCAGTGCAACCATACGAAACAGCGTCACGGCCTGGATCTCCCGAATCATCGCGGCAGAATCGCATGCCTGCCCGTAACTAGGAAGGCGCGGAACCCTGCGTTGCGATCTCGCGCCCCAGTCGCACTGTTTCCCGCACCAGAAGATCGAGATCCTCGCGCCGTGTGCGGTGGTTGGTGATCGCCACCCGCAGCCAATGCTCGCCATGCACCGTAGTGTCGGACAGTGCCGCAATACCCTGTTCCTGCAACCGCAGCATGATCTCCATGTTGAGCGCCTTCAGAGCCTCGCCTGTCAGACCGGGCTGATAGCGGAAGCAGACGATGTTGACGGTCGGCGATGCCGCCAGCTGCAACCGCGGCGCGGCCTCGATCAAGCCGGCAAGATAAACGGCCTGGGCAATGTTCTGGTCGATCAGGCGGCCGAATTTTTCGACGCCATGCTGCTTCAGCGCCATCCACACCTTCAGCGCGCGAAAACCGCGCGACGTCTGCAGGCCGTAGTCGTGCAACCATTCGCCGGAAGCGAGGCCGCGCGGCGTCGATTCCAGATATTCCGGCGTCACAGCGAAGGCCCCGCGATGCGCGGCGGCATCCCTGACCAGGGCGCAGCCGACTTCGAACGGCGCGTGCAGCCATTTGTGGGGATCGAGCGCGACCGAATCCGCCCGTTCGATGCCGGCGACGCGATGGGCATTTTCAGGCGCAATCGCGATCAGCGCGCCGATGCAGCCGTCGACATGGAACCAGAGGTCTTCCTCATGTGCCAGCTTCGCAAGCGCCTGCAAATCGTCGATCGCCCCGGTGTTGACCGTGCCGGCCGTACCGATGACGCAGGCCGGTTTGAACCCTGCCCTGCGGTCCTCGGTGATCGCCGCACGCAAGGCAGCGATATCGATGCGCAGCCCGGCATCGGTCGGTATGCGGCGCAGTGCCCGGTTGCCGAGGCCGAGTGCCTCCATCGCCTTGCGGTGGCACGAGTGGATCTGCTCCGAGCCGTAGAAGCGCAGCGGCTTTTCGATGGCGGCGACACCGTGCTCACGCACGTCGATGCCGGCCTTGACGTTGCGCGCCACGGTCAGCCCTATGATGTTGGCCATCGAGCCGCCGCTGACCAGCGTGCCGCCGGCAGAAGCTGGAAAGCCCAGCATCTCCTTGCACCAGTTCACCACCTGGCTGTCCATCAGCCCGGCGGCGTGGTTGCCGCCGCCGAGGTTCGAGCCCTGGATAGCCGCCAGGAAATCGCCGAGCGCGCCGGTGAAGTTGCTCGACCCCATATACCAGGACCAGAAGCGCGGATGGATATTGCCCATCGGATAGGACATCACCGTGCGGGACACCTCGGCATAGACAGCATCCAGCGGCGCCGGGGAGCGCGGCAGCGGCGCCGAGAAGGCCTCTCTCACATCGGCCGGCATCTCCCGCCAGACCGGGCGGTCGCGCACATCGCGGAGATAATCGACCGCATCGTCGATGACCCGGTGCGACAGGGCCTGCACATCGGCCCAGTCCAGGGGATCGAGCGTTTCCTCGGCCACCAGGCCGGGGTTTTCTTGCATGGCGTCCATGACGGATCTCCGTCAAGCCGCGGGAAACTGACAGCCGGGCGTCGAGCGCGACAGGGCAGTCTCGTCGGCATCCATCTCGGCCTCGATGCCGTCGAACAGCGGTGTCGACATGTAGCGCTCGCCGGTGTCGGGCAGCATGCACAGGATCACCGCGCCGGCCGGCGCCTTCTCCGCGACCTGCCGCGCCACGGCGAAGGTGGCGCCGCCGGAAATGCCGGTGAAGATGCCCTCTTTCCGCGCCAATTCTCTGGCCCATTTGATGCCCTCGGGCCCGGCGATCGGCATCACCTCGTCATAGAGGCTGGTGTCGATCGCCTCCTGCAGCACGTTGGGGATGAAATCCGGCGTCCAGCCTTGGATCGGGTGCGGCTCGAAGGCTGGATGGCTGGCGGCCGGGGCACCATCGGTGCCGCGCTGCTGCACCTTGCCGCTGCCGATGAGCTGCGCGTTGGCCGGCTCGGAGAGCACGATGCGGGTTTCCGGACGCTCGCGGCGCAGCACGCGCGCCACGCCGACCACCGTGCCGCCGGTGCCATAGCCGGTGACGAAGCAATCGAGCCGCGAGCCGGCGAAATCATTGACGATCTCGCGCGCCGTCGTTGCCTCGTGGATGGCGGCGTTGGCCGCTGTTTCAAACTGGCGGGCAAGGAACCAGCCATTGGCCTCGGCCAGTTCCACCGCCTTCTTGTACATGCCGAAACCTTTTTCGGCGCGCGGCGTCAGCACCACCTTGGCGCCCAGCATGCGCATCAGCTTGCGGCGCTCGACCGAAAAACTGTCGGCCATGGTGACGACCAGCGGATAGTCCTTTTGCGCGCAGACCATGGCGAGGCCGATGCCGGTGTTGCCGCTGGTCGCCTCGACCACCGTCTGGCCCGGCTTCAGCGCACCGCTGCGCTCGCCCTCCTCGATGATGTTGAGCGCCAGCCGGTCCTTCACCGAGGCGCCGGGATTGAAATACTCGGCCTTGACGTAGATCGTCGCGTGGGACGGTCCGAGATTGTTGATGCGAACCACCGGCGTGTCGCCGACGGTGTCGAGAATGCTGTCGAACAGGCGGCCGCGCCCGGCCGTGGTTCTGATCTTCTGCTGCTGCAACATCTTGGTCTCCCTGATTGTCATCGTGTTTTGTCTTCACGGGCCGGTTACAAGCCAGCGGGTTGGGCGGCGAGGTTTGGTGACCTTGCCGCGCTAGGACTGACATGCCGCACAGCGGCAATGGCTGTAGCCGGCGCTGAAATCCGCTGCCGGATGCGCCGTGTCGTGTTTGGTGATACAGGAGAGGCCGACAGGCCAGCGTGGGAGCAGGCGTGGAAACGCACGTGGAATCCAACCGATCGAGGCTGGACGGCGACATGCCGGACCTGTCGGTGCGCCTGCTCGGGCCGCTGATGATCTCCCACGACGGCGCTCCGGTAGCCCTCCCCGCGTCACGCAAGCTGCGCGCGTTGCTCGCCTATCTGGCGCTGGCGCCGCATCCGGTCGGCCGCAGTCGCCTGTGCGAGTTGTTGTGGGATGTGCCGAACGACCCAAGGGGCGAACTGCGCTGGTGCCTGAGCAAGCTGCGGAGCACGCTCGACGCGGTGGGCCGACACCGGGTCGCGACACAGGGCGACACGGTCGCACTCGATCTGAGCGATTGCCTGGTCGATGCGCTGGAGGTGAGCCAGGCCGCCACGCAAGGGCTCGGCACCCTTGATGTCGAGCGCTTGCGGGCGCTGGCCAGACTGTTTGCCGGCGATTTCCTCGATGGGCTGGAGCTCGAGCGCAGCCCGCATTTCAACAGCTGGCTGACCGCGCAGCGCCGCCGCTTCCACTCGTGCCACGTCGCCGTGCTGGAGCAACTCGTCGGCAGCCTGGCGGCAGACAGCGACGAGGCGATCGCCCATCTCGACACATGGGTGGAACTGGCGCCGTTCGACCGGCGTGCACATGCGGCACTTTTGGCAGGTCTGGCCGGACGCGGCGAGATCGGCGCGGCTGAAGAGCATCTGGCGGCGGCAGAACAGTTGTTCAAATCGGAAGAACTGGATTTCGCACCGCTTCGCGCGGCCTGGCGGGCGATCCGTGACCGACAGTCGGGCATCTCGCTTCGGACGGCCTGCCTGTCCACACTATCGCCATTGGTGGCCACGCCGACCGCACCCGGCCCGGTCGAGCCCAGCCATGCGTCGCTGGCGGTGATGCCGTTTGTCGAGGAGGTCGGCGGCGGACGCGGCGGATTGGCCGACGGTTTCACCCACGACATCATCACCCGCCTGGCCAAGCTCAGGGACTTCTTCGTCATCGCGCGCGGATCGGTGTTTGCGCTGGCAGAGCAGAACATCGCGCCCGAGGATGCCGGCCGCCGGCTGAATGTCGACTATGTCGCCACCGGCACCGTGCGCAGCCCGTCCGGCCGCCTCATCGTCAGCGTCGAACTGATCGAGGTGCGCAGCGCCAGGATCGTCTGGGCCGAGACCTTCGAGCGCAGGCCCGATGACATCTTTTCCGTGCTCGACGACATCGGCAACAGCATCGTCTCCTCGATCTCGGCCGAGATCGAAACAGTCGAGCGCAACCGCGCCATGCTGAAGGCGCCCAGCTCGCTCAACGCCTGGGAGGCCTACCATCGCGGACTCTGGCACATGTACCGCTTCACCCAGGCCGAAAACGAGCAGGCGCGGCATTTCTTTGCCCAGGCCTTGCAGCTCGACCCGACCTTTGCCCGCGCCTATGCCGGCCTGTCCTTCACCCACTGGCAGAACGCCTTCCAGCGCTGGGGCGACCGCGACCGCGAAAGCGCGCTGGCCTTCGAGAGCGCCGGACACAGCCTGCTGGTCGACGACCACAATCCGGCCGCGCATTGGGCAATGGGCCGGGCGCTGTGGCTGCGCGGCGAGCAGGACGGTTCGCTACTCGAACTGGAACGGGCTGTCGATCTCAGCCCCAACTTCGCGCTCGGCCACTACGCGCTGTCCTTCGTGCATTCGCAGTCGGGCGACCCGCGAGCGGCGATAGGCTCTTCCGATCATTCGCGCCATCTCAGCCCGTTCGACCCGCTGCTGTTCGGCATGCTGGGCGCACGCGCCATGGCGCATGTCCGGCTCGGCCAGTTCGAGGAAGCGGCCGAATGGGCGCTGAAGGCGGCGGCGCGGCCCAACGCCCACGCCATCATACTGGCGATCGCCGCGCACTGCCTGGCGCTGGCCGGACGGCTCGACGAGGCGCGCGGCTTCGCCGCCGCCATTCGCAAGACAAGGCCGGACTATTGCGCCGACGATTTCATCGGCACCTTCCGCTTCGAGCCGGATGCCGTGGCGCTGTTCCGGCAGGGCGCCAGGCTTATCGGGCTGAACTGAAGCCTGGCATCGCCATCTGGGGCATCGCTTGGGAATTTCGCCTCAATTCCGCTGGGTTAACGAAGTCGGAAGGAGTTGTTTAACCGTTCGCGGCTATGTCACCGCGTGGGGGACCGACAAAGTGAGTATGATGAGCAACAGCCCCGACAAGCGCAATGAATGGCGCGCCATCTTTTACGTGCAAGCTCGCGTCGCCATCCTGTTTGTCCCGGTGGTTGCCAGCCTGCTGATCATAGCGGCGCTTGCCGGAAACGAACGCAAGTCCGTTCCCAGCATGATCGACCCGACCGTCACCGGCTCCGTGCGGTAGACCAGCGGTCATCGGTTCTTCGAGACGCTCCCGGAGGCGGGCGCCGGGCGTGCGCTATCGGCGGTTTTCATTTGGCGTTAAAATCATCCGATGGCACTGAATGAGTGGGCCCGAACGATCAAGCGCGATGTGCATGCGCTCTACCTCGCCGCTCGCGATCCCCGAACGCCTTGGTATGCCAAGGCGCTTGCCGTGTGTGTTGCAGGCTATGCCTTGTCGCCAATCGACCTGATCCCCGATTTCATTCCGGTGATCGGCTATCTCGACGACGTCATCCTTGTCCCTTTGGGCGTCCTTGCCGTGGTCAGGATGATACCGCCCGAGGTGATGGCGGAACACAGGGAGGCCGCTGCCCTTGCCGCTGACAGGCCCGTGAGCCGTAGCGCGGCGGTGATCATTGTTTGTATCTGGGCGGCCTCGATCGTGCTGGCCGGCTGGCTGGGATATCTATATTTCGCCGACTGACTGCCAAGCCGTTCAGCAGGGAGGCTGCCGCCAAGAAAGCCCGGATGGATCGCGCCTCGGGATTCCTTCGCCATCTGGCGTCGCTCAAACAAAGCGCGGGATCGGACCGTTCTGCGGGGTCACATCGTCGCCAAGCTCGATAAAAACCTCGTCGACATAGCACCATGCCCAGCCTTCGGGCGGATCGTAGCCCTCGATGATCGGATGCTGGGTGGCGTGGAAATGCTTGGTGGCGTGGCGGTTGGGCGAGTCGTCGCAGCAGCCGACATGGCCGCAGGTGCGGCAGAGCCGCAGATGCACCCATTGCGACCCGCTCTTCAGGCATTCCTCGCAGCCGAGGGCGCTCGGCGTCACCTTCCTGATGTCGCGCGTATGTCTGCATTCATCCATCATGCTCTCCTGCCATTCGAGGTGTGTCGGCGTTGCCGCGAGCGAGATATGCATGCAATGCCGCGACCACCTGGGCGCCTTCGCCGACAGCCGCCGCGACCCGTTTGACCGAGCCGGCGCGGACGTCGCCTATGGCGAACACGCCGCTGCGGCTGGTCTCCATCTGCGTCGATCCTATGTCCGATCCGGTGCGCACGAAACCCCTGGCGTCCAGCGCCACATCGCAGTTCGCCAGCCAGTCGGTGTTCGGGTCAGCGCCGATGAACAGGAAAAGATGGCGGATCGAGCGCGTCGTTTTCGCGCCGCTGGCGCGGTTGCGCCAGCGCACTGTGGCAAGATTGCCCTCTTCGCCCTCCAGAGCCTCGATTTCGGTCCCGGTCAGCACCTCGATGTTCGGCTGCGCCCGGATGCGCTCGACCAGATAGCGCGACATGCTGGCATCGAGGCTGCCGCCGCGCGCCAGCAGTGCCACCTTCCGCGCATGGCTGGCCAGATAGACGGCCGCCTGTCCGGCCGAATTGCCGGCGCCGACCAGCGCCACTTCCTGGTCCGCGCAAAGCCGACCTTCGATGGGCGACGCCCAGTAATGCACGGACGTCCCCTCGAACCGCGACAGATTGGCGATGTCGAGGCGGCGATAGCGCGCGCCGCTGGCGATCACCACGCTGCGCGCGCGCACGGTCTCGCCGTCGCCGACATCGAGCAGATAGCGGGCGCCTGACGCGTCGGCGGCGGCGCTCAAAAGCTTCGCCTCGTCCGGGATCACCATTTCGACACCGAATTTCTGCGCCTGGTTGTAGGCGCGCGCCATCAGCGCCATGCCCGAAATGCCCGTGGGGAAACCGAGATAATTCTCGATGCGCGAGGAGGCGCCGGCCTGTCCGCCGAAGGCACGGCAATCGAGCACGATCGTCGACAGGCCTTCGGATGCCGCATAGACCGCCGCCGCCCGCCCTGCCGGGCCGGCGCCGACGATGGCCACGTCATACACCGTATCGGCATCGATCGGCCGCAGCAGGCCGATGCAGCGGGCGAGGTCCTTTTCACCGGGGTTCATCAGCAGCCTGCCGTTTGGACAGAGCACGATCGGCAGGTGGTGCGGATCGACCTCGAAGCGTTCTACCAGGGTTTTGGCGCAGGGATCGCTGTCTGAATCGAGCACGCGGTGCGGTTGGCCGCTGCGGGCGAGGAAACCCTGCAGCCGCAACACGTCGGCATTGTCCTGGGGTCCGATGATGATCGGCCCGCTGGTGGCGCTCTCCAAAAGCCCGACGCGGCGCAAGATCAGCGCCCGCATGATGCGCTCGCCGAGATTGGCCTCCTGCACCATCAGGTCGCGCAGCCGCTGCGAGGCGATGACGAACGCCTCCACCGGTTCGGCGGCCTGCGCATTGACCAGCGAGGGACGGGCCGAAAGCTGCGCCAGTTCGCCGACAAAGCTGCCTGGACCGTGGGTGACGATCGTCTCGTGCCGGCCGAGCCCCCCGTCCTGGGTGATATCCACGCTGCCCGACAGCACGACGATCAGACCGGGCGCTACATCGCCCGCCGTGACGATGTTCTCGCCGGCCGCATAGGCGCTGGCCTCGCCGAACCGGCGCATGCGGTCGATGTCCACCTCGGCCAGCGTGGGGAACGCCTGGTCGCGGCGGGCACCGAAGATCTGGGTGGTGGATTGAGCCATGGGTTCGAGCCTAGCGAAGCCGTGGCTCGGTTTGAAGCGGATTCTGGATCAGTTCAGGAATGTGCCCAATTGCCGTAGCAAGGGCACCCCCTGTACCAGCCTTAATCTCGTCGAACCAGATCGCAGATTCTTAGCTAATTGTCTTAGACGCTCCAAACTTTTCCATTGCGGAGGTAATCAGGGATGTCATATCCGACTACCTTCGGATGGTTTTCCAATGCCATTCGAATGGTCCTAGCAGCGTTGAAGGCTGTCTCAATCAATTCTCTCTGGTCCGCTAGGAACTTCTGTTCGAACTCGTTGTCTTCCAACTTATGAGCTGGTTTTTGCCGGGCATTTCGAACCTTTCGGATGTCCTTGATAAGCTCGGCTGGAACGTCAGGCTCAGCCGAACGGTAGCGCTTGGTAAACCAACGCTCCAGCAACGTGATCGTACCAATTGGCTGCTTCGTCTTCGAACCGTCTTCCCGCGTTAAGATTTCGGTCGTGGGAATGTCTCCTTCAAAGAAGGCGCGATCGATGTCATCGCTGAGCAGTTGGTCAAGGAGCATTGTAAAATCGCGAAGCTCCTTCTTAGTCGGGCGGAGCATGATCCCGAAACCTTGCGGTCTCTTGTGATCACGATACTCGGTCCGAAACAGCGGCGGCTTACCCATGAGCCGGCACATCTTGTTGATGTGCGATTTCTCCGCCAGAAAGGCATCGTAGATAGAAACCCTCTCCGACCACTGACCGAGAATGGTGTTCCTGTAGAAGTCGGGATGCAGCTTGAATGTGCCGTGAAGCTCGTAGCCCTTGAGCAGCGTTTGGTGTTCCGGATTCAGTCCCTGTAGGTCGCGTAGATATACAGCCACGGCCCGCACCATGTCGTCATCGTATGCGAACCCAAATCGGAAAAGTTCAAGTGTGTCCTTCGGGTTCGCCTGTCTATCATGACGGTATTCGTCTTTAATAGTAATCTGGCCATGGATATCATCGACTTCGTAGGCGTATCGAGGATCATTGCGATACCATTCCAGAACCCGAAGGTCGAATGTTCGAAAGTCCAGTTGTGGAGCACCACGGCTCAGTTCCAGTGTATAAGGCTCTTGGCCCAGATCTTTCCCGAGATCGACTGATGCTAACAGTTCAGGCGTTGGGTATAGGCAACCGTAGCCAAGCCCTTCTTCTTTAATCTTCCTGATCTGCTCTTCGACTGACTCCATTGCAAACGCCTTGATATGCGGATTCGGATGGTAGTCTCCTCGCACGAGATCAATCCGTCGATCGGCGATCAGTTGGATGATCATTTCGCGCAATGTCGCGTCGTCACCCTTCAATGCCCGCACCGGTAACCCATTGAAGTCACCGGAATTCAAATACTGCTTCACCGACATACGTTCGACGGCGCCTTGATTGGTTCCTTCGTTTCGAGACATCGCCCGCCGGAGCCTCATCTTGATCGTGCCTAGGAGTCTAAGAACCGCATCTAACGCCGCCATCGGATCGCTTTTCTCCGAACGGCGAGCTTAACCGGTTAAGCGTACCCGCGCGAGTCTTTCACCTGATTGCACAGATACAAAAAAGCCCGCTTGCGCGGGCTTTTAAGAGGGACTGTCATACACAGTCCCGAATGGAATTTGGTGCCCAGAAGAGGACTCGAACCTCCACTCCTTGCGGAACACGGACCTGAACCGTGCGCGTCTACCAATTCCGCCATCTGGGCTGGTGCGGGCTCATGTAAGCGGGCAAGCGATGTGTGTCAACGCGCTTTTTTCGCGGTTGCTCCGTTCGCCGGCTCAGTCGTCCAGCACTTCCTTGGACGCGACGGTGGAATCGGCGTTGAGCTGGTAGATGACCGGCACGCCGGTGCCGAGTTCCAGCTTGACGATCTCCTCGCCCGACTTGCCGTCGAGCGCCATGATCAGCGCGCGCAGCGAGTTGCCGTGGGCGGCGACCAGCACGGTGCCGCCGCGCAGCACATGCGGCTGCAGATCGTGCAGGTAATAGGGCCAGACGCGGGCGCCAGTGTCCTTAAGGCTTTCGCCGGCGGGCGGCGGTACGTCGTAGGAGCGGCGCCAGACATGCACCTGCTCCTCGCCCCATTTCTTGCGGGCATCGTCCTTGTTGAGGCCGGAAAGGTCGCCATAGTCGCGCTCGTTGAGCGCTTGGTCGCGGATGGTCTTCAGGTCGCTTTGACCGACGGCGTCGAGGATGTGCTGACAGGTCTTTTGCGCCCGGATCAGCGCCGAGGTGAAGGCGATGTCGAATTTCAGGCCGCGCGCCTTGAGTTTCTGGCCGGCGGCCTTGGCCTCGGCATGGCCCTGCTCGGTCAGGTCGACGTCGCGCCAGCCGGTGAACAGGTTTTTCAAATTCCATTCGCTCTGGCCGTGGCGCACGAGCACGAGGGTTCTCGACATGTTTGCTCCCTTCAAGTTGGGCAAGTTGGCAGATTGGCCGGCTCAGCTGAGGCCGAGCACGTCCCGCATCGAATACAGTCCCGGCTTCTTGCCGCGCGCCCAAAGCGCCGCCTTGACGGCGCCGCGGGCGAAGATGGCGCGGTCCTCGGCATGGTGCGACAGGGTGATGCGCTCGCCGGTGCCGGCCAGCAGCACGCTGTGATCGCCGACCACCGAGCCGCCGCGCAGCGTGGCAAAGCCGATCGAGCCCGTCTTGCGCACGCCGGTATGGCCGTCGCGAACGCGTACGTCATTGCCTGAAAGCTCGATACCACGCCCGGCGGCGGCGGCTTCACCCAGCAGCAGCGCCGTGCCCGACGGCGCGTCGACCTTGTGCTTGTGGTGCATTTCGAGGATTTCGATGTCGAAATCGTCGGCGTCGAGCGCGCGCGCCGCTTGTTCGACCAGCACCGCCAGAAGATTGACGCCGAGACTCATATTGCCCGATTTGACGATCGTCGCGTGGCGCGCCGCCGCCGCTATTTTCGCGTTATCGTCGGCTGAACAGCCCGTCGTGCCGATGACATGGACGATGCGCGCCTGCGCCGCGTAGCCGGCGAATTCGACTGTCGAAGCAGGCGTGGTGAAGTCGAGCACGCCGTCCGCCTTGGCGAAGACCGGCAGCGGGTCGTCACCGATCGGCACATTGATGATGCCGATGCCCGCCAGTTCGCCGGCATCCTTACCCAGATGCGGCGAATCCGCCCGCTCGACCGCGCCGATAACTCGAGCGCCTGATATAGAGTGGATGGCACGGATCAGCGTCTGGCCCATGCGGCCGGCAGCGCCCACCACCACAAGGCCCATATCGCCTGCTTCGCTCATGTGCTCCTCACAGCAGTCTTCTTCGCACGCGTGGCCCGGACCGGAGTTTGGATCGGCTTGCTGTCATCGACAAGCCCCAGCCCCTTCTTGCCCTGGATGCGGTGGAAGCGGGAATAGATGCTGTCCGGGTCGGCCATCAGCGTCGCATGGGTGCCTTCCTCGACCAACCGTCCCTCTTCCAGCACGATGATGTGGTCGGCATTGACCACCGTCGATAGCCTATGCGCTATGACGATGGTCGTGCGGCCTTGCATGACTTGGGTCAGCGCTTCCTGGACGCGCGCCTCCGCCTCGTTGTCGAGCGCCGATGTCGCCTCGTCGAGCAGCAGGATCGGTGCCTGGCGCACGATGGCGCGGGCGATCGAGACGCGCTGGCGCTGGCCGCCGGAAAGGGTCGAGCCGCCTTCGCCGACCGGCGTGTCGTAACCTTGCGGCTGCTGGCGGATGAACTCGTCGGCTGCCGCCTGTTTCGCCGCCTGCTCGATCTCGGCGTCCGTGGCCGACAGACGGCCGTAGCGGATGTTGTCGCGGATCGTGCCCTCGAACAGATATGGCGCCTGCGCCACATAGGCGATCGACTGCCGCAGCGAATGCTTGGTTACCTTCGAGATGTCCTGGCCATCGACCTCGATGCTGCCCCGGTCGACGTCGTAGAAGCGCTGCAAGAGCGCCACCAGCGTCGATTTGCCGGCGCCCGACGCACCGACGATCGCCGTCACCTTGCCGGCCGCGGCGGTAAAGCTCAGGTCCCTAAGCACCGGCATGTCGGCGCTGTAGCCGAACGTCACATTGTCGAAACGCACCTCGCCGGTGGTGATCCTCGCCTCGACGGCATCGGGTGCGTCGCCCTGTTTCGGCTCCAGGTCGAGCAACTCGTAGATCATTCGCGCGTTGACGAGGGCACGTTCCATGCCCACCTGTGTGCGCGCCAGGCGTCTTGCCGGATCGTAAGCCATGATCAGTGCGGTGATGAAGGAGAAAACCGCGCCCGGCGGCTGCCCAAGATACAGAGCCCGGTAACCGGAATAGGCAAGCACGGAGGTGATGGCGAGACCGCCCAGAATCTCGGAAATCGGCGACAGCCGCTCCGAGACGCGGGCGATCTTGTTGTTACGCTGTTCGGCCGTGTCCGCCATGATGCCGATGCGGCGCGCCAGCTCGGCCTCCAAGGTGAAGGCCTTGACGATGGCGATGCCTTGCGTAGCTTCCTGCACGGACCCGTTCAGCCGCGAATTGATCAGGACGGATTCCCGGTTGATACGCCGCAGTCGGCGGGTGATATAGACGACGGCCCAGATCAGTGGAGGGCCGATCAGCAGCGAGCTGAGCGACAACACCGGATCCTGATAGATCATCACGCCGACGAGAGCGACCAGCGTGACCGCGTCGCGGCTGATGGAGGTCAGTGTCAGCGACAGCAGATCGCGAACGCCGCCGACATTCTCGCTGACCTGTGCCGCCAGCCGACCGGAACGCGTATCGTTGAAGAAGTTGACGCCGAGCTTCATCAGATGGTCGAAGCTGCGCTTCTGGTAGCGCGCGACCAGATTGTTGCCGATACTGGCCAACGCGACTGCTTGGCCGTAACCGGCGAAGCCGCGCAGCAGGGAGGCTCCCATGAAACCGGCGCAGATCAACCAGAGCATATCGCCGCGTCGTTCGTAGAAGATCTGGTTGATCATCGGGGCCATGATCCACGCCGTGAAGGCAGTGGTGCCGGAAACGATCAGCAGGCAAGAGACGGCGACGACATAGGTCCAGCGATACTCGTTGCCGTTTTCAGCGAGGATGCGGCGGAGCACCGCTGTGACCTCGCCGGGCCGGGCTTTTTGTTTGTTTGGAGCTTGAAGTGTCAAATCGGGAGCGCTTTGTGGTTTTCCGCCTCGTGGGACCGGGGCTGCAAATTCGGCACCCCTCTTAACGCCCTGCGGCCTGATTGCCTATGCCCGCACCTGATTAACTTCGTCGCGGGGGCGCGAGCGCTTCGCTGGCTTTCAGGCCTGCCAGCGCCGGCCCTCGGTCTGGACACCGAACAGCGAGGGGGTCCTGGCATAGGCGGCAAGGCCCAGAAGTGCAGCCAGCGGGTGGATGATGACGTAGACCGGCATGGTGCGCATCATCGCGCTGTGCGGCGCCTTGTCCTCGAAAGCGGCCCGGAAATTGCCGGCTTTCAGCGCCGGCACGATCTTCTGCGCGATGCCACCGGTGAGGAACACGCCGCCGCGGCTCATGAATACCAGAGCAAGGTCGCCTGCGGTGCGCCCAAGGCAGGTGACGAAGATCTCCAGCGCTTCCTCGGCAACCGGATCGGTTTTCGCAAGTGCCGCGGCAGTGATCTCGGCCGGCGTCGTGAAGGGCGACGCCTTGCCGTCCGCCTTGGCCACCGCCCGGTAGACATTGACCAGGCCGCGCCCGCACAGGATCTGCTCGCCCGAAACGCGGCCTTCGAGCTTCTCGATATGCGGAAAAACCTCGAAATCGCGCGGTGTGCGCGGGCCGATGTCCATATGGCCGCCCTCGCCGGGGACCGGTATCCAGTGGTGCAGCGCATGGACCAGCCCGGCGACGCCGAGCCCGGTTCCCGGACCGAGCACGACGCGCCCGGCATTGGGCTCCGGCGTGCCGCCGCCGATCTTTTCCATGTGCTCCTCGCCGAGCGCGACGACGGCCAGCGCCTGCGCCTCGAAATCGTTGAGCACGACGATGTCGCTCAGGCCGAGGCTGGCGAACATTTTCCTCGGCTTGACGATCCAGGGGCAGTTGGTCAGCTCGATCTCGTCGCCGTCGACCGGGCCAGCCACCGCCAGCACCGCCGAATTGGGACGCACCGACGAGCGGTCGAGCACGGCCGCCTGGATCGCCTCGTCGATGGTGTTGTAGTTTGCCGTCTGGACGATGGTCGGCTCGCCAGCCTCGGAATTGGCGTCGAGCACGATCGAAAAGCGCGCATTGGTGCCGCCGATGTCGCCGATCAGGATCGGAAACCGCAGCAAAGTGTCGTCGTCGCCTGTGCGTGGCATGCTCTCGTCCGTCTCCGGCGCCCCCGACGGCATCTGGCCGTTCTTCCGTTGACTAGCGCATGGGTTTGAAAAGGGAAACGGTTTTCGACCCCGGCGGCGCGCTGAGGCCGGCTCTGCGGCCAAACCGCCACGGTTTCGCAAAAATGCGGCGCTGAACCGATTGAGTCTGCCTATAAGCCGTGATCGTCAGTTTCCAGGCGGCCGCGGTCTCGGCAGCGGCACGCCGATCTCGGGCGTCGCCGTGAAAGCGTTCATCGTGCTTGGCAAGCCGGCGGCGGCCGGGGTGGCGGGCAACGAGGGCGCTTCGGGTTCGGGCGCGGCAGCCGCGACCGGCACGCCGCCGCCATGGTAGGTCGCCGCCTCGGCCGACGACGGCCCCGGCGCGTCGAGCACGGCGCGGCATTCGCTCGGCAGGTTCTCCATCGTCATCAGGTCGCGGGCCTTGGGCGCATCGGGGTTCTTGTTGGGGCGCCAGGGCTCCTGCGTGAACCACCAGGCCAGCGGCTTGCCGCAACCGTCATCGTCCGGCGTCGCTTCCTGCGCCTTGCAGCCGGGCGATCCGGGCTGACAGCCGATGCGCATGTGGAAATGATAGTCGTGGCCCCAGAACGGCCTGACCTTACGCAGCCAGAAGCGGTCGCCCTTGACGGTATCGCAGAGCTTTTTCTTGATGCCCGGATTGACCAGGATGCGCTCGACCTGGCTGTAGCTCGCCGCGCGCTTCAAAAGCCTTGTGTGCGCTGGCGTCCACAGCGCGTCCTTCACCAGATGGGTCTTCTCATCGACCATCAAGGTGGCGCTCATCGATTCGCGCTGCGCCATCGACAGCGGGCGGCTGGGCATCGGCGTCAGCCAGATGTCGGCGTCGAGCCCGATCTGGTGCGAGGCATGTCCTGTCAGCATCGGGCCGCCGCGCGGCTGCGAAATGTCGCCGATCAGCAGGCCTGGCCAACCATCGGCCGCTGCGTCGCGCGACAATTTCTCGACTACCGCGATCATCGCCGGATGGCCCCAGCGGCGGTTGCGCGACGGCCGCATCACCTGCCAGGTCGGACCGTCCAAGGGAATGGCGACGCCGCCGGCAAAACAGCCCTTGGAATAGAATCCGATCGACTGCGCCGCGGTGGCGGCCGGCAGTTTCTTGGCGCCGAACAGGTCTTTTGCCCGCTCCTCGGCGCTCGCCGGCTGAACGGCTAACCCAAGCACGGCAAGCAGGCCGACCGCAGCGGCCAACAGGGGCGTTTTGCCGAAAGATGGCCTCATCGCTGTCTTCATGAACCCGGTTCTCCACCGCAATCCCAAGGCCGAATCATAGCACGCCGCGCCCGCGGCTTCGATCGTCAGCGCTTCATCGGGCTGCGCGCTTCGCCGTCACGCCAATCGCCGCTTGCCCACATATGATCGAAGGCGGCGCGGTAGTCGCGAAAGCGCAGGGAATAGCCCGCCGCCTTGATCGCCGCGTTGGCGACACGCTTGTTCTCGCCATAGAAGGACCGCGCCATGGGCGAAAGTTGGGCGGCGTCGAAGGGAATCTCGGGCGGCGGCTCTATGCCCATCAGCGAAGCGGCATAGGCGACGACATCCTGTGGCGGCGCCGGCAGATCGTCGGTGACGTTGAAGATGCCGCCTGTGTTTCCTTCGATGAGCTGCCACAGGGAGCCTGCAATGTCCTCGCAATGGATGCGGTTGAACACCTGGTCTGGCTTGACCAGCCGCCTTGCGGTGCCGTTTTCCAGATTGACCAGCGCGTTGCGGCCGGGGCCGTAGATGCCGGACAGGCGCAGGATCGCCCCCGGTCGGCCGATCTCGCGGCCCAGCTCCAGCCAGTCCTGTTCGGCGGCAACTCGCATCACCGAGCGCTTCGACACCGGCCGGCATTCAGCCGTTTCATCAACCCAGGCGCCGTCATAATTGCCATAAACCCCGACCGTAGAGAGATAGCCGATCCATTCCAGCAAAGGCATTTGAGCGATTGCCGCGCGCGCGGCATTCAAAACGGGATCGCCGGCCTCTTCCGGGGCAATCGAAATCAGCAGATGCGTTGTTTTTCCCAATGCATCACCGATTTCGCCGGTCATCGCGCCGTCGAACAGGAGCGGCGCGATACCGGCCTGCCGCAGCGTCTCGAATTTTTCCGGCGAGCGTGTCGTGCCGAAGATCGTCGCGGCGCCTTTGTTAGCCCGAGCAAAAGCCCTGCCGGAATAGCCGGCGCCGAAGATGAAGATCTGCTTTTCGCTCATGCATTCGCCCTGGTTGGCCGCGCCAGACGCCATTCGTCGCGCACGGCTTCGTCGCTCTCGGTTTTCAGGCCGATGGCTGCCCTTTCTGAATATTCGGCGTCGAGCACCAGCCGCGCCAGCGCCCATATTGCCGCGCCCCGCACCAGCGGCGAAGCATCGTCCAGCAAGACGCGCACAGTGTCGGCAAGAGAGGCATCGCCGGAATTGCCGGCGGCGATCAGCACGTTGCGGATGAACCAGTCGCGGCCGATGCGTTTTATCGGCGAACCGGAGAAGAAAGCGCGGAAGGCCACGTCATCGAGACCCAAAAGGTCGGCGAGCGGCGGCTCGCGCAAATCATCGCGCGCGACGAGTTTTGCTTCGGAAGCCGCCCTGGCGAATTTGTTCCACGGGCAGGCGGCAAGACAATCGTCGCAGCCATAGATGCGGTTGCCGATCTTTTCACGGAACTCATGCGGGATCGGCCCCTTGTTCTCGATGGTGAGATAGGAAATGCAGCGCCGCGCATCGAGCCGGTAGGGCGCCGGAAAAGCATCGGTCGGGCACGCGTCGAGGCAGGCGCGGCAGGAGCCGCAATGATCGATCTCGGCGCGGTCGGGCACGAGTTCGGCGGTGGTGAAGATGGTGCCGAGGAACAGCCAGGAGCCGTGCTCGCGGCTGACCAGATTGGTGTGCTTGCCTTGCCAGCCGAGCCCGGCGGCCTCGGCCAGTGGCTTTTCCATCACCGGCGCAGTGTCGACGAACACCTTCACATCACCGCCGGCGCGCGCCACGAGCTTGCCTGCGATCTCCTTCAGCCGCCCCTTCATCACATCGTGATAGTCGCGGTTCTGCGCATAGACCGAGATGGCGCCACGGTCGCGCTTGGCCAGCACGCCGCGCGGATCATGGTCGGGGCCGTAGTTCATCGCCAGCACGACGATCGACCGCACCTGCGGCCACAGTGCCGCCGGTTCGGCCCGGCGTTGCAGCGTCTCGGCGATCCAGTCCATCGAGCCGTGAAAGCCATCGGCGACGAATTCGGCCAGGCGCGCCGGCGCCAGCGGGATCGCATCGGGGGAGGTGACGGCGACGGCATCGAAGCCGGCGCGCTGCGCCTCCGCGTCGATCAGCGCGCGCAGTTTTGCGGCGTCAGAAGTCGAGGTCCGCATAGTGCGACACCGGTGACAGGCCACGCACCCGGTCGGTCAAGAGCGGCCGGAAAGAGGGCCGCGACTTGACCCGTGTGTACCATTCGCGTGCAGCGCTGTGCTCGCGCCAGTCGATCTCGCCGAGATAATCGAGCACCGACAGCGTCGCCGCGGCCGCGAGATCGGCATAGGTGACCCTCGAACCGGCCAGCCAATGGCGGGTGCCGGCCAGCCAGTTGGTGTATTTCATGTGCTGGCGGATGTTGGCGCGCGCGGCACGGATCGCGCCCGAATCGGGCGAGCCGCCGCCCGCCGTTTCCGGCATGACCGGCTTCAGCACGCGCTCGCGCACCAGATGGCGGGTGACTTCGCTTTCAGCCTTGTTGAGGTACCAGTCGATCAGCCGGCGGATTTCGGCGCGCTGCATCGGGTCTTCGGCGAACAGCCGCTTGTCGCGCTTCAGCACGCCGCGCGTTTCATCGAGATATTCCGATATGACCGTCGCGCCGACGATCGGCACGTCGCCTTCGGCCAGCAGGATCGGCAGCGTGCCGGCCGGGTTCAGCGCCAGGAACTCCTTGCGCCGGGTCCACGGCTTTTCCTCGATCAAAGCCAGCTCCTCGCCATACTCGCCGAATGCGAGGCGGACGAAGCGACAGGTGGCGAACATGGGATGGTGGAAAAGCGTCAGCATGGTTCCGCGATGATAAAGCGCACTGGCGAATCGCAGGGCGCACCGGTAAGTCTTGGCCGCCCGGTTAGCGGGCCGTCAGGGTGTTGCGACCTATAGGGGGACTTCAACGCCATGACAAGCAAGCCCTTCTGTCAGCCGTCACGCCAATGCCGAGGTAGCCATGGAAAGCCAGACCATCGTCGAAGCCCTGCTGCTCGGCCTGCTGGAGGGGCTGACCGAGTTCATCCCGGTGTCGTCGACCGGCCATATTCTGCTTGCCGGTCATTTCCTCGGCTTCCATTCGACCGGCAAGGCCTTCGAGATCCTGATCCAGCTCGGCGCCATCCTGGCGATCCTCAGCGTCTATTTCCGCCGGCTGTGGAAGATGCTGCTCGACCTGCCGCATGACCGGCTGACGCGGCATTTCGCCATCGGCATCCTGATCGCCTTCCTGCCGGCGGCGATCATCGGCGCGCTGGCGCATGATTTCATCAAGACGGTGCTGTTCGAATCGCCGAGGCTGATCTGCATCATGCTGATCATCGGCGGCGTCGTACTGCTGGCGGTGGACCGCATGAACCTCAAGCCGGTCTACCGCGATGTCGAGCGCTTCCCGACCCGGCTTTACCTGCAGATCGGGCTTTTCCAGTGCCTGTCGCTCATTCCCGGCACATCGCGTTCGGGCTCGACCATCGTCGGCGCCCTGCTTTTGGGCGTCGATAAGCGCGCGGCCGCGGAATTTTCCTTCTTCCTTGCGATCCCGACCATGGTCGGCGCCTTCGCCTTCGACCTGTTCAAGAACCGCAACGTGCTGAGCAGCGCCGACCTGCCGATCATCGCCGTCGGCTTCGTCGCCGCCTTCGTCACGGCGCTCATAGTCGTACGCTTCCTGCTCGATTACGTCTCGCGCAACGGCTACTCGCTGTTCGGCTGGTGGCGGCTGGTGGTCGGCGGTGTCGGACTGGTGGCGCTGATGATCTGGGGGTGAGGAGTGGTCCGCGAAGCGGACCCTACGCTTCGTCATCCACGGGCGGAGCAAGGAGCGTAGCGACGCAGCGCAGACCCGAGGATCCATGCCGTGACGTCGATCGGAGGGTTCGGCGATCGAGAATAGCCATCGCCAAGCTCGCCAAATCCGGCGAAAAGTCTCCCAATTCCTGCACCGTAGAGGCGCTTAGAGGTCGCGGCATGGATCCTCGGGTCTCCGCGACGGAGCTTCGCTCCTGCTCCGCCCGTGGATGACGAATGAAGGAGGAACGCTCCCTCAATTCCTTCCGTAAAACGCGTTCTCGACATGCACCGGCCAGCGCCAGGGCAGCACCGCGACCATGTCGAAGCGCATCGACAATCTGCCGTAGTCCGCTTGGCGTGACAGCCAGATGTCAGCCGCGCCTTCTATGCGACGCTCCGATTCGTGACCGATCGCCTCCATGGCTTCCATCAGCGTGCGGCGCGCCTTGACCTCGACGAACAGCACCAGATCGCCGCGCCGCGCGATCAGGTCGATCTCGCCGAAGCGTGTGCGGTGGCGGCGCGCAAGAATCCTGTAGCCCTTCATCATCAGGGCTGCCGCCGCCAGCCATTCGCCGCGATGACCGCGTCGATAGGCTTTCAGGCGGCTGGAGCTCGGGCGCTCAGCCACTGTCGCTTTCTCCAGAAATCTCCCTGAGTTCTAGCAGCCGCCGATAGAGCGCCTGTTTCTGGCCGCCGGTCATTTTCGCGGCTTCCGCAGCCGCCTTGGAAGCCGGCATCTCGGCGGCGAGCGACAGCAGCAGGCGGTCGATATCGGCGGGCTCGTCCGCCTTGGCCTCGGCCGGGCCGACGCAGACGACGATCTCGCCCTTCGGCGTATCGGCCGCAGCATAGTGGTCGGCCAGCGCCTGCAGCGTGCCGGTTCGCATCTCCTCGAAGGTCTTGGTCAATTCCCTGCCGATAGCCGCCTTTCGCTCGCCGCCCAGCGCTTCGACCATGGCACCGAGGGATTCGGCCAGCCGACGCGGCGATTCGAAGAAGATCAGCGTCGCCGGCACGGCTTTCAGTGCCTCCAGCCGCGTCAACCGCTGCCCGGTCTTCACCGGCAAAAATCCGGCGAACATGAAGGCATCGGAGGGCAGGCCGGATGCGGTCAACGCCGCAAGCGGCGCCGACGGGCCGGGGATCGGCACGACGCGAATGCCGTGGTCGAGCGCCTCGCCGACCAGCCGGTAGCCGGGATCGGATACCAGCGGCGTGCCGGCATCGGAGATCAGCGCCACGCTCTGCCCGGCCTGAAGTGCCGATATCAGCTTCGGCCCGGCCTCGCCGGCATTGTGTTCATGATAGGCCGTGGTGCGGCGGCGAATGCCGTAGCGCTCGAGCAGCACGCGCGACACCCGCGTGTCTTCGCAGGCGACGATGTCGGCCGCGGCCAGCGTCTCCAGCGCGCGCAGCGTGATGTCGGCGAGATTGCCGATCGGCGTCGCCACCAGATAGAGCGCCGGCTCCAATGGCCGTGCCGCGATCTCGGTCTGCCCGACCACATAGCTGCGCTTGCTCGTCTCTGCGGTCACCGATGACTTCTCCATTCAGCCCTGTTTGGCACGGCTGACGCGGGCTTGCAAAAGCTGACGCCGATGTAAGGAATTCGCCTTTCCTTTGCCACAGTGGGGAACCAAACCGGCGTTGGCAGATTAGCCCCCTGATTCCGGAGGAGGACAGGATGGACAGCCTGAAGATACAGGACGCTTTCGAGCCTTACTATGCCGGCCGCAAGCGCGGTGCCGCGCCCACGGCCAAGCGCCCGGCTGCCAAGACCGAGAACAGCCTGACCAAAGAGCGGACCGCGAGCACCTCGCCGACGAAGGGCAGGCATTCCGACAGCAACAAACCAGACAGCACGACGGAGCACTGACCGGACGATGCCCAATCGCTTCGACATCTTCATCACCCGTCTTGAAACAAAGAATGCCCGCAACGGCGCGCAACTAGCCTCGATAGGCGACCAGCACCGCGCCCGCCGCGATAAGGGCGACGCCAAGCCAATTCGCTCCGGACAACCGCTCGCCGAGAAAGGCCGCGCCAAACACCGCCACAAGCACGACGCTTAGCTTGTCGATCGGCGCCACCTGCGCCGCATTGCCGATCTTGAGCGCCCGAAAATAGCAGAGCCATGAGGCGCCGGTCGCCAGACCGGACAGGCCGAGGAAAGCCCAGGTCTTTCCCGAGATCGTGGCCGGCGACTGGAATTGGCCGCTGGCAAGCAGGATCGCACCGAGCACGATCAGTATGATGACCGTGCGGATGAAGGTGGCGAAATCGGAATTGATGTTCTCGATGCCGACTTTGGCGAAGATCGCCGTCAAGGCCGCGAAGGCAGCCGACAGCAATGCCCAGAATTGCCAGGAGGATACGGTCAGGTTCATGCCGGTGGCCTTTGCGGATGGCGTCTTAACCGAGATACCGTGAAACGCGTGCCTTACAGAAGGCCAATCAGCTCCAGGTCCATGAATTCATAGTTATCAGGTATATCGAGGCAGATCACACGGGCCTTCTTCAGGCTGGCCTTGAATTTTTTCTGCAGCTTGGTGCGGTGCGCCTTTTCCATGACAAAGATAATATCGGCTCGGGCGACGAGTTCATGCGTCAGCGGCGTGTCCGCATCGTGGTTTGTCCCCGCCGAGGCCACCTCGATATCCCGGCGCGTTGAAAACACCTGTTCGGCGGTGGGGCTGCGCAAGCGATTCTGGCTGCAGACAAAGAGGACGTTCTTCAAAGGGTTAGCGCGCCAGATCGGCGACCACGGCGTCGAGCACGATCATACCGGCCGGCGTGGCGCGCAGGCGCGAATTGCCGATCGGCGCCACCAGCCCCTCTCCCTGCAGCATCGACAGCCGCGAGCTCGACAGGCCGCGTCCGGAGAACGCTTCGTAGCGGGAGAGGTCGATGCCTTCGGCGAGCCGCAGGCCCATCAGCAGGAATTCGTCGGCCTCTTCCGAACGCGTCAGGATTTCGCCGCCGGTGACGCCATGGCCCTTGGCCTCGACCAGATTGGCCCAGGTTTCCGGCATCCGCTCGGCGATCGTCACCGTGCGGCGACCATTTTCGACGAAGCGGCCATGCGCGCCCGGCCCGACGCCGACGTATTCGCCATAGCGCCAATAGGTGAGGTTGTGCCGGCTCTCGGCGCCCGGCCTTGCGTGGTTGGAGATCTCGTAAGCCGGCAAACCATGCGCCGATGTAATCTCCTGCGTCAGCGCATAGAGGTCGGCGGCGTGGTCATTGTCGGGAATGATGAATTTCTTTGCCGCGTGCAGGGCGTGGAAGGGCGTGCCTTCCTCAATGGTCAGCTGGTAAAGCGACAGATGGTCGGCGGCATGGCCGATCGCCTGTTCCAGCTCCGATGCCCAAGCCTCCGGCGTCTGGCCGGGCCGGGCATAGATGAGGTCGAAGGACAGCCTTGGGAATATTTCCCGCGCGAGGCCGATGGCGTGCAGCGCTTCCTCGACATTGTGCAGCCGCCCGAGGAAGCGCAAATCCTTGTCATCCAGCGCCTGCACGCCGAGCGACACGCGGTTGACGCCGGCTGCCCGGTAGCCGCGAAAGCGTTCGGCCTCGACCGAGGACGGATTGGCCTCCAGCGTCACCTCGATGCCATCAGGCACAGTCCAGTTCTTCGCCACGGCGTCCAGAACCCTGGCCACGGTTTCCGGCTTCATCAGCGACGGCGTGCCGCCGCCGAGAAAGATGCTGGTCACCTCGCGCAGCCCGGTGCGTTCGCGCATCGTCGCCAGTTCGGCCTCGAAGGCGGCGGCAAAGCGCTCCTGGTCGACTGGCTGGTGGCGGACATGGCTGTTGAAGTCGCAATAGGGGCATTTGGCCGCGCAGAACGGCCAATGGACATAAACGCCGAAGCCGGGCGTCCGGTCGAGCAGCATGCTCATGGCGAGCCCAATCTCGCTTTGGCGAACTTCTGGAAGGCGCGAGCGCGATGCGACAGCGCCGTCGGCTGGCCGGGCTTCCAGCCGTGCTTTTCCTCGGCCGTCATCTCACCAAAAGTCTTGTCGAAGCCGTCGGGGAGGAAGACCGGGTCGTAGCCGAAGCCGAGTTCGCCGCGCGGCGGCCAGACCAGCGTGCCTTCGGCCTCGCCGCGATAATATTCCGCCTCGCCATCGGGAAACGCCAGGCAGATGACGGCGACGAAGCGTCCCTTGCGCTGTTGCGGCAAGGCCGCGCCGACTTCCTGCAACGCCACTTCGGTGCGCTGCATGGCCATGCCGAAATCGCGCGAGCCATCCGGGGTCTCGGCCCAGTTGGCGGTGTAGACGCCGGGCGCACCGTCGAGCGCGTCGACGCACAGGCCGGAATCGTCCGACAGCGCCGGCAGGCCGGTCGCCTTGGCGGCGGCGAGCGCCTTGATGTAGGCGTTCTCCTCGAAGGTGGTGCCGGTCTCGTCAGGCTCCGGCAGGCCATACTCCTTGGCCGACTTGGCTTCGAAGCCGAACGGCCCCATCAGGTCGGCGAATTCGCGCAGCTTGCCGTCATTATGGCTAGCGACGACGATCTTCTTTCCGTCGAGAGAATGCATCAAAGGCCCCAGATTCGTGGCTCGGCGAATTCGATCGAATTGCCCGAGGGGTCGCGTATATAGATCGAACGGCCGCCCTGCGGCCATTCGAATTCGCTCTCGATAGCGATGTGCTTCGCCTCGAGATGCGCTTTCCAGCGCACGATTTCGTCGGCGGTCGCCGCAAAGCAGAGATGGCCTTCCCCGACCGTGCCGTGCGGCGGCACCGGCAGCCTGGCGTCGGACTCCGGCGGGATTTTGGTTGCCTCGGCATTGAAGACGAGCAACACGCCCGGCCCGCAGCGGAAGAAGAGATGCCGGCCGGCCACCTTGCCGAGGAGGGGGAGGCCGAGGATGTCGGTGTAGAAGGTTTCCGCTGCGGTCAGGTCGCTGACGTAGAGAGCTGATTCAAGGATGGCAGAGGGCATCACGAGGCACCCCCCTCTGCCCTGCCGGGCATCTCCCCCGCAAGGGGGGAGATTGGCAGCCTCCGCATCGCCGCGCCCTTTGCAACGTTAGAGATTAGCGAAGCCCGAAACGACATCCGATCTCCCCCCTTGCGGGGGAGATGCCCGGCAGGGCAGAGGGGGGTGTTCAAGCTCGGCATTTAATCCTAAGCCACTGCCATCTGCTGCAAACTCACCAACCGCTGAATGCCTTTCTT
>NZ_JAMYOM010000030.1:0-77475 GCF_040319805.1 Mesorhizobium sp. M0848 | reverse complement strand
TGGCCTCCAATCCAGCCAGCATCTTGAATCACAAACATCCGGCTTTGGGAATCCTACGATTCTCTCAAAATAGGAATCGCTCTAGATGCGAGCGCGGCCGATCGCCGACCTCGACACCGGTCGCCGTCAACGACCAGTACAGCGTGTGGGTGAAGACACGGCCGAGGCAACCGCGTAGCTCGACCTGGATGTTCTCCACGCCCGGGCCGAAATTCTCCGCCATCGGCCCGGAGATCGGATCCCCCGTCAGCCAACCGTTGCCGCGGTCGAAGATATTGGTCCAGCGCGTCGCAGCAAACACCGCGCCATGATGCACCGCGCGCTGCGGCTTGCCCGAAGAACGGTTGCGCCCTTCCTGATAAAGCAATGTGCCACCGGCCGCCGCTCCCTCGGCGACCGGCGGACATGCCGAGAACAGACGCTCGGCGATGCCGCGTCTGAATTCGGCGAGATTGTGCGTCACCAGAAATTCGCTGTGGGTCAGCGGGCTGCCAAGCGTGACGAAATCGCTGATCTTCCAAGGCCCATGGTTGTCGTCCTTGGTGCGCAGTTGGCGATAGAGTTCCCACTGATGGCGCCTGAAGCCGGCAAGATCGTCCAGGCTGCCGGGCCATGCCGAGCCGGCGACGAGCGTCGCCTTGTCGATGGCGTGGATCGCCTTCAGTTTCGCCTTGTCGCGGATGGCCTCCAGTTTTCGGGGCCTGAAATCGGCCCACAAGATCTGCAGCAGGTCATAGGCGATCATCGACCCGAGGCTGTGCGAGACCAGCACGATGCGATCGTAGGTATCGTCCATCATCAGACACTTCAGCAGCTTCAGACCACGGCTGCGGATCAGAGCCCGCTTCTCGACGGTTGCAGCTTCAGCGCGCACATAGGCCGCGACATCGCCGAAATAGGGAAGGCCAAAACGATCCACTGACCAGATGACGAACGAGGCCAGGATGGTGACGAGCGCGCCGACGGTCCACGAAATTTGCTGCTGCCAAACCGACGTCGCAAGCGCGAGAGCCGCGACCAGAACGATGATGACGGCCAGAAGCGTGACCAGATAGAGCTTTCGGGCGTCGGGTGGTATGTCGGCGGGCTTGCGCCACAGCAGGTTTGTCACCCAGGCGGCAAGTCGGCCCCGCGTCGTGCCCTGCGTGATGTCGGCCCAGTAGAGCTCGTAGAAATCGGTGCGGCGGCCATCGACATCGTAAGGCGTGGTGATCCGGCGAAGTTCGTATGAATTGGTCCGGCTGTCGGGTGTGATCCAGCTCTGGTTGATCTTCGCGCCGGCGGGGTCGGCCGGATCGGCGACATGGGCATAAAACGGCGCGCGACTGGGGTCATGGCTCCAGACGGCGCTGACAAAGCCGCGCAGCGTATCCATCGGCCGCTGTTCGCCCATGCCATGCACGATCACCACCGCCTGGCCAGGCTTGCGCGGCGGTTTTCCGACGGGCGGCGGTGCGATGATGGGGTCGGGCACCAACGTCTCCGTTGACGACAATCCCGCCAGCGAGACGGGAATTCTTCATCGTAGCCTGGAAATCGCCATCAAGCCAAGAAAAAGCCCGACGCGAGCCGGGCGTTCCTTGGCGTGTCTCAAGTGATCGCCGATCAGTGGTCCATCGCCTTGACGATCTCTTCGGTCATTTTCTTGGCATCGCCGAGCAACATCATGGTGCCGTCCTTGTAGAACAGCGTGTTGTCGATGCCGGCATAGCCGGAGCCGAGCGAGCGCTTGACGAACAGGCAGGTGCGGGCCTTGTCGACATCGAGGATCGGCATGCCGTAGATGGGTGAGGACTTGTCGTCGCGCGCGGACGGGTTGGTGACGTCGTTGGCGCCGATGACATAGGCAACGTCGGCCTGCGCGAACTCGGAGTTGATGTCCTCGAGCTCGAACACTTCGTCGTAGGGCACATTGGCTTCGGCGAGCAGCACGTTCATGTGGCCGGGCATGCGGCCGGCGACCGGGTGAATGGCGTACTTCACGTCGACGCCATTGGCCTTGAGCTTGTCGGCCATTTCGCGCAGCGCGTGCTGCGCCTGGGCAACCGCCATGCCGTAGCCCGGCACGATGATGACTTTCTGGGCGTTCATCATCAGATAGGCGGCGTCGTCGGCCGAGCCCTGCTTGACCGTGCGTTCGATGCCGTCGTCGGCCTGAGCTGCCGTCTCGCCGCCGAAGCCGCCGAGAATGACGGAGATGAAGCTTCGGTTCATGCCCTTGCACATGATGTAGGACAGGATCGCGCCGGATGAGCCGACCAGCGCGCCGGTGATGATCAGCGCCAGATTGCCGAGCGTGAAGCCGAGGGCGGCAGCTGCCCAGCCCGAATAGGAGTTGAGCATCGAGACGACGACCGGCATGTCGGCGCCGCCGATCGGAATGATCAGCAGGATACCGAGCACCAGCGAGGCGGCAACGATCAGCCAGAAGACCAGCTTCGATTCCGTGGTGACCAGCAGCACGATCAGCACGACGAGCGCGATGGCAAGTGCCGCGTTGATGAAGTGGCGTCCGCCGATCATGATCGGCTTGCCCGACATGCGGCCATCGAGCTTGAGGAAGGCGATGACCGAGCCGGTGAAGGTGATAGCGCCGATGGCGACGCCAAGGCTCATCTCGATCAGCGCCTGGGCGTGGATGTCACCATCCGTGCCGATGCCAAAACTTTCCGGCGCATAGATGGCGGCGGCCGCCACCATGACGGCGGCGAGGCCGACCAGCGAGTGGAAGGCGGCGACCAGTTGCGGCATCGAGGTCATGGCGATGCGCCGCGCGGTGACGGCGCCGACGCCGCCGCCAATGGCAAGGCCGAGCACGATGAGGCCGAAGCGGCCCGCTGACGGGGTTGCCAGCGCCAGCGTGGTGGCGATGGCGATGCCCATGCCGATCATGCCATAGAGATTGCCCTGGCGACTGGTGGTCGGATGCGACAGGCCGCGCAGCGCCATGATGAACAGAACGCCGGAGACCAGATAGAGAAAGGACGCGAAGTTGGCGTTCATGGCGCTCTACTTGTCCTTCTTCTTGTACATGGCCAGCATGCGCTGGGTGACGAGGAAGCCGCCGAAGATGTTGACCGAGACCAGCATCAGCGCGACGAAGCCGAAGCCCGCGGCAATGCCGGAGGCGGCGATGCCGACGGCAAGCAGCGCGCCGACTACGATGACCGAGGAGATGGCGTTGGTGACGGCCATCAGCGGCGTGTGCAGTGCGGGGGTCACCGACCAGACGACGTAGTAGCCGACGAAGATCGCCAGGACGAAGATGGCGAAGCGGAAGACGAAGGGATCGATGGCGCCCCCGGAGAGCGCATGCGCAGCATCACCCGCAGCGTCGGCACCACCAGGCGCGGTCGCCATGTTTTGCACCGCCAGCCGGACGGCGGCGGAAGCCTGGTCGAGCTGGTCCAGGGCTTTCTGCAGGGTCTGGTCCATCACGCGATCCCTTTCGGCTTCGACGAGGGCGACTTGGAGGCGGCCGCCTTCTTGGGCGCGGCTTTCTTGGGCGAAGCGTCGGCGACCATGGTCTTGGCCGGGATTGCGGCCGGCTCGACATGGGGCTGCTGGTCGGCCTTTATGAAAGCCGGATGCACGATCTTGCCGCCATCGGTCAGCATCGTCGCCTTGACCAGATCGTCGTCGCGATTGATGGCAAGCGTCTTGGTCGTCTTGTCGACCAGCGTCTCAACGAAGGCAAACAGGTTCCGGGCGTAGAGCAGCGATGCCGACGCCGCGATGCGGCCGGGCATATTGAGATGGCCGACGATTTTCACCCCATTGGCCGTTGTCACCACCTGGCCCGGTACAGCGCCCTCGACATTGCCGCCGCGCTCGACCGCCAGATCGACGAGCACCGAGCCCGGCTTCATCGAGGCGACCATCGCCGCCGACACCAGCTTTGGCGCCGGCCGGCCGGGAATAAGCGCCGTGGTGATGACGATATCCTGCTTGGCGATGTGCTCTGATGTGAGTGCCGCCTGCTTGGCCTGATATTCCTTCGACATTTCCTTGGCGTAGCCGCCGGCCGTTTCCGCAGCCTTGAATTCCTCGTCCTCGACCGCGAGGAACTTGGCGCCGAGCGAGGCGACCTGTTCCTTGGCGGCGGGGCGAACGTCGGTGGCGGTGACGACCGCACCCAGACGCCGCGCGGTGGCGATCGCCTGCAGGCCGGCAACGCCGACGCCCATGATGAAGACCTTCGCCGCCGGCACCGTGCCGGCAGCCGTCATCATCATCGGCAGCGCGCGATCATATTCCGAAGCCCCGTCGATCACCGCCTGATAGCCGGCCAAATTGGCCTGCGAGGACAAGACGTCCATCGACTGCGCGCGGGTGATGCGCGGCATGAATTCCATCGAGAAAGCGGTGACGCCGGCCTTGGCAAAGGCTGCCACGGCGGCATCGTTGCCATAGGGATCCATGATGGCAATGACCGCTGTACCGGGTTTGTAGCTCTTCAGTTCGGCATCGCCGGGCCGACGCACCTTCAGCACGACATCGGCCTTGGCGACATCGGAAGCCTTGCCTATGGCGGCGCCGGCGCTCGCATAGTCGGCATCGACGATGCGCGAATTCAGACCGGCACCGGCCTCGACGACGACGTCGAAGCCCAACGCCGCCAGCCGTTTCACCGTATCGGGCGAGGCCGCGACGCGCGGCTCGTTGGCATCGAGTTCACGAGGGATGAAAACCGTCTGTCCCACCGCATGATCCTTTCGGCCGGAAGCTATTTCCCGCAAGACGCCGGCCGGCCTCGCGGCGGCGCCATGGACAAGGTGTCGGAAAAATCTATCGGAGGATAAAGGCGCCGACAGCCAGAATCAGCACGAACAGAATGGTCGCCGAGAAGAAGCCGCCCGCGAAGAAGCCGAAGGCCATCGCCAGAAGCAGGGCTCCGCAAAACAGCGAGCCGTACTTGGCCAGCGCGAGGAAGCCCGCATAGGTGCGGTCATGCTCGGCATAGTCCATCTTCGCGCCCAGTTCGACAGGACCGGTCGGCGAGTGATCAGCCATAGGAATACCCCTTCGAAGACATCTTTCAGGCACATAGCGAAAAGCCGGGCCGAGAGCAATGGCGCTATTGCCGCACAACAACCGACAACTGCCTCAAAGAAAGGTTGAAGCCGGCTGCCGACGCGCGACGGAGTCCAATCGCTGGATCCGGTGCTTGATGCGGAAAGATGCTCCGAAAGCGGACGCCTGCGTGCAGCCGGCGCCTCAGCCGGCTAGATGCGGAAATAGCCCGAGCAACCCGACGACGATCAGATAAAGCGCGACGATGTAGTTCAACAGCCTTGGCATGACCAGGATCAGCACGCCGGCGATCAGCGAGATGAGCGGGGTGAGCGCAAGTGTGGAAATGGTCATGACGGGTTCCCTCAAAAACTTCAGAATCGACCCGGAGCGCTGCTCGTGGCCGCACCCAGAACGCCGAAGTCGCCAAAAGGCTCCCTGTCGGCCCTGCAAAATCGTGTGAATCCTGCCGTATCAGGCGGCTTCGTGATAGTACTTTGCCGTGGGCAGGATGGTCAGCGGCGCGAGTTCTCCGACATGCGGCGTATCGAACAGCATGCGCTGTTCCATTGGCGTCGAGCGGAAGAACGGGAACCGTGAGAAGGACCGCTCGCGGATGGCGTTGACGTCGGCGCGGTAGAGCACGACCTTGTTGAAAACGCCCGGATAGGCGCGCGACTCGCTGATCTTCTCCGAGTAGTAGATACGCTTGTAGAAGCCGGCGTGATCCTCACGAATGGTCGACAGGCAGTAGGGCGCGTTGAAATGGAAGCACGCCATGCCGGCCAGCCGCAGGGTCAGGTAAGGAATCTGCGGGTAGACGCGCGACCATTCGGGATCGGACGCAAAACGGCTGGGGCAGATGAAGCTCAGCCCGTCACGAAGCATCGGCATGACGATGTCGCCAAAGGCCTTGGTGGAAGGCGACATCGGCGTTGCCAAGGTGACGTGATGGATACGCAGCGTGCTGACGAGTTCCTGGTCGATATAGACCCCGAAGCGGTAGACATTCGGTGCCTCGTCGAGCTCATCGTGAATGGTATGGTTTTCGTTGTCGGGAACCATATCGTTCGAGCGATATGACTTGTAGCGCAGGCGGTAGATGTCCTCGAGATCTTCGCCCTTGTCGCAGCGGCGGTACTCTGTCCGCTCAAGCATCGCCGAGACGTTGCGGGCGAAGCTGGACATGGTGTCGGCGGCGTCCTTGCCGTCCTCGCCCGTCACGGGACGAAGCGAACTCAACTGCACAATCATCAACTCAATCCCCGTACGTTGCCGCCGCGATCCGACACTACGACAGGGTCCTGGGATGTAAAAGATGAAAATGGGAAGCAGCCCGTTTACCAGTCGTTAAGGTTAACGATTGCTAAAATAAGACTAAAATAGTGCTTTTCTTGATTTTCTGCGTCGCGACGGGGAAAGAGCATATCTCGGACATGACGGGAAGCGGCGGAAATTTTGGCATGGCCCGCGACGTGCAGGGAAACCTCGAGCCTCTTGAAGGAAACAGGGATGGGCTCTCGGTGCCTGGGCACCATGCGCCATACGCCGCAAATCAGCGACGTACCGCCTTTTTGGCGGTCCTGATATCCTTGGCGAAGGGCCATACGGTGTTCGACATCGTCTCGATGCCGGAAGCGCTGAGCGCCGAACCGAACAGGAACCCCTGGACAAGATCAGGCTTGACCTGCAGCGCCAGGATCTTGAGCTGCTCGAAGGTCTCGACCCCTTCGACGGTCACCGAAAGCCCCAGCGGCCGCGACAGGTTGACGATGCCCTTGAGCAGCTCGAGCGAACGGGGATTCTGGGTAACGTCCATCAGGAACGAGCGGTCGATCTTGATCTTGTCGAGCGGCAGCTTGTGCAGGTAGCTCAGGCTCGAATAGCCGGTGCCGAAATCGTCGAGCGCGATGCGCACGCCAAGTTGCTTCAGCTCCTCGATATACTGGCGCGTCAGCGACTTGTCGTCGAGCAGCGCCGTTTCGGTGACCTCGATCTCGAGCCGGGAGGCGGCGAGGCCGGTGCCGGCCAACGCATCGCGAACCTTCTGGATGACATCGCGGCTGCGGAAATCCTTGGCGGAGAGATTGACCGAGACGCTGGTCTGGTCGGGCCATTTGGCGCATTCGGCGCAGGCTGCCTGCAGCACGAAGGTGCTGATCTCGGAAATGATGCCCATTTCCTCGGCCAGTGGAATGAAGATGCTGGGCGAGATCGGCCCGAGATCGGGATGATCCCACCGGCACAGCGCCTCGCAGCTGGCGATGCGCATGGTGCTCATCGCCACGATCGGCTGATAGACCACCCGCAGGCTCTTGCTTTCCACGGCTGTGCGCAGATCCGCCTTCATCAGCTGACGGTTACGGAAAGCGGCATCCATCGAGGCTTCGAACAGCCGCCAGCTGTTCTTGCCGAGCTCCTTGGCCTTGTAGAGCGCCAGGTCCGCCTTGACGATCATGGCGTCGACATCGGTATCCTTGACCCGCGACAGTACCGCGCCGCCGCTGGCCTGGATGCGCAGCCCGTGACCGGCAACGTCGACTTCCCCTTGCAGGCCGGCGAAAATCTCGTCGAGCTGGCTGGTCAGATGGCTCTCATCCTCGACGCGGTCGAAGAAGATCATGAACTCGTCGCCACCGAAACGGCTGACCGTGATATCTTGCCTGGCAATGGCGGCAAGCCGCTCGGCAACGGCATAGATCAAGCCGTCGCCGATAGGATGGCCAAGCGTGTCGTTGACGCTCTTGAAATCGTCGAGGTCGAGCACCGCCAGGCCGCAGAGACGATCGCGATCGCCTGATACCATGGCCTCGCCGACCAGTTCATGGAAATAGGCGCGGTTGGGCAGGCCGGTGAGGTTGTCGTAACGTGCCATGAAGCGTATCTTGTCTTCCGCCTCGACACGGGCGGTGACGTCCTCGAAGGTGATGACGCCCAGTTCCTGGCTGCCTTCGCGAGCCGAGAACTCATAATGCTGGCCGTTGGCGAGGGAAACCAGCACCTTGCGGTCGCGGCCCTCGCGCAGGGCACGCGTCAGCTGCGCCTCGATGTAGCGGCAATCCTTGGGCGCCAGCATGCCGCCGGCGACACCGCGCATCAACAGACCATGGATCGACCGGCCGAGCAGCGCATCGGGCGACTTGAGCGACATCAGATGCGCGGCCTCGGCATTGGCCACCGCGACGCGGCCGTCCGGGCCGAGCATGACAAGGCCGTGCGACATGGTGTTGAGCGCCCGGTTGAAGCGCTGGGCGATGCGGTTGGCCTTCTTTTCTTCCGAGACGGCCGCAAAAAGCACATCGCGTACGGTGTTGGCGAATTTCCGGATGGCGAACAGGAACGGCGCCGACAGGAGCCCGAGGAGGACATGGTAGATGTCGCCGCGCAGCAGGAAGCCCAGCGAGATCGGCCAGGTCAAGGCAATGGTCAGGATGGTGACCATGCGTGGCGAGCCGTAGTTGCGGCCGGCGATGGAGGTCGCCGTCGCCAGCGTCAGGCAAACGGAGGCGATTTCGGCGAAACCGTCGCGCGCGAAATAGATGCCGAGCAGGCAGAAGGCGCCAAGCGTCAAGCCATGCAGGGAGCCATAGAGAATGTAGTCATTCTCACGCTTGTGCGCTTCTTCCCAGGTCGTCGGCGAAGGCATGCTGTTGTATTTTCGAAAGTTTCTCATGCGGAACACACCGACGAGAACCATCGAGATCGCGACCAGCAAATACCGCGGATCGCCGTTCTTCCACCAGACAAGGCCGATCAGGAAAGTCTGCGCGAGAATGCCGATCGAAAGCGTCAGCCCGTCGCGAAACAAGGTTTCCACGAACGGAATGTAGACGTCGACCGGAATCTCGTTCTTTTTTCTCAGATTCAACGCCTGAATCCCAACCCTGGGGAGCCAAGCAGTGCCACATCCGCCTTAAGAAAGATTTAGAGAGACCCCCGCGCTCCTGCCGTCAAGCCGAGTGACGTAACGGAAAGCAAGGAAACTGTCGTTCAGGTAAACAAGGCGTATCGATCATTCGGCGGCCTGAAGTTCGGGCCGCGCCGGCGTACTCGACAGGCGTTCGAGCAGCCTTTGGCGTTCGCTCGAAGCCTTGTCGGCGCTGGCTCGACGGACGTGGCCGTAGCCGCGAATGAGGGCAGGCACCGAAGCCAATGCAGCCGCCGCATCGACCCTGGCCGGGGCCAGCGATCCGGCGATGAGCTCCAGATCCGCCTCGTACCGCGCCAGTAGCTGCCGCTCCATGCGCCGTTCGGCGGTGTAGCCGAACAGGTCGAAGGCGGTGCCGCGCAGGCCCTTCATCGCCGCCAGAACCCGAAAGCCCTTCATCATCCACGGACCGAAGCTTGATTTCCTCGGGCTGCCGTCATTGCCACGACGGCCCATGATCGGCGGAGCGAGGTGGAATTCGAGCTTTTCATAGCTCTGGAACTGTTTTCCAAGTTCGGCGACGAAAGAGCCGTCCGTGTAAAGACGCGCCACCTCGTATTCGTCCTTGATCGCCATCAGCTTGAACAGGTTCCTGGCGGCTGCCTGCGCCACCGCAGTCGAACCCGGCACGGCCTTCGCTTCGGCGGCGCGCAAAACGGCCAGCTTTTCGGCATAACGCTTGCCGTAGGCCGTATTCTGATAGGCGGTTAGGAAGGCGACGCGGCGGGCAATGATGTCGTCCAGCGTCTCGGCGATATCCGTGGCCTGGTCGGCCTTTCCAGCCACGGCCGGACCCGGCTGGGCAACGAGCCGGCGCACGAAATCCGGCTGATAGGCAGCACGACGTCCCCAGCGGAAAGCGGCGATGTTCATCGCCACGGCTTCGCCGTTGAGCTCGATCGCCTTTTCGACGGCCTCGGCCGACAATGGCAGGCCGCCGTGCTGGAAGGCAAAGCCGAGCATGAACATGTTGGCGCCGAGCGAATTGCCGAAAAGTGCCGTGGCGGTGCGGGTGGCGTCGAAGAAATGCGCCTTGTCGTCGCCCGCTGCCGCGCGGATCGCCTTTTTCAGCCGCTCTGTCGGCAACGAAAAATCGGCCGAGCGGGCGAATTCGCCGGGCATGATCTCGGCGGTGTTGGCGACGAAGATGGTGTGGCCCTCGCGCACAGCGGTCAGCACCTTCTTGGCGCCCGACACGACGAGATCGCAGCCAAGCACCAGATCGGCCTTGCCGGCCGAAACGCGGATGGCATGGATGTCGTCCGGGGTGCGGGCGATGCGGACATGCGTGAACACCGAGCCACCCTTCTGGGCGAGGCCGGCCATGTCGATCATGCCGCAGCCCTTGTCCTCGAGATGCGCCGCCATGCCAAGCACCGCACCGACGGTGACGACGCCGGTGCCGCCGACGCCATCGATGATCGCCGCCCAGCCCTGCTCGCCAAGCGGGAATTGCGCCGGCACGGGCACGCCTTCCAGCGGATCGGCCTTGCCGGCAAGGCCCTCGGCCTTGCGGATCTTGGCGCCGTGCACGGTGACGAAGGACGGGCAGAAGCCGTTGACGCAGGAGAAATCCTTGTTGCAGCTCGACTGGTCGATCTTGCGCTTGCGGCCAAATTCGGTCTCGACCGGCTGGATCGAGACGCAGTTCGACTGCACGCCGCAATCGCCGCAGCCTTCGCAGACCAGTTCGTTGATGAAGACCCGCTTGTCGGGATCGGGGAAGGTGCCGCGCTTGCGGCGACGGCGCTTTTCGGCGGCGCAGGTCTGGTCGTAGAGCAGCACCGAAACGCCCTTGACCTCGCGCAGCTCGCGCTGGACGAGATCGAGGTCGTCGCGGTGATGGATGGTGGCGCCGGCCGGGAATTCGGCCTTGCCGGCATATTTGCCGGGCTCATCGGTGACGATGGCGATGCGGTCGACGCCTTCGGCGCGCACCTGCCTAGCGATCATGTCGACGGTCAGGCCGCCTTCGTGCGGCTGGCCGCCGGTCATGGCGACGGCGTCGTTGTAGAGGATCTTGTAGGTGATGTTGGCGTCGCTCGACAGCGCGAAGCGGATCGCCAGCGTACCGGAATGGTTGTAGGTGCCGTCGCCAAGATTCTGGAAGATGTGCTCGCGCTTGGAGAACGGCGCCTGGCCGACCCATTGCGCGCCCTCGCCGCCCATGGCCGTGAAGCCGACGGTGTTGCGGTCCATCCACAGCGCCATGAAGTGACAACCGATGCCGGCCGCGGCGATAGAGCCGTCCGGCACCTTGGTGGACGAATTGTGCGGGCAACCGGAGCAAAAGAACGGCGTGCGCGAGCCGATGTCGGTGGCCTCGGTGAGCATTGCCTGGAACTGGCGCAGTTTTGCCACCCGCGCCGAAATCTCTTCGGACGGGCCGATGGTCCTGACGATCCTCTCGCCAAGCGCGATGGCGATCTCGTTGGGATCGAGCGCGCCCTTGGCCGGAAACAGCCATTCGCCGCGCTCGTCCTTCTTGCCGATAATGACTGGTTGGGTGGCAGTGCCATAAAGGCTTTCGCGCAACTGCACCTCGATCAGCGAGCGCTTCTCCTCGACGACGACAATGGTGTCGAGGCCTTGGGCGAAATCGGCGATGTGATGCAGGTCGAGCGGCCAGGGGCAGCCTACCTTGAACAGCCGCACCCCGATGCGGTTGGCGGCCGCCTCGTCGATGCCGATGTCGTCCAGCGCCTGGCGGACATCGAGGTAGCTCTTGCCGAGCGTGATGATGCCGATCTTCGGGTTGCGGCCGCCCGAATAGACGATGCGGTTCAGCCCGTTGGCAAGGATGAAGGCGGAGGCTGCGGCGCGCTTGTGCTCATGCAGCCGCTCCTCCTGGCCGAGCATGTCGATCTCGTGGCGGATGTTGAGACCGCCAGGCGGCATGTCGAAGTCCGGCACCACAATGTTCAGCCGCTCGAGCGAGGCATCGACCGAGGCGGTCGATTCGATGTTGTCCTTGACACATTTGATCGCCGCCCAGGTACCGGCAAAGCGCGACATGGCAAAGCCGTAGAGCCCGTAATCGATGATCTCCTGGACACCGGCGGGATTGAGGATCGGCACCATCGTGTCGACGAACAGGAATTCGGTGGCATGCGCGTTGGTCGAGGATTCGGCCATATGGTCGTCGCCCATCAAGGCGAGCACACCGCCATGCTTCGACGAGCCGGCGAGGTTGGCATGGCGGAACACGTCGCCTGAGCGGTCAACGCCCGGCCCCTTGCCGTACCAGACCGAAAAGACACCGTCATGGGTGCCCTCGCCCAGCAGTTCCGTCTGCTGCGCGCCCCAGCAAGCGGTGGCGGCAAGCTCCTCGTTGAGACCCGGCTGGAAGACGATGTCAGCCTGGGCGAGCTGTTTCTTCGCCTTCCACAGCTGCATGTCGAGGCCGCCGAGCGGCGAACCGCGATAGCCGGAGACGAAGCCGGCCGTGTTCAAGCCGGCGCGGCGATCGCGCTCGCGCTGCATCAGCAGCATGCGGATGACCGCCTGCGCGCCGGACAGGAAGATGCGCTCCTTTGCGAGATCGAACTTGTCGTCGAGCGCGACGTCGTGCAGCGTCATCAGGCATTTCCTCTGCGGAGGCCACGCGGGGCAGGCAGCCAACGTCGGGGTCGGATGACGCATCCTTTCTCCCCTTGCAAGGCAGGTCAAACAAAATCGCAGATGCCAGGCAACGCGCAACGAACAGTCCGCGGCCATCCTGAATAGGGTATGAAACGATCCGCGGACATTGCCCGGCGCACGAAAATTTCAGCTGCGGCCCGGATGGCCGCGACGCGTCAGCCGCCCTTCGAGCAATCCGGCTTCGGTTCGCCCGGCAGCTTGCCGTCGGGATGGCCGACGAGATCGGGGTTGGCGGTGTAGAGCTGATCGATGACCAGCGGCCGGTCGGGCAGGATCGACTGGTCTTCCGTCGACATCAGCGTGGTATCGATCTTCTGCAGGACCGCGCCGTCGGCGCCCTTGATGCTGATGGCAATCGCATAGGGCTTGTTCTTGACGACGCAGGTCAGTGCCGGGCTCTCCAGCGTCACCTTGTCGAGCTTCGGCCAGACCTTCTGCTCGACCACCAGAGGCACGCCGCCGGCGGGATCCTGGAAGCTGGCGACCGCGACCTGGCCCTCTCCCATCGGCTTCAGCGGCCGCAGGGTCACGACATAGGTCGCCCTTGCGAGGCGGTAGTTGAAGACGAATATCTTGCCGGAAATCTCGAACAGCTTCCCTTCGTCGCTGCCGGTATCGCGGCAGGCGCCGAGCGCAACGGCCGCGATGAGTGCCGCGCCGACAAGGATCGAACGGGAAAGGCCGCTACGCATTCCTGACCTCATTTTCCGCCATGCGACGGCGACGATAGTGACGGCTTGCCTTCTGCCTGTTGCCGCACACCGCCATGTCGCACCAAAGGCGGCTGGAATTGCGGCTTCTGTCGACGAACAGCCAGGTGCAGTTGGGACAGATCCTGAGCCTCGCGACGGTGTCGTCGCGCAGAAGCGACAGCGCCGAAACCGCCAGTGCCGCCTCGAAGGCGATCGGCGTCAGGGGATCACCGAACGGCCTCCCCGGCGCACCGATCTCGGTCCGGCTGCCGGCAAGGCCATCGGCGCAGGCTCTCAGGAATCCGGGCAGATCAGTGGTGGCAACCGCGCCCTTCGACGCCGCTCCACGGAACAGCCGGTCGGTCGCCTCGCGGATCGACAGCACGACGGGCGCGATCGCCACCGCCGAGGATACCGCCAACGGCCTTTCGCCAAGTTCGGCGGCGCGAAAGCGGCTCGCCGCATCGGCGAAGCGGGCAATCTCGGCCGGATCGTCGAAGCGATCGAACGTCCGCTCCCGATCGCCGCGCAGCACGACGGTGTTCGCCGTGTCGAGCGCAAGCAAGCCGCCGGTGAAGCGGTGCGGGGTCCACGATACTGTCATGCCAAAAATCTAACCGATAAATCGTATTTGACAAGTTATATTCAGCGATGCAACCTCACTCCGGGATGCGGCGGTCTCCGCAGCCTTTTGAGCATGTCGTTGGCCAAGACCGCTTCGCACTTTTGGCGGCATGCTTCGAGGTTTTGCATGCTCTATTTCTTCCAGCAGGTGTTGAACGGGCTGCACTCGGGCGCGCTTTATGCGCTGCTCGCCTTTGGTTATGTGCTGACCAACGGCATCCTGCACCGCACCAATCTCGCCTATGGCGCATTGTTCGCCTTTTGCGGCCAGACGATGATCCTGACCGCGGCCTTCGGCTATCAGGTGCTGTGGCTGACGCTGCTGGCGGCGATGGCGCTCGGCGTCGTCGCCGCGTTCCTTTATGCCGCGCTGATCAGCCACGTGCTGTCACGCAGCGTCTTCGAACCGTTGGCCGACCGTACACCCAATGCGATCGTGGTGACGACGCTCGGCATCCTGCTGCTGCTGTCCGAAGCGAGCCGCATCGCCGCCGACACGCATGATCTGTGGCTCCCGCCGATGCTGGCGCAGCCCATCGTTTTCGCGCAGGGCGCGACCTTCAAGGCAACGCTGACGCTCATCCAGATCATCGACTGCGCCGTGGTGGTGGCGGCAATCGCGCTGGCCAGCCGGGCTTTTGCCCGGTCGAGCTTCGGACGGCGCTGGCGCGCCGTCTCCGACGACCCCAAGGCAGCCGCGATGTGCGGCGTCGACGTGCGCGCGGTGTTTCGGCATGCGGTGCTGTTCGGCGGCTTCTGCGCCGCGCTGGCCGGTGTCATGGCCGGGCTCTATTACGGCAATGTCAGCTTCGGCTCGGGCCTCGTCTACGGGTTGAAGATCCTGTTCGTGACGGCGGTCGGCGGCTATCTCTCGCCACCGCGCGCAGCACTCGGCGCGGCCGCCTTCGGTATGGCCGAATCGCTGTGGGCCGGCTATTTCCCGGTCGAGTGGCGCGACGCGTGGATGTATCTGTTCCTGGTCACGACGCTGATCCTGATCGGCGCCGGCCGCGACACCGGCAAAATCGCCTGAAAAGGTCAGACTTTGGTTGCATGACGCGAGGGCAGATCGCCGGTATCGGGCACTGTCTGCCATGCGATGATATTTGCTGCCTCTATGCTTGTTGACCCGTCAGTCCACGCGCGGCATACCGTTGGACCACGCGGCGTGACGGACAAAAAAGGGGGGAGCCGGCACGCCTCCGGTACAAGGGAGGAAATGCATGGCAGGGCTTCTTGCTCTATCCAGGACTATTGATCGCGCCAACGAATTCATCGGCAAATGGATATCGTGGCTGATCCTGCTGGCGATCCTGGTGAGCGCCGCCAACGCCATTATCCGCAAGGTGTTCGACATATCCTCGAACGCCTGGCTCGAGCTGCAATGGTACCTGTTCGGCGCCGCCTTCATGTTAGCCGCCGCCTATACGCTGAAGCAGAACGAACATATCCGCATCGACATCGTCTACGGCCTGTTTTCACGCCGCGTACAGCACTGGATCGACCTGCTCGGGCATCTCTTCTTCCTGATGCCGTTCGTGACGCTGATGGTGATCTATTTCGTGCCCTATGTGTCGCTGTCGTTTCGCAGCGGCGAGATGTCCAACAATTCCGGCGGGCTGATCATCTGGCCGGCCAAGGCCATCCTGCTCATCGGTTTTTTCCTGCTCGCGCTGCAGGGCATCTCCGAAATCATCAAGAAGATCGCCATCATGCGCGGAGACATGGACGACCCCAATCCCTTCATATCGGTGCATGAGCAGGCCGAACTCGAAGCCAAGGCGCTGGCCGACGAGGTGCGCTCGTGATGGAGTTCATCGCGCAGAACATGGCGCCGATCATGTTCGCCTCGCTGATCATCTTCCTGCTGATCGGCTACCCCGTCGCCTTTTCGCTGGCCGCCAACGGCTTGATGTTCTTCTTCATCGGCGTGCTGCTATCCCCCTATTCCGGAGGATCGATCAACCTCGCCTGGCCGCTCCTGCACGCATTGCCGGATAATTTCTACGGCAGCCGGGTGATGTCGAACGACACGCTGCTGGCCATCCCGTTCTTTACCTTCATGGGCATCGTGCTCGAGCGGTCGGGTATGGCCGAAGACCTGCTCGACACGATCGGCCAGCTGTTCGGGCCCATCCGAGGCGGCCTCGCCTATGCGGTGATCTTCGTCGGCGCGCTCTTGGCGGCGACCACCGGCGTGGTGGCGGCTTCCGTCATCGCCATGGGCCTGATCTCGCTGCCGATCATGCTGCGCTATGGCTATGACCGCCGGCTCGCATCCGGTGTCATCGCTGCCTCCGGCACGCTTGCCCAGATCATCCCGCCGTCGCTGGTGCTGATCGTGCTTGCCGACCAGCTCGGCCGCTCGGTCGGCGATATGTACGCGGGCGCGTTGATCCCGGGCCTCGTGCTCACCGGCCTCTATATGTCCTACATCCTGATCATGTCGATCATCCGGCCGAACTCGATGCCGGCGCTGCCGCTCGAGGCTCGTACACTCGGCCATGGCGTGATGTCGCTGCTGGTGGCTTTGCTGGTCACATCAGCGGTTTCCTACGCGGCGTATCGTTATCTGGCGCCGGCGCATGGCGACAATGCCGACATTCTCGGCGCGACGGCCGGAGTGCTGTTCATCTACATCGTCGCCATTGCCGACAAACGCCTGAACTTCAACATGATGTCCAGGCTCGCGCAGCAGGTGATCATCGTGCTGATCCCGCCACTGGCGCTGATCTTTCTGGTGCTGGGCACCATCTTCCTGGGCATCGCCACGCCGACGGAAGGCGGCGCCATGGGCTCGGTCGGCGCCTTGTTCATGGCGGCGGCCAAGGGGCGCTTGTCGCTTGACGTCGTCAAGCAGGCGCTGGCCTCGACGACAAGGCTGTCGTCCTTCGTGCTGTTCATCCTGATCGGCGCACGGGTGTTCTCACTGACCTTTTACGGCGTCAACGGCCATATCTGGGTCGAGCACCTTTTGACGTCGCTGCCGGGCGGCGAGGTCGGCTTCCTGATCGGCGTCAACATGCTCGTCTTCTTCCTCGCCTTCTTTCTCGACTTCTTCGAGCTCGCCTTCATCATCGTGCCGCTGTTGGCACCGGCCGCCGACAAGCTCGGCATCGATCTGATCTGGTTCGGCGTACTTCTGGGCGTCAACATGCAGACCAGCTTCATGCATCCGCCCTTCGGCTTCGCGCTGTTCTACCTGCGCTCGGTCGCCGCCCGCGTGCCCTATCTCGACCGCCTCACCGGCAAACAGATCGCGCCGGTGACCACAGGGCAGATCTATTGGGGGGCGGTGCCCTTCGTCTGTATCCAGGTGATCATGATCGGACTGACCATCGCCTTCCCGCAAATGGTGATGCACTACAAGGGCACCGTCGTGGATCCCGGCACGATCGACTACAAGGTGCCGGAGGTGCCCGGCCTGTCGCCACTCGGCACTCCACCGGCAGATGGCGCAGCGCCTACCGGCGGTGGCACGGCGCCGGCCGCTCCCGATCTGTCGCAGCCGCCGAGCTTGGGCGACGCGCCGCCGGCCAAACCGGCAGCACCGCAACCCGACCTGTCGCAGCCGCCAAGCTTCAACTGAGACGGCCATGGCGACGATGATGAAAGCGGTTCGGCTGGAAGCGGTGGGCAGCATCGCACTGCGTGACGTCGACAAGCCTGACATCGGGCCGGACGAGCTTCTGGTGCGGATCGAAGCCTGCGGCGTCTGCGGCACGGACCGGCATCTGTTTCACGGTGAATTTCCGTGCACACCGCCGGTGACGCCCGGCCATGAGTTTTCCGGCATCGTCGAGGCGATCGGCAAATCCGTATCGGGCTTTGCCGTCGGCGATCGCGTGACCGGCGACCCCAACATCGCCTGCGGGCGTTGCGCGCACTGTCACGCGGGACGCGTCAACCTGTGCAGCAATTTGCGCGCCATCGGCATTCATCGCGATGGCGGCTTTGCCGACTATCTTGCCTTGCCGCAGAAGCAGGCTTTTGTCCTGCCTGCCGATCTGAAGCCGACACATGGCGCCTTCTGCGAGCCGCTGGGCTGTTGTCTGCACGCGATCGACCTCGGACAGATCAGCCCTGGCTCCACGGTTGTGGTGCTGGGCGGCGGCGTGATCGGCCTGCTCACCGTGCAACTGGCAAGACTGGCCGGGGCCACGACCATCATCCTGTCGACCAGGCAAGCCTCGCGGCGCGCGCTCGCCGAGGATCTCGGCGCCACGGCTTCGGTCGATCCGACCGCCACCGATGTCATCGAAGCCATCGCCGGGTCAGCCGGCCTGGTGCCGGGCGGAGCCGACGTGGTGTTCGAATGCGCCGGCGTGCGAGAGACCGTCGAGCAGTCGATGCGGCTGGCCCGGGCCGGCGGCACGGTCGTCATTGTCGGCGTGACGCCGCAAGGCATGAAAGCGGAATTCGAGCCCTTCGACCTGCTGTTCCGGGAACTGAAGGTGCTCGGTTCCTTCCTCAATCCCTACACCCATCGCCGCGCCGCCGAACTCATCGCTTCCGGTGCGATCGAGATCGACAGGCTGATCTCCAGGCAGGTGCCGCTCGAAGACGCGGCAGCGGTGATCGCCAATCCGCCGGCGCCCGGCGAGATCAAGGTGCTGGTAGTGCCGCGCTGGGCCGTCGCCTAGCCTTGCGCGCAGGCTTGGAAACCGACTTTCGATAGCGCCAACTATCGAACAGAAGATTGGGGCCCAGTCGAAGTTTTGAAAAATCGACGTCTATTCCACATGCCCATCCAATTTGCTCGGCAAACAGTTGGGCAATGTCATCGAACGTCGAATCTACGCCCAGTTCGAGTCGATCGGTCAACGCCGTGAACCTCGAGGCAGCTACGGTTTCGCCGAATGCATCTCCATTGCTGAAGATGACTTGCCCATCCTTGGACGCCCGAAGCTCGCATTCCATCAGAAGCGGCACTTCCACTCGACCTAAATGTCTTCGCAGACGCCACGAATTATACAAAGACCAAATGGCGCCGACAGCGTACCAACCTGGGTAGTGCTTCGTCTTGTCACCATTTGAAACATGCATCCCCGATAGCTCCATTGTGCCGTCGGTCCATATTGTGATTTCCCTCAATCGCCCGTCGTCGTCCTGGTCGGCGGCTTTGATGGCCCCGGCAATAGGTCTCCAACGTGGCGAAGGAAATGTCAGCATCGTCGGCTGACTGCTGAGGAATGGCACATCCGCAACTTGAAATTCTCTACGCCCAACCACTGACGGCAGGTGGGAAATTTGGAAGCTCAGCGCCGGCACTACCGTAAATCGAAAGAAGACATGTGGCGGATACGAAGAGTGGACAAACCGCCGCTCGATCACCTGCTCAAATTGCTTGCGTTGACGATCAAAGGTGCGGTTGACTCGATCGATCGAAGTTCGAGCTTCCCAGAACACGTGCTGCAGGTCGCGCATCGTCATCGGTTCACAAGACGCTCCACGTCTGACGAATGCCCTTGCTGGCCGCCCTACGCCATGCGGCGCGGAGAGCGATTGCGGAACCTTAATCACAATGAATCCGGCGCCGTCTTCGTTCGTTTTTATCGCTCGCACTTCCAGCATTGCTAGTGGAGGGTCGATTACAGCTCGAAGGCTGCTCTCTAACCGTTCGGCGCATTCGGCGACCGACGGGATGGGATCACCCACACCGGCTGAGACCGCGACGCCGTCAGTTAGCTTCTTCTCGCGAACTCCAAGCAGCAAAACGCCGCCAAAGGCATTTGCAAAAGCGACCAGTTCCTCGGCCAAAGCGTCTCTGCTTTTGGATGAGATTTGATCCTGCCGAGCACGCCACTTTTCTTGAGTTCCTAGCTCAAAGTCGGATTTGAATTCCAGTTTTAGCGATTCGGGAACGTTGGACGTAGCTACAGCCTCGAAATCGGAAAGTGTCCACTCGGCGATCGGTCGGCTGCTCATAGCCTCGATATTCAAAACGCTCTCCTAAAGGCAGCAAATTGGAGAGCGTAAATCATGGCATGGATTCCCGCTCTCATGGGCACGGCCAAGCTGCTCGGAAAGACATTCTGACAAGGCTAGGAGCGGGCTGTTGTCGGCTCTCGGGATGATCTTGTAAGAACCGGCAAGTGACTTCCTTCAATTGCCGGATTTGAACACCTTCAGGAAGGCAATAATGCTGAGGCTCAAAAACCTCTCCGTCCACCAGACCCTCAAGGTATCCGAAAACTTGGATCGGTGACTGCATACAAAAATCGTTCAAATCGTTGCCGGTGATGAAGGCCACGATGTTTTGCGAATTCGCTGGCGTGGCAGAAAGCATAAGCGCAAGGCAGATACTTTTTCGCCAAGCATGTATTTGCATGTCCAAAACATAGGAGAAAACTGAGGCCAACGGAAGATGCCCACGATCTGTCACTTATTCGAACACAATGCTGACGGTTGCATCTGGATAGAGGTCGGGGTCCATCGCAATTTTCACGCCGCGGTACTCATCCGGCTTGCCGGCCATCTTGAACAGGCTGTTGCTCATGCGGATTCCGATCGGAAGTCGTTGAGCGTTGTCATCAAGTGCCTGATCTAGCCATCCAAACACCTCATCGGTCGATTCGTCGCCGACAAATGATTTCCTAAGTCCAGGCGTTTGATCTGACATAATCCACCCCCTTCGATCAACTATCGCGGTAGAGCTATTTTTGGTTGGTGAGAATGAGCTAACCGGTAGACATTTGCCAACTATATTCTCGGCTACATTTCGCGACTATCGATGATGTGAGTTTCAAAAATTGACGCGCGGCGGCGTCAGTTCGACGAGCTTCTATTGCCACGCGCCGGGCGGAATACTGGTCGAGGTCAGTTCCTCGCCGGCCTGAAAAGAAAGACCCCGGGCGAGCAGGCCCGGGGTCTTTTGCGTCAATGCGATGGGCTGATTACAGCTTCCCGTTGCGCTGCTGCACCATCATGAAGGTGTCGTAATTGTATTCGGCCACCTGCGCCCAGAGATAATGCTCCTTGCGGAAGCCCTTGATCGATTCCCAGATCTTCTTGAACGGGGCGTTGGAGGCTTCCATTTCGGCATAGACCTCGTTGGCCTTTTCGAAACAGGCGGCCATGATCTCCTGGCTGAACGGGCGCAGTTTCGCGCCGCCAGCCACCAGCCGCTTCACCGCTGCAGGGTTCAGATAATCGTATTTCTGCAGCATGTTGGCGTCGGCCGCTTGTGCCGCGGTGCGCAGCAGCGACTTGTAAGCCGGCGAAAGCTCGTCGTATTTCGCCTTGTTGAACATCAGGTGGACGGTCGGGCCGCCTTCCCACCAGCCGGGATAGTAGTAATAGGGCGCGACCTTGTAGAAGCCGAGCTTCTCGTCGTCATAGGGGCCGACCCATTCGGCGGCGTCGATGGTGCCTTTTTCCAGCGCCGGATAGATATCGCCGCCGGCGATCTGCTGCGGCACGACGCCGAGCTTCTGCACCACTTTACCGGCAAAACCGCCGATGCGCATCTTGAGGCCGGAAAGGTCGGCCACCGTGTTGATTTCCTTGCGGAACCAGCCGCCCATCTGCACGCCGGTGTTGCCGCCAGGCAGGCCGAAAAGGCCCTGCGTGGCGAGGAACTCGTTGAACAGGTCGATGCCGCCGCCATGGTAGTGCCAGGCATTCATGCCGCGCGCGTTGAGCGAGAAGGGAACGGCCGCACCGAGCGCCCATGTCGGGTCCTTGCCCCAGTAATAATATGCCACCGTGTGGCAGGCTTCGACCGTGCCGGCCGTGGTGGCGTCGGCGGCCTGCAGGCCCGGCACCAGCTCGCCGGCGGCGAAGACCTGGATCTGGAAATTGCCATCAGTGGCTTCCGACAGCATCTTGGAAAACACCTCGGCGCCGCCATAGATGGTGTCGAGCGACTTCGGGAAGGACGACGCCAGCCGCCACGTCACCTTGGGATTGGACTGCGCTATTGCAGGCGCCGCCAGCGTGGCCGCTGCCGCTGCGGCACCGACGCCGGTGACACCGGCCTTACGAATGAATGAACGACGATCCATGAAGTTCCTCCCTTTTGGATCAACAGACCGACGTTCGGGATACCTCGTTCCCGTGTCGGTTGGGGGAAAACAATACACAGGCAAAAGGTCGAGTCCAGCACGCTGGCCCGATTCGATGGCGAAGCCGCGCGGCCCTGCAACTATAGTCTAACGAGATGTTTCGTGGCCCATGCGACACGCTGAAACTTGGCATGGAAAAATACCCAGGGATCGCCTATTTTAGAGGCAGGACATCCCTTGCCCAAATGGAACACAGAGCCAAAATGCACCAGCCGCTCGTCGCCATATCGACCGACGTCCGTCAGTTCGACAACTACACCTGGCATGCCGCCCCGCAGCAATATCTGGAAGCGGCGATCACCGGCGCTGGCGTGTTCCCGCTGCTGGTGCCATCGTTCGGCGACCGGCTCGACTTCGACGAGCTCCTGTCGTCAGTCGACGGCGTCATGGTTACCGGCTCGAAATCCAATGTGCATCCTTCGCTCTATGGCGGCGACGCCAGCGAAGCCAATGGCCCCTATGACCCGGCGCGCGACGCCACGACGCTGCCGCTGATCCGCCGGGCGATCGAGCGCGGCGTGCCGCTGCTCGCCATCTGCCGCGGCATCCAGGAATTGAACGTGGCGCTCGGCGGCACGCTGGGCACCGAGATCCAGGAGCGAGAGGGTTCGCTCGACCACCGCGCGCCGGTGAGCGACAAACAGGACGAACGCTTCGCCATCCACCAGACCATTTCGATCAAGCCAGGCAGCTGCCTGGCCGGCGTGTTCGGTGCCGGCGACATCAAGGTCAATTCGTTGCACCGCCAGGCGATCGACCGGCTCGGCTCGAAGCTGCAGATCGAGGCGGTCGCCAGCGATGGCACGGTCGAGGCGGTTTCGGTGCGCGACTCCCGCGCCTTCGCCGTCGGCGTGCAATGGCACCCGGAATATTGGGTCAAGTCGGACAGCAACTCGGTGAAAATATTCCGGGCCTTCGGCGATGCGGTTCGCCTGCACGCCGCAGCGAAGGCTGGCGCGCGGGCCGCAGCGGAATAATCAGTCGCCCGATTTCGGATCGCCGGTGACCGCCAGCGACAGCAGCGGCAGCGCCGGGGCATAGGATTCGTAGCCGTCGCCGTCGGCAGCCGCGAAGGTGACGATCGGATCGAAACCGTTGACGCTGAAGGCGACCGTGCCGTCGTTTTGCTCGCGCCAGAACTTCGCCTGCTCTATGCCCGGCAAGAGCCGACGGCATTTCGGAGCAACGGTGAGCAGCGACAAGCCGTCCGAAATTTCGGCCCCGCGGCTGACTGCACAGGCCGCCTCATCGCCATTGGCGACCAGCCTGTAGCTGTTGGACGGCGTGGCCTCGTTGGCCACGCTTTCCCCGCTGCCTAGATGAAACAGCTGAACGCCGCCAAACAGCGCTGCGGCAGCGATCAATACGGAAAGTGCTTTCATCATTCTTCATCCACGTACACGGATAGGTTGAAGAATGATTCCAAAGGGTTAAGCTGACGTTAATAAGTGAGGCAGCCTCAAGCTCGCGCCTTGACTTCCGCCGTCTCGGGCACCGGGGTCAGCGGACGGCGCTCGGTGAACCAGGAGACCAGATTGTCGACGCAGAGATCCGCCATGGCGCGGCGGGTATGGTCCGAGGCCGAGCCGACATGCGGCAGTAGCGAGGTGTTGGGCGCATCGAGCAGCGCCTTGGGCACGTTCGGTTCGTAGGCAAAGACGTCGAGGCCGGCGGCGGCGATGGTGCCGGTGACAAGGGCTGCCGCAAGCGCCGCCTCGTCAACCGTGCTGCCGCGACCGATGTTGACGAAGACGCCGTTGGCGCCAAGCGCCGACAGGATCTCGGCATTGACCGCCTTCTCCGTCGAGTCGCCCCCCGGCACGACCGAAATCAGCGTATCGACGGCTTCGGCAAGTCCTTGCAGGGTCGCATGGTACTGGTATGGAAGACCTTCGACACGGCGCCGGTTGTGGTAGGCGACCGGCAAGCCAAAAGCTTCCAGACGCCGGGCGATGGCCTGCCCAATGCGGCCCATGCCGAAAATACCCACACTGCGCCCGCGCAAGGTCAGCCGGCTCAGCGGATAGTTGCCGTTGCGCACCCAGCTGCCGTCGCGCAGCCAGGTTTCGGCGCGCGGCAGGTCGCGGATGGTGTTGATCAACAGCCCGATCGTGGTATCGGCGACCTCCTCGGTCAACACGTCGGGCGTGTTGGTAACCATGATGTTCTTCGCTCGGGCATGGCCGACATCGACCGAATCATAGCCGACGCCAAAGGAGGCGATGAGCTCGAGGTTGGGCAATGCATCCATCATCGCCGCGTCGATGCCGGCAAACGAAGCGATGCCGCGCACATCACTGCGCATCTCGTCGGTGACGAGCGCCGGATCGGCGCGTTCGATTCTGACACGCCTGAACGTGCGGTTGATGCGGTCGACCGCATGGTCGTTGAAATCGCCCGGCACCAGGATGGCGACGGATTGCAGCTGTTCGGCCTTGGTCATACACGCTCCACCGGCTTGCCGGTCGACTGACGCACATGCAGTTCCGGCTTGATCAATTCCTGCGAGGGCCGCACCGTCTGGCCGTTGAGCTTGTCGAGCAGCGCGCTGGCGGCGCGGCGGCCAACCTCGCGCTGGCCGTTCCAGACAGTGGTCAGCGCCGGCGTCGCGATCGCCGCTTCCTCAAGGTCATCATAGCCGGTAACGGAGATGTCGACGCCGGGCACAAGGCCGGCACGGGCAATGCCGTTCATGAGGCCGATGGCGACAAGGTCGTTCCAGCAGCAGGCAGCCGTCGGCCTGTCCTTCAGCGCCAGGAACTGTCCGGCGGCCTCGAAGCCGGCCTGCTTGGTGCGCGGCCCGGCGATGCGCCATGACGACCTGACTTCCAGCCCGGCCGCCTCCATCGCATTGACATAGCCCTGGTAGCGGTCACGGCCGGTCGAGGTCTGGTCGGTGCCGCCGATCATGGCGATGCGCTTGTGGCCGAGCGAGATCAGGTGGTTGGTGGCGAGACCTGTCCCGTAAGAGTCGTCGCCGCGAAACACCGGCACGTCGGCACCCTCGACGGTGCGCGCGATCAGTACAGCGGGGAGGCCGTTCTCCTCGGCCATCAGGATGTCGGAAGCCGGAGTGCCTATCGCCGGCGACATGATGACGCCGTCGGCGCCGAGCTGCAAAAGCGTATCGATAAAGGTGCGCTGCTTTTCGAGCTGATCATAATGATTGGACAGGATGAAGGTCTGCCGGCTGCGGTCGAGCTCGCTTTCGATCGAGCGCAGGATCTCGGCGAAGAATGGGTTCATGATGTCGTGGACGACGACGCCGACAATGCCGGAACGCGAGGTGCGCAGGCTGGCGGCGCGTCGGTTGTAGATATAGCCGATGGCGCGGGCATGTTCCTTGATGCGGTCACGGGTGGTCCCGGCAACCAGAGGGCTGTCGCGCAGCGCCAGCGAGACCGTGGCCGTGGACACGCCGAGCGCATCCGCGATCGTCGAAAGCTTGATTTTTTGTGCCAGCGACGTGTGCTCCCCGGACCTGAACTTCCAGACCTAAACTGTTTAAAGGCGGCGTTATGCCACCGATCGGGGGCAAATCAAAGTTTTTTTGCCAACGCTTCGGCCTCGACATCCGAGGCCGCGCGGCTCCGCAGCCGAAGCCTATGCTCGCGATGGACGATGTAGAGACCGCTGGCGACGATGATGGCGGCGCCGACCAATGTCCAGCGGTCGGGAAACTGCTTGAAGACGATCCAGCCGGAAATGATCATCCACACCATCTGCGAATAGGGATAGGGCGCCAAAGCCGTGGTTGTCGCCAGCCGGTAGGCCTGGACCAGCAGCCAGTGACCGACGCCGCCGAACACGCCGAGCATCAGCAGCACGAACCAGTGCCAGCCATCATGCGGCAGGGAAAACGAAAACGGCAGCAGGGGCAACAGCAGCAGCGCCGGCGCCAGCGCCGAAAACAGGATGAGGCTCTCCGATGTCTCGGTCGCCGACATGCGGCGCGTCATGATGACGTAGAAGCAGTTCGACAGCATCGAGCCGAGCGCGAAGAGATGTCCGATGCCGAAAACGCCGACGCCCGGCCGGGTGATGATGAGGACGCCGGCAAAGGCCGCCAGGATCGCCAGCCAGCGCCGCCAGCCGGCCCACTCGCCAAGCAGCGGACCGGCCAGTGCCGTGATCACCATCGGCCCGAAGAAATAGATCGAGGTTGTCTCGGCCAGTTGCAGGGATTTGAGCGCCAGGACATTGAATATGGTCGATCCGAACAGGAACGCGCCACGCAAGATATGCGCCGGCAGGTTGACCGGACGAAACCGCACCGGTTCGCGCCAGCCGCGCAGCAGCGCGCCGACCAGCACCACATGCACGGCAAAGCGCACCCAGGCAACGACCAGCACGGAAACGCCGGCAAGGACGAGGTATTTGCTTGATGTGTCGAGGAAGGTGAAGCAGACATAGGTGGAAAGCATGCACAGGATCGCCACCGGGGGCGTTGCGCTTTCTACATATCTTTGGGGAGCACTCACTTGCAGGCCGGGTGGGAAGCTGGGCTGGAGCCCACCTTTGCGGGAATTGCCGGCTCCCGGCAAGCCAATTGTCGCCAGCCGCGACATGAAAGCCTGCTGGCACAACAAGAGCCGCGGCAGGCGTAGTGCCTTGGCTAGGCGTGCATGCGGGCGCCCTTGGTGATCTTGTCGACCAGCTTCTTGTCGGCGCGAAGCGCGATCCCGACCACCTTGGCGTCTTCAGGCGCGAATTCGGCGAAGACGGCGCGGTTGGCCGCGTCAAAGCCGGTCGAAAACATCTCCTCGACATAGAGCGAGGTCGTCACGCCGCGCTCCAGCGTGCGCCGGTGGATGGCGCCCAACGTTGCCTGGTCGGCGGACAAAACGATGACCGGCTGGATCGACAGCGGGTTGTAGAGATTGCCGGCGCGGTCGCGATAGGGTTCACCGATGATATCGGGAAACTGCGCGACGATGCCGCTGGTCAGGAAAGCGGTGACGTTGAGTTTCTGCCAGACCGGCAGATCTTCCCCGAGCACGATTGCAAATTTCGTATCGAACATGAGACATTGGCCATTCGGTTGTGCCCCAATGCGAGGCTGAAGGAGACGATGTCGCACGATCTAGACAGCCAGGCTTTCAAGGGTCTTGGACGTTTGTGCGTCGATGCGGCGGAAAACCGTATCATCTCCGCCCCCGATCCCGCAGGCATGGAGCGGATCGAGGCGCGCTTCCATGGCAGCGCGTTCGACCTGCATCGCCACGACACCTATGCGATCGGGGTGACGCTGCACGGTGTGCAGACGTTTCGCTATCTCGGCGCTGCGCGCCACAGCCTTCCGGGACAGATCATCGTTCTGCATCCCGACGAGTTGCATGACGGCGGCGCCGGCACCGAGGACGGCCTGCGCTACCGAATGCTCTATCTGGAGCCGTCGCTGATGCTCGGCTGCCTTGGCGGCGCTTCGCTGCCTTTTGTCAGGGATGGCGTGGTGACGGACGCCGCCTTTTGCGCAACGCTGCTTTCGGCGCTGGGTCCGCTGGAGCAGGAACTCGACGAGTTGTTCGTCGACGACTTCCTGACGCAACTGATGCAAAGCCTGATCCGGCATGGCGGCCAGTCGGCGAAGCCGATGACCAGGACGGCGTGGCGGGCGGCTGCGCTAGCACGCGACTATCTTACGGAAAACCTGACCCGGCCGGTGCGCTCCGGTGAACTGGAAGCGGTAACCGGGCTCGACCGCTATGCCTTGTCGCGGCACTTCCGCGCCGCTTTCTCGACCAGTCCGCATCGCTTCCTGGTGATGCGCCGGCTTCAGCGCGCGCGGCGGATGATCGCCGCCGGCGAACCGTTGGCACAGATCGCAGTCGAAGCCGGCTTCAGCGACCAGAGCCATTTTATCAGGCAATTCAAGAAGGCATTCGGCATGACACCGGGACGCTGGTCGTCGCTGATCCAGGGCTCTGCCGCGGCGGCTTGATCGCCTGCCGCGACAATCTGCCGGTCAGTCGTCCGACTCGGCGTCGTCGTCGATGAGCACCAGTTCCTCGTTCGAGAGGTTGGCCTCGATGCGGGCAAGCAGTTTGAACAGCGACTTCTGGTCCTTCTTGTCGAGGCCCTTCAGCGCCTGCTTTTCGGTCTTCTTCACCGATTTCTCGATGGCGTGGATGATGTCGCGACCGGTGTCGGTGAGGAAGATATGCGCCTGACGGGCATCGGCCGACGAAGCGCGCTTCTCCAGAAAACCCTGCGCCTGCAGCCGGTTGATAGTCTTGGTGATGGTCGGCGGGCGCACGCCGAGGCGTCCGGCCAGATTGCCAGGCGTCTGGCCGTCCTCACGGTCGAGCGACAGCATGATCTGGTCCTGGCCGGCATAGAAGCCGTGCGCCAGAAGCCGCGCCGCCAGCGCCGTTCTTGCCAGCCTTGCCGCCGAATGCAGCCGGCTCATTGTCGCAGTCTTGTCCGCCTTGGCCATGGTCTTCCCTCTTCGGCCGTACCGGTGCGGGCAGCATAGAGGCAGCCGGCCGGTTGGCAATCGACGATCAAAAAGATTCCGGTGCTTCAAACAGCTTTGCCGGCAAGCATTGTGGTGTCCGCCGTGGCTAATGCCAGATGTTTATTTCAGTTAGATGACAAACGAATTCCCAGCCGGAGTTTTCGTCGCGAGCAGGGTGGTGGAGTGACCGCCGCTCAGCCGGGCTTCACCGCCACGATCATCAGCGCCTGATAGGCATCCTCCAGTTCGCGCAGCGCAGCCTGCGATTGCGGTCCGGCCCGCCTGGCGATGCCGTCCGCGGCATTCGAGGTGTCGCGCTTGCCGGGCCGGTCATTGTAGGGCGCGACTGTGGTGAATATCTGCTCGCTGAGGCTGTCGGGGAAGAACAACTGTCCGGTCATCACCGAACTGTCGTTAGGGAAGATCTTGAAATGGATATGGGTGGTGCGGCCGCGATACCAGCCGGGATAGATGGTGGCGAAGGAAACGATGCCGCTTGCATCGGTCTTCTTCCAACCACGCAGGAAGGTCTGGCCCGACGTGTCGCCGTCGCGGCCGTCACCCTGTCTGGGATAGCCGGAATGGGCGCCTTGCGCGTCGCAATGCCAGATGTCGACGCGGGCGCCGACAAGCACGCGGCAGGCCGCGTCGACGACCTGCAGCCGGACGTCAAGGGCAATACCTTTCTTGCCTTCGGTGACGTCCGCACGTTCGAGTTTCGGGTCGAAATAGAACGGCCCCTCGGTCACTTCAGGCGTAATGGTGCAGACACCGGCGCCGTTTTCGGACAAGGCCAGTCCGGCATAGGGTAAAGTCTGGTCTGCTATCGCGGCGGCGGGCAGGAAGGCACCACCGCCGGCGGTGACCGCGATCAAACCGAGCGCCTGGCGCCGGCTCATTGAGAAGGAGGATGGCTTGCCGGACATATCTTGCCTCTCGAATTGGCCTCTCGTATCCTGATCTAGGCGGTCACATCGGCTCTCGCCAACGAAAATTCAGCAATGTCGGCAAGCCGGTTTGGCCCATCGGTTTGCCCCGTGCAAAAGCCCGGCACACACCCTATATGGAGCCGACATTCCCTTTTTCTCAGGCCGAATTTTCGAGGCCCAGCACTTTCGAGGCAAGCCATGAGCGACGCACAGACGCAGATCCCCGTAACCGTTCTCACCGGCTATCTCGGCGCCGGCAAGACGACGCTGCTCAACCGCATCCTGTCGGAAAACCACGGCAAGCGCTACGCCGTTATCGTCAACGAATTCGGCGAAATCGGCATCGACAATGATCTGATCGTGGAATCCGACGAGGAAATCTACGAGATGAACAATGGCTGCATTTGCTGCACGGTGCGCGGCGACCTGATCCGTGTCGTCGAGGGCCTGATGCGCCGGCCAGGCCGCTTCGACGCCATCGTGGTCGAGACCACCGGGCTCGCCGATCCGGTGCCGGTGGCGCAGACCTTCTTCATGGACGACGACGTGCGCTCCAAGACCAGGCTTGACGCGGTGGTGGCGCTGGTCGACGCCAAGCATCTGCCGTTACGGCTCAAGGATTCCAGGGAAGCCGAGGACCAGATCGCCTTCGCCGACGTCGTCGTGCTCAACAAGACCGACCTCGTCACATCAGAAGAACTCGCCAAGGTCGAGGCGACGATCCGCGCCATCAATCCGGCGGCGAAGATCCATCGCACGACGCGAGCCGGCGTCGCGCTGACCGAGGTGCTCGACCGCGGGGCCTTCGACCTGTCGAGGGCACTGGAAAACGACCCGCATTTCCTCGAGGCGCATGACGATCACGATCATCATGACCACGATCATGACGGTCACGATCACCACCACCACGATCATGACGGGCACCACCATCACGCTCATGCGTCCGACATCCATGACGTGACAGTGCAGTCGGTGTCGCTGCGCGGTGGCGAGATGGACCCGAAGAAATTCTTCCCGTGGATCGAGAAGATCACCCAGATGGAAGGTCCCAACATCCTGCGGCTGAAAGGCATCATCGCGCTCAAGGGCGACGACGAGCGCTATGTCATCCAGGGTGTCCACATGATCATCGAGGGCGACCACCAGCGCGCCTGGAAGGACGGCGAGAAACATGAGAGCCGGCTAGTGTTCATCGGCCGTGAACTCGACGCCGAGCGGCTGAAGAAGAGCTTTGACGCCTGCCAGGCCTAGGTCCTTCGTAGCGCTGCTCGTTGCGGGTTGAATATCTCTTCATGTACACATATCATGTGTACATGATATTAGCGGCGAGGAGTGACCTATGCCTAGATCAGCCGACAACAAGACCGAGCGCTACCAAATCCGCATTCCGCCTGAGCAGAAGGCGATGATCTCCCGCGCCGCAGCGCTGTCGCACAAGGACATGGCCGACTTTATCCTCGACAAGGTCGTGCCCGAGGCGCAGGCCGTAATAGAGGCAGCGGAGGTGACGAAGGTGTCGGGTCGCGATTTCTCACGCATCCTCGATCTACTGGAACACCCGCCAAGACCCAACGCCAAGCTCAAGGCCGCGATCGCCGCCTTGCCGGACACTCTGTGACGCTTCCGTCCTGGCATGAAGAACCGATTGCGAGACGTCACGATCGGGCTTCCTTCGATTGCGGCGACGCGCAAATGAACGATTTTCTGCGGCGGTTCGCGCGACAGAGCCACGATCAGAATGCAGCCAAGACCTTCTGTGCGATTGATGACGCGGCTTCGGAGCGTATCCTTGGGTTCTATACGATCGCACCGTCTGCAGTCGCCCATGAAACCGTGCCCGAAGCCATGACGAGAGGCTTGGCGCGACACGAGGTTTCCGGTTTCAAGCTTGCACGGCTCGCGACCGACCGCACCGTCGCAGGGCAAGGGCTCGGCGGTCAGTTGCTTGCTGCCGCGGCGTTGCGCTGCCTACGGCTTGCCGGCGAGGGCGGCGGCATCCTACTCATCATCGATGCCAAGAGCGAGCGGGCGGCAAGGTGGTATGCCAGTTATGGCGCCGAGCCCCTCCAAGGATCGGATTTGACCCTGGTGATGCCCCTGGCGACGTTCGCAACCGATCTGCGGGAGAGAGGGCTGCTTTGACAACCGCCTCTCGCGACTTGCCTAACCTCATGGTTGCCGGAACCGCAAACGTCGAGTAAGCCGCCCGGGCTGTCTCTACAATCTCGTCCAGGTGAATAAGAATAGTCATGCCCACAGTCGCCCCGCTTGATCTCGAAGGCCATTGCATCGCCGCCGTCTTTCTCGGTGACGTGCCGCATTTCGCGATGGCCGACGGCGTCGTCCATCGGCTCGACCATGGCCACAAGACAGTTCAGGCCAATGACGGGCTGCTGGCCGCCTTCCATGATGCGGCCAACGACCGGCTGATCACCGGCGGCGAGGACGGCAAGGTGTTTGCCGTGAAAGCGGGCGGCGAGGCCACGGAATTGGCAAGCGCCGCCAGGAAGTGGATCACCAGCGTTGCCGCCGGGCCGCAAGGCGCCATCGCCTATGCCTCAGGCAAGACCGCCTTCGTGCGCTTCGCCGACGGCAAGACCAGGGAATTCACCCATCCGCGTTCGGTCGAGGGCCTGGCCTTCTCGCCCAAGGGCATGCGCTTCGGCGTTGCCCGCTACAATGGCGCGACGCTGCATTTCCCCGCCGCCGAGGGCAAGCCGGTGGAACTCGAATGGGCCGGTGCCCACACCGGCGTCACCTTCTCGCCGGATGGCGCCTTCCTCGTCACCACCATGCAGGAAAACGCGCTGCACGGCTGGAAGCTCGCCGACGGCAAGCACATGCGCATGACCGGCTATCCCGGCAAGGTGAAAAGCCTGTCGTGGAGCGTGAAGGGCAAGTGGCTGGCGAGTTCCGGCGCGCCGGCGGCGATCGTCTGGCCGTTTTCGGGCAAGGATGGGCCGATGGGCAAGGCGCCGCTGGAACTCGGCACGCGAGGCAACGCCATGGTGACGGCTGTCGCCTGCCATCCGAGCCAGGATGTCGTCGCCATAGGCTATGATGACGGCATGGTGATGGCGGTGCGTTTTGCCGACGCCAAGGAAGTGCTGTTGCGACGGCCGGGCAAGGGCTCCATCACCTCGATGATGTGGGACAAGGAAGAACGCCGTGTCGCCTTCGGCAGTGCCGCCGGCGATTGCGGCGTCATCGACATCACGGCCTGACCCCGCTCACTCCGCTCCACACGACACTTTGCCGCTGATTTCAACCGGTTTGCCGTCCTGGTCCGTATCCGCCGCGGCGTCGTAGATGGAGAGCGTATAGCTCCCGTCATAGACGCCTTCGTCGCTGGTCTTGGTCAGGATCGTCAGTTCGATCGAGTTGATCTTTTGCGCGGCCTCGTGCTCACGATAGATGTTCAGCCGCAATTCCTTGCCGTCGAGCCAGTACTGCGTCAGGTTGGAATCCTCGAACACGGTCTTGCGCAGGCTGTCGCCGGCAGGCCGGCTCAGAATTTCGAGGTTGCCGCGAAAGTTGAAGGTCGGCCCGCCCATGCCTCTGGTGACGCCTGCCTCGACCTCGAATGTCGCCGCCGTGTCCTCGGTGGAGCACCAGATGCCGCCCGACGCAAAGGCAGCGCCAGCCGACGACAGAAGCATTGCCACACACATGATCGTTCTCATTTTGCCCCTCCACCTCAAATCCCGCTCATATTGGCGCTGACTTCGGCAGCACGGTCAAGCGCCGCTGCCAAAGGCTGAGCCAACGCAGGACAGATGCGCGGCCAATTGCGGATGCGGACACGGATTGGCTAAGAGGGATCGACCAGAGGGGTTTTCATGCACAGCGATATGTCCAAGACGTCCATCGGCGGCATCGGCCGCGACCGCATTGCCGATTTGCGCGAAACCGAGGGGGCAGCCTTCCGCAAGGCGCGGCCAAAATCGCAAGCCAAGATCGGCAACGGCCTGCCCGGCTTCTTCGGCGGCGTCCCGATGCACTGGATGAACGATTGGCCGACGCCGTTCCCGATCCTGGTCGACAACGCCAGGGGCGCGACGATCACCGACATCGACGGAAACAAGCTCGACGATTTCTGCCTTGGAGACACCGGCTCGATGTTCGGCCATTCGCCGCCACCGGTGGCACGCGCCATCCGCCGCCAGGCCGGACGCGGCCTGACCTATATGCTGCCTTCGGAAGATGCGCTGGCCATAGGGCCGCTGCTGCAGCAGCGCTTCGGCCTGCCGTTCTGGCAGATCGCGACGACGGCGACCGACGCCAACCGCTTTGCGCTGCGTGTTGCCCGTGCCGTCACCGGCCGCGAAAAAATCCTGGTCTTCAACGGCTGCTATCATGGCTCGGTCGACGAGACGATGGTGCGGCTGATCGACGGCAAGCCCGTCAACCGGCCGGGATTGGCGGGCGAGTTCCGCGACCTGACCCGCACGGCCAAGGTCATCGAGTTCAACGATGTTTCAGCACTCGAAGCCGCGCTCAGGGATAAGGATGTGGCCTGCGTCATTGCCGAACCGGTGCTGACCAACTCCTGTATGGTGCTGGCCGATCCGGGTTACCATGACGCCCTGCGCAAACTGACACGCCAAGCCGGCACGCTGCTTCTGATCGACGAGACGCACACGATCTCGACCGGCCCCGGCGGCTATACGAGGAAGTATGGCCTCGACCCGGACCTCTTCGTGCTGGGCAAGCCGATTGCCGGAGGTGTGCCGGCCAGTGTCTGGGGCATGAGCGACGACGTTGCCTCACGCTACGCGGATTACAACAGGACCAAGGAGCCGGGCTATTCCGGCATGGGCACGACGCTGTCGGCCAACCCGCTGCAGTTCGCGGCGATGCGCGCCACGCTCGAAGAGGTGATGACCGAGGGGAATTACGACCGGATGGATCATCTGGCGCGGCGGCTCGATGCCGGGCTGATCGGCGTGATCGATCGCTATCGTCTGCCCTGGCATGTTTCCCGCGTCGGCGCCCGCGTCGAGTTCATCTGTGCGCCCGGTCCGCTGCGCAATGGCGCCGAGGCGGAAATGGCGCATGCACCGGAACTGGAGGCCGCCATCCATGTCGCGCTGGTCAATCGCGGCGTGCTGATCGCACCCTTCCACAACATGATGCTGATCTCGCCGGCGACCTCGGCTGCCCAGGTCAACCGGCTGATCACCGCCTTCGGCGCGGTTGCGGCGAAGCTTGCGGCATGAGACAAGCGGCGATGGACCACCCCAATGCCATGATAACCTCACCTTCGGGCTCGACACCTGCCGAGGCGCAAGCCTTTCTCGACGCCCATCCCGAGATCGAGGCCTTCGATATCGTCCTGACCGATGCCAATGGCGTCGGCCGTGGCAAGATCGTGCGCCGGCATGAGCTGAAAAGCATCTTCGAGGGCGGCCGCCACATGCCGATCTCGATCCTCGGCCTCGATATCACAGGCGAGGATGTACACGAGACCGGGCTGATCTGGACCACCGGCGACGGCGACCTCAGGGCCTGGCCGATCCCCGGCACGCTGGTGCCGCTCTATGGCACGAGCCCGCCGCGCGGCCAGTTGCTGATGGCGATGTACATGCTCGACGGCCGGCCGATGTCGTCGGATCCGCGGCTGGCGCTGGCTCGGCAGGTGGAGATCCTGGCGGCCAAGGGTCTCTATCCGGCCGGCGCCTTCGAACTTGAATTCTTCCTGCTGGCCAACGAACGCGACGCCGACGGCAAGGTGCAGCCCGCGCGCGCCGTGCTCGACGGCCGCGTCTCGGGCAAGACTGAAGTCTATTCGGTCGATCATCTGCACGGCATGGAGCCGCTGTTCTCCGACATCTATGCCGCGGCCAAGGCGCAAGGCATTCCGGCCGAGACGGTGATTTCCGAATATGCGCCCGGCCAGTACGAACTGACGCTGAACTACCGCAAGGATGTGATGCGGGCGGCCGACGATCTGGTCATGCTGAAGCGGCTGGTGCGGGCGCAGGCGCGCCGCCATGGCGTCACCGCCTGTTTCATGGCCAAGCCGATCGAGAAATATGCCGGCTCGGGCATGCATTTCCACGTCTCGCTGCAGGACAAGGCCGGCCGAAACGTCTTTGCCGAAGCCGGCGGCGAGAGCTGGTCGCTGCCGCTGCTGCAGGGGCTTGGTGGCCTCATCCAGACGATGGCGGAATCGATGCTGGTGTTTGCGCCGCACGCCAATTCCTGGCGGCGTTTCGTCTCGCAATCCTATGCGCCGGTGGCGCCGACCTGGGGCGTCAACAACCGCTCGGTGGCGCTACGCGTGCCGGCAGGCGACGCGAAGAACCGGCGCATCGAGCACCGCCCGTCCGGCGTCGACGCCAACCCTTATCTGATCGCCGCGACCGTGCTCGCCGGCATCATCAAGGGCATGGATGAAGGCCTCGATCCGGGCCCCGAAACGACCGGCAACGGCTATGAGGCAGCGGTCACGCGCACGACCATGCCTGTCGACTGGCGCGCCGCGATCGAAGCGGCGCGGACGTCCAGCTTCCTGAAGAACGCGCTCGGCGAGGACCTGCACCGGACGTTCGTGGCGATCAAACAGTCCGAGTATCTGCGGGTGGCACGCACGGTCAGCGAACTGGATTACCACCTCTATCTGCACGAGGTTTGATGGATTCATGATGGGCGGCGATCACTTTTTCGCCGCCTCCATCAAATGAGGTAGCGGATCTCCTGTTCAGAACATATCATGAACATATGAGCGCACTTACCGTCCGTGAAAAGCTGGCGATCCTCTCCGACGCCGCCAAATACGATGCCTCCTGCGCCTCTTCCGGTGCTGCAAAAAAGGATTCCTTGAAATCCGGCGGCATCGGCTCCACCGAAGGCATGGGCATCTGTCATTCCTACGCGCCGGATGGCCGCTGCATTTCCCTTCTCAAGATCCTGCTGACCAATTTCTGCATCTACGATTGCAGCTATTGCATCAACCGCTCGTCGTCCAATGTGCGGCGCGCCCGTTTCACCATCGAAGAGGTGGTGAAACTGACCATGGATTTCTACAGGCGCAACTATATCGAAGGCCTGTTCCTGTCCTCCGGCGTCGTCCGCTCACCGGACGAGACCATGGGCGAGATGGTCGAGGTGGCACGCCGGCTGCGCTTGGAGGAGAAGTTCTCCGGCTACATCCATCTGAAGACGATCCCGGAAAGTTCGGCGGAACTGGTCGAGAAGGCAGGGCTTTATGCCGACCGGCTGTCGATCAACGTTGAACTGCCGACCGATGAGGGCGTGAAGCGGCTGGCGCCCGAGAAGAAGCCGGAGACAATCCGGCTTTCCATGGCCAGGCTGCGCCAGAAGATGGAGGAGAAGGCTGAGCCGACTTTGAAGACCAAGAAGCGCGAACGCTTTGTGCCGGGCGGTCAGTCGACGCAGATGATCATCGGCGCCGACAAGACATCCGACGACGGCATCCTTCACACCAGCGCGCGGCTCTATGGCAGCTATCATCTGCGGCGCGTCTATTACTCGGCTTTCAGCCCCATTCCGGATTCGTCATCGTCGCTGCCCTTGCTGAAACCACCGCTGATGCGCGAGCACCGGCTCTATCAGGCCGACTGGCTGATGCGGTTCTATGGGTTTTCACAGCCGGAAATCCTTGCCGGGAGCAGCGACGGCATGCTCGATCTCGCCATAGACCCGAAGCTCGCCTGGGCGCTGCGCAACCGGGGACAGTTTCCGGTCGACATCAACCGCGCCGACCGCGAAGCGCTGCTGCGGGTGCCGGGTCTCGGCACCAAGGTGGTGGCGAAGATTTTGGAGACGCGCCGGCACCGGCGCATGCGGCTCGAGGACGTCGGACGGATCTGCCAGTCGGTCGCCAAGCTCAGGCCCTTCATCATCGCCGAAGGCTGGTCACCTGGTGCGCTGACCGACAAGGCCGGCCTGCGCGACAGGATCGCCTACTCCTGCGAACAATTATCGTTGTTTTGATCATGCGGCCGGCGCAACTCGATCTCGCCAGATACAGAGTTCGGCTCGACAGCGAGACGGATTTTGCCGGCTGGCGTGACGCGGCACGGCGGCTCGCCCTGAATGAGGTCAGGCCCGAGGACGTCGGCTGGCATGTCGCGCCGGGCTCTGATCAGGCAGAATTGCCTGAAGTGCCTGCGGGCGCGCAGCTCGTCGTGCCGCGCGACTTCATCGGGCATGCCGAAACGGCGTTCTGCCATTCCGATTCCGGCCGGTTTGCCTTTATCTACAGAGTGCTTTGGCGATTGCGCGACGAGCCTAAACTGCTGGAAATCGCGTCGGATCCCGACACCAGGCGGCTTGAGACCATGGAAAAGGCGGTGCGGCGCGACAGCCACAAGATGCACGCCTTCGTGCGCTTCCGAAAAATCGGCGACGGTGCCGATGAGCGCTATGTCGCCTGGTTCGAGCCGGATCATTTCATCGTCGAGCGCAACGCCGATTTCTTCGTCAGGCGTTTCACCGGCATGCGCTGGACGATCCTGACGCCCTATGCCTCCGCCGATTGGGATGGCGAAAGGCTGGCGATGGGGCCGGGTGCTGCCAAGGGCGATGCGCCTGATCAAGACGACACCGAGGCGCTCTGGCGGACTTATTTCGAGAACATCTTCAACCCGGCGCGGCTGAAGGTGAAGGCGATGCAAAGGGAGATGCCAAAGAAATATTGGCGGAACCTTCCCGAGGCCTCGCTCATTCCAGACATGATCGCAGGAGCGGACAAGGCCGCCAAGGACATGATTGCGAAGATGCCGACAACACCCGCGCCGCACCACGCAAAGGTGCAGGCACGGCATTGGCCGAAGCAACAGCCTGCCGAGACGGCGGAGGACGATGCCGCAAGCACGATTTCCGAGTTGCGTGAGGTAGCGAAAGGCTGCCGTCGCTGCCCGCTTTGGCGCGACGCGACGCAGACCGTCTTCGGTGAGGGCCCCGACAATGCCAAAGTGATCTTCGTCGGCGAACAGCCGGGGGATCAGGAGGATCTCGCCGGCAAACCTTTCGTTGGTCCGGCCGGCAAGGTGTTCGATGCGATCCTGGACGATGCCGGTGTCGATCGGCAAAAGGTCTATGTCACCAACGCAGTCAAGCACTTCAAGTTCGAGCCGCGCGGCAAGCGCCGCATCCACTCCAAGCCGAATTCCGGTGAGATTCAGGCCTGCCGCTGGTGGATCGACCAAGAATTCGAGCTGATCAAGCCTAACCTCGCCGTGGCACTCGGCGCGACAGCGGCGATGTCGCTGCTCGGCAAGGCGATCCCGGTGACAAAGATGCGCGGACAAGTGATCGAGCGCGAGGACGGATTGCGCGTGTTCATCACCATCCATCCCTCCTTCATCCTGCGCATCCACGATCGGGCGGACAAGGAAGCCGAACGCGAACGGTTCCTGCAGGATATGAAGCTGGTGAAGCGGCTGATGGCCGCCTGATCAGTTTTGTTTTTGCGCGATTCCAGACGGAAAACCGCTTCACACTTCCTGGAATTGCTTCAGCTACCTGATCAGAATTGCCCTGAGATCGTTGACATTCGTACCGGTCGGGCCGGGTACGAAAAGATCGCCAACCGCGTTGAAGGCCGTCCAGGCATTGTTGCCGGCAAGCATAGCCTTGGCGTCCACCCCGGCTGCGCGCATGCGCGATACGGTCGAGCCATCGGCGAAGGCGCCGGCATTGTCTTCCGAACCGTCGATGCCGTCGGTGTCGGCGGCCAGCGCGTGAATGCCGTCGACGCCATTGATGCCGATGGCGAAGGCCAGCAGGAATTCCGAATTGCGGCCGCCCTTGCCTTTTGCGCGCAGCGTCACGGTTGTCTCGCCGCCCGACAGGATCAGCACCGGCTTTTGAAATGGCCGGTTGCGCGTCGCCACTTCGCGCGCGATCGCGGCATGGACGCCGCCGACTTCGCGCGCTTCGCCCTCGATCGCATCGGAGAGGATGATGGCTTCAACGCCTTGCCGTTTCGCTTCCGCAACAGCCGCTTCGAGCGACACCCCGGCCGAAGCGATCAAATGCACCTCGTTGCGCGAAAAGCGCTCGTCATCCGGGCTTGGCGCATCGGCGGCCGGCGAATTGATATGCGCCATCACCGAGGCCGGCAGTTTCATGCCATAGGCCGATATCGAGGCCAGCGCGTCTGCGCGGCTGCCTGTATCCGGTACGGTTGGGCCGGAGGCGACCATTGCCGGATTGTCGCCGGGAATATCGGAGACGATCAGCGACACCACCCTGGCCGGCCATGCGGCCGCTGCCAGCCTGCCGCCCTTGATGGTGGAAAGGTGCTTGCGGATGGTGTTCATCGCCGCGATCGGCGCACCCGAGGCGAGCAGCGCCTCATTGACGGCGATCTCGTCGGCCAACGTCAAGCCGCCAGCGGGCGACGGCAACAGCGCCGATCCGCCGCCGGAAATCAGCGCCACCACTAGGTCATCCTCAGTCAGACCCTGGACCTTGGCGAGCAGGCGCCGCGAGGCTTCCAGACCGGCAGCGTCCGGCACCGGATGAGCCGCCTCGATGATCTCGATGCGCTCGCAGGTCGCGCCATAGCCATAGCGGGTGACGACCAGCCCTTCGATCGGGCCGGCCCACACTTTCTCGAACGCTGCCGCCATCTGCGCCGAGCCTTTGCCCGCGCCGATGACGATGGTACGGCCCTTTGGCTTGGCCGGCAGATGATCCCGGATGGTTCGTTCCGGATCGGCGGCGGCAACGGCGGCGTTGAAGATGGAGGTCAGGAAGGCCTTGGGATCGAGCACGGTCATTCGGCGTCCCGAGGCAATGCCAAGCCGCGCTTGTCGACGCCCAAATGATCGCACAGCGCATCGACGACGAGGCCATGATCCTCCCGCTCCGGCAGTCCGGAGACGGCGATCACACCAATGACGCCGGCGCCCGTGACGGTCACCGGAAAGCCACCGCCGGCCAGCACGTAGTCGGCAATATCCAGCCCTTCGCCGATCTTGAAGCTGCGGTCCGGGCGCTGCTGTTCCAGCACCATGTGGTAGGTGCTTCTCAGGAACCGCTTGACCACATTGGTCTTGCGTCGCGCCCAGTCGGGGTTCGAGGCGTTCGAACCCGGCATCGCGGCGTAGAACAGCGGCCGATCCCACAGCCTGACGTCGACAATGATGGGCAGTTTCTCGGCAATTGCACGATCGCGAATGGCGGAGCCGATTTTGAAAGCGACGGCCTCGTCGAAGGTGGCGAAGACAAGGGTCTCTTCCTGTCTCTTGATCAGAGCGATGTCGTCAGCAACGGCCATTTTCTTTCTCCGAAATCGTCACACGTCGTGTGTACGACAAGCTCCGCTCGGTCAAGCTTCCGTGGAGCGGCCCCCTCATCCGGCCGCTTCGCGGCCACCTTCTCCCCGGTGGGGAGAAGAGGAAGCGTCGGCACTGGCGATCTCCTCTCCCCTCGGGGAGAGGTCGGATTGCCCCGAATTGCCCTTGCAATTCGGTTGGCAATCCGGGTGAGGGTTCTTACCCCGCGATCATATCCGCCTTGGCTGGCCGCCCCGCCACATAAACCTCGCGGACAGTGCGGTCGTCACCCAGCGTCTGCAGCAGGAACAGTTCCTGCGCCAGCGTCTCGACCGTTTCCATCCTGAGCCGCATCGCCGGCGTTGCCCTGGCGTCCAGCACGACGATGTCGGCATCGCTGCCTTCATCCAGCGTGCCGATCTTGTCAGCCACCGACAGCGCCTCGGCATTGCCGCGCGTCATCTGCCAGAAGGACTGGAGCGGGTTGAGCTTCTCTCCGTTCAGCGCGATCACCTTGTAGCCCTCGTCCATGGTACGCAGCATGGAGTAGTTGGTGCCGCCGCCGACATCGGTGGCAGCGGCGATCCGGACCGGCTTGCCGCGGCGCCGGAAGCGCTGGTAGTCGAACAGGCCGGAACCGAGGAACAGGTTGGAGGTCGGGCAGAACACCGCTACCGAGCCCGAGTCCGAAAGCGCATCCGCTTCGCGCTCCGACAGATGGATGCAATGTCCAAACAGGCTCTTTTTGCCCAACAGCCCGTAGTGCTCGTAAACGTCGGTATAGTCGCGCGACCACGGGTAGAGTTCCTGCGTGAAAGCGATTTCGGCGTGGTTTTCCGACAGATGCGTCTGCATGTGCAGGTCGGGATATTCCAGACACAGCGCGCCCGCCATCTCCATCTGCTCCGGCGACGAGGTGATGGCGAAGCGCGGCGTGATGGCGTAGTGCTGCCGTCCCTTGCCATGCCATTCCTTGATCAGCGCCTTCGTGTCGTCGTAACCGGATTGCGGTGTGTCGAGCACGCCGTCGGGAGCATTGCGATCCATCATCACCTTGCCGGCAATGTTGAGCATGTTGCGGTCATGCGACTCGGCGAAAAAGGCTTCGGCTGAAGCCTTGTGCACCGAGCAGTAGGCGGCGACCGTTGTTGTACCGTGGCGCACCATTTCGTCGAGGAACAGCCGCGCGATGCGGCGGCCGTGCTGGGCGTTGGCGAACTTCGTTTCCTCCGGAAAAGTGTAGGTTTTCAACCAGTCGAGCAGTTCTGCGCCATAGGAGGCGATGACCTGCATCTGCGGAAAATGCACATGGGCATCTATAAAGCCGGGCAGCAGCAGATGCGGCCGATGGTCGATTCTCTTCACCGTTTCGCCGGCCTGCTTTTCAACCTCGGCATAGGCGCCGGCGGCGACGATCCTGCCGTCGCGGATCAGCAGGCCGCCATCCTCTTCGTAGCGCCAGGCGGAATGGTCGTCGATGGTTTGCGGCCAGCGCACGAAGGACAGCGTGCGGCCGCGCAGAAGTGTCGAGGTCATGCTATTTCCCTGCGCCTTCGAACCAGGCCACCAGCAGCGCCCGTTCCTTGTCGGTGATCTGTGAGACGTTGGCGGGCGGCATGGCGTGGCTGCGACCGGCCTGCAGATAGATCTCGCGGGCGTGGTTGGCGATATCCGCATCGGTGTCGAGCATCACGCCCTTCGGTGCATGATAGATGCCCTCATAGACCGGCTCCGCCGCATGGCACATCGAGCAGCGGCCGAGCACGGTGTCGCGCACGGCCGGGAAATGCGCTGAAGCGACATAGATTTGCGCCGACGCGGATTCCTTGGGTTCGCCGGTCAGCACTTTCGGCGCAGTCGACAGCCAGATGATGACGATGAACAGGACGAGTGCCGCCATCCAGGTCCAGGTCGGATTGCCTTTGCGGGCATGGATCGAGTTGAAATAGTGCCGGATCAGCACGCCGATGATGAACACCAGCGAGGCGATGACCCAGTTGAACTCAGTGCCGAACGCCAGGGGATAATGGTTCGACAGCATCAGAAACAGCACCGGCAGCGTCAAATAGTTGTTGTGCAGCGAGCGCTGCTTGGCGATCTTGCCGTATTTCGGATCGGGCTTGCGGCCAGCGATGAGGTCGGCGACAACGATCTTCTGGTTGGGGATGATAACCATGAAGACGTTGGCCGACATGATCGTGGCGGTGATGGCGCCCAGATGCAGGAAGGCGGCGCGGCCGGTGAAGAGATGCGTCAGCCCCCAGGCGATGAACACCAGCACACAGTAGAGCACCAGCATCAGGCCGGTGTCGCTTTTGCCGAGCGGCGAGCGGCACAGCAGATCATAGACCACCCAGCCGACGCCGATCGTTGCCAACGACAGCAGGATGCCGACCGGGACGGACATTGGGAGCACGTTGGGATCGATCAGGAACAGATCGGCCCCGGCATAATAGACGACGCACAGCATGGCGAAGCCGGACAGCCAGGTGGCGTAGGATTCCCATTTGAACCAGGTCAGATGCTCGGGCATTTCGGCCGGCGCCACCAGATATTTCTGGATGTGGTAAAAGCCGCCGCCATGCACCTGCCATTCCTCGCCGAAGGCGCCGACGGGCATGCCGGGACGCTGGCGCAGGCCGAGGTCGAGCGCGACGAAGTAGAAGGACGAGCCGATCCAGGCGATGCCGGTGATGACGTGCAGCCAGCGCACGGCAAAACTTAGCCAGTCCCAGAAAATCGCGAAATCCATCATTGAAATCGTCCCTGCCGATTGGGCGACTTTACGGGTTGGAGCGCAAACGGAAAGAGGCGAGGCGCACGATGACTTTCAAAAAAAAATGGAAAATACTAGGGTAGTCACACGCAGCAGGATGGGAGCCGCCCGAAGGCGGCCTCAGGAAAGCCACGAAACCGCATGGCCTATCTGGACAACATTGCCGTCTTCGTTCGCGTGGTCGAACTCGGCAATCTGTCGGCGGCCGGTCGCGACATGCGGATTTCGCCGGCGGTCGCCTCCAACCGCATCAAGGAGTTGGAGAAGCACCTGGGCGTGCGTCTGTTCAACCGCACGACGCGGCAATTGATGCCGACCGAGCATGGCACGGTTTTTTACGGGGGCGCCAAGCAGGTCTTGGAGGCGATCACCGAGGCGGAAGCCGCGGTCTCGGCGCTTTCCGGCCAGCCGCGCGGCACCATCCGCGTTACGGCACCCTTGGGCCTCGGCCGCCGGCTGGTCGCCTCGGGCATTCCCGATTTTCACGACAAATACCCAGACATCGAGGTGAGGCTGAGGCTTTCGGACCACAATGTCGACATCATGAAGGAAGGCATCGATGTCGCCTTCCGGCTCGGCATCATCGAAGATTCCAGCCTCAGGATGCGCGGCATCATGGAATGCGAGCGCGTGCTGGTGGCGGCGCCGAAATATCTCGAGGCCCGCGGCGAACCGTTGGAGCCGCAGGAGCTGATCGGCAAGAAGCACGACTGCCTGATGCTGCGTTATTCCGGCGCGCGCGAATATGTGTGGACGCTGCAGACCCCCACAGGCCCGCAGAAATTCGAAGTGCACGGGCCCTACGACACCGACGATGGCGACGTGCTGACCGGCTGGGCGCTTTCGGGGCGCGGCATCATCAACAAGCCGCGCTTCGAGGTCGAGCCATTCATCCGCGACCGGCGGCTGAAGGTGATCCTGAGCAGCACGCCACCGACACCGGTGCAGTTCGCCGCCGTCTATCCGCACAAGAAGCTGCAGGATCCAAAAGTACGGCTGCTGCTCGACTTCATGGCCGAGCGCTGCCAGCGACTGATCAACGATCTGCTAGCTGGGAAATAATGCTGGCCGGCACGTGACCGGCGCTTGGCCCAGCGCCAGCGGTTGCCATCCCTGGATGTGGCGAACATAGTTCGGGTGGTATTTCGTCTCGCAGGGACCATCGATGGACAACGGCGCCACAATGCATCTTGCCGTTTCGCTGTTTCCGGGAACCATCGATCCATCACCGGGGCGGGAATTCAGCCGCCTGGCCGGTTTAGTGCAAAAGGCCGAAGCGGCGGGCCTGGACATGGTGCTGCTTGCCGATTCAGCGCCGGCTTCCGGCGGCGGTGCCGCGAACAGTCCGATGCCCTTCGAAGCGACCACTTTGCTGGCCGCATTGGCAACTGTCACAAGCAGGATCGGCCTGGTTGCCGCTGCCTCGACAATTGCCCACCAACCCTACAATCTGGCGCGCCGTTTCGCTTCGCTCGACATCATCAGCCATGGCCGCAGTGGCTGGAACGCGACCATGGCGCAGGCGCCACGGGAAACAGCCAATTTCAGCCGGCCCGAAGGATTTTCGCCTGACGATTTCCGCCGTCGCAGTGAGGAATATATCGGCATCGTGCAAGGTCTGTGGCAGGGCTGGGATGCGGACGCGCTGCTGTTCGACCAGAGCGGCGGCCGCTTCCACGACCCCGAAAAAATGCACCTGCTCGAGCACAAGGGCGCGTCCTTTTCCGTGCGCGGACCGCTGAACGTCGCCCGGTCGCCGCAGGATACGCCAGTGCTCGTCTTGTCGGGCCTGCAGGAATCCGACTTCGATATTGCCGCTCGCACCGCCGATATCATCCTGCTGGACGGCGGACCGGTGGAGGGCACGACAGAACGCTATGACGATATCCGGCGCCGTGTCACGGCGTGCGGACGCGATCCGGACGCTGTGAAAGTGCTGACGAACGTCGCGCCTACCGCCGATAGTAAGCCGGCTGCCCTCGCCGAGAGGCTGGAAAAGGAATTCCGGGCGAGAGGCTGCGACGGGTTCAACATCCTGATGCCGGCACAGCTTTCAGCGCTCGACGATTTCGTCGATCTGGTTTTGCCGGAACTGAGGCAGCGCGGCCTGTTTCGAGAGAACTATCGCGGCACGACGTTGCGCTCGCATCTCGGGCTTGCCGGCGGAGGTGACCGATGACCGCTCGCCAGATGAAACTCGGCGCCTTCCTGTGGGCGACAGGCCACCACATCGCCGCCTGGCGCCATGCCAAGGCGCACGTCACCGCCGGCACTGACATCGACCACTACATCGCGCTGGCGCGCACGGCAGAGGCGGCGAAATTCGACATGATCTTCTGCGAAGATGCCGCGGGCCTGCGGGAAGCCAATGTCGGCATTGCCAGCCAGACCTCGCGCTCGATCGGCTTCGAGCCGATCAGCCTGCTTTCGGCGCTTGCCGTCCAGACCAGCCGCATCGGCCTCGTCTCAACAGCCTCGACGAGCTACAACGAGCCCTATGGGCTGGCACGAACCTTCCTGTCGCTCGACCATCTGAGCGGCGGCCGCGCCGGCTGGAACCTGGTCACCTCGGCCAGCCCCATCGAGGCCGCCAATTTCGGCTCGACCGGCCTCAAGCCCCATGCCGATCGCTATGAGCGCGCGCGTGAATTCGCCGAAGTCGTCACCGGGCTCTGGAACGGCAAGCTCGGCGCCTCCGGTCACGACGGCCAGAGCTTTTCGGTTCGCGACCCGCTCGATCTGCCAAGCTCGCCGCAGGGCGCCCCGGTCATGGTTCAGGCCGGCGCCTCGGATGTCGGCCGCGACCTTGCCGCCCGCACCGCCAATGTGGTGTTCACCGCGGCGCAGACCTTCGAGGAAGCGAAGGCCTTTTACGACGATCTCAAGGGACGTCTGGCGGCCTATGGGCGCGAGCCTGACGACATCAAGATCATGCCCGGCGTCGCGCCGGTGGTGGCGGAGACCGAAGCGGAGGCCCTTGAAAAATATGAGGAATTGCAGGCGCTGATCCCCGACGATGTCGGCGTTGCGCTGCTGTCCAGCTATCTCAGCATCTCCGATCTGTGGTGCTACCCGATCGACGGGCCGCTGCCGGATCTGCCGGAGAGCGAGGGGATGAAAAGCCGGCAGGCGCTGGTCATCGAGCAATCGCGCCGCGACGGCCTCTCCATCCGCCAGCTTGCCCGGCATTTCGCCGGCGCGCGTGGCCATTGGCGCATCGTCGGCACTGCGGCCCAAGTCGCCGACGAACTGCAGGCTCGGTTCGAGGGTGGCGCGGCCGACGGTTTTAACGTCATGCCGTCATATTTCCCCGGCGAACTTGATGCCTTTGCGACGCTGGTCGTGCCGGAACTGCAGCGGCGCGGCCTGTTCCGCAGGGACTATGAAGGCCGCACCTTGCGCGAGCATCTGGGCTTGAAGCGGCCGGCATGAGATGCGTTGAGGCGCAAGCTTAGCCGACCATCACCTTGTCGTGCGGGACCTGATGGTCGGCATTTGATGCTGTGGCGTGCATGACCAGCGCCGTCATGATTTCGGCGGCCGCGAGCGCTGCAATGACTTGCGGGCGCTTGTCCTTGACGGCAGCGCCGCCGATCGGCGAGACGAGGCGGGCAAATTCCGCCTCGCTGCCGTCCGCCGATTTCAGGAACCAGTTCTTGAACGTCGCTTTCTTGGTCTTGGACCCGATCATGCCGACATAGGCGGCATCGCCGCGTTTCAGCGCCTCGGCGACGATCAGGAAATCCAGCGCATGATCGTGGGTCAGGATGGCGAAGGCGGCGCCAGCGGGAGCGTTTCGCACCATCGCTTCCGGCATAGCTGTCAGCCTGGTCTCGACGGATTCCGGCATGCCTTCCAGTGCTTCGGCCCGCGTCTCGATGACGATGCCGTGCACGGGAAGAAGTGCGATCGTCGACGCCAGCGCCTGGCCGACATGGCCGCCGCCGAAGATGTAGACACGCGGCAGGTGCGCCTCCTCGGCTTCCGCAGCCGCAACCAGATCGGCGGCAAGGGCTGCATCGACGAGCCGGATCAGCACTTCGACGCGCCCGCCGCAGCATTGGCCGATTTCCGGGCCTAGCGGCACATCGAGGGTCGCGCGGCTTTCCCTGCCCCTTGAGGGGAGGGTGGCGGCGAAGCCGCCGGGTAAGATCGGATCGGCGCGGGTTCTCTCCCCCCTTGAGGGGGAGAAAAGCATCTGCCGGGCTTTGTCGATCGCCATGTATTCGAGTTGACCGCCGCCGATGGTGCCAAAGATCGCCGCCTGCGAGACGAGCATGAAGGCGCCCTTCTCGCGTGGCGTCGAGCCTTTTGTTCCGGTCACTTCGACCAGGGCAACCTGGCCGGCGCTGGTGAGAAAGGCTTTCAGGCTTTGCACTTTCGAGTTCATGGTTCACATTCCCGAATGGGAAATATAGGTTTTTCGGCCCAGATTGCACATTCTGCCAGATTCAGGCGCCGGCCTTCGTCTCTTTCTTCAGCCTCTCGATCGCCATCAGCACCCGCTCCGGCGTTGCAGGAGCATCGAGGCGCGGACAGATCTTGTGGTCGGCGACGCTGGCCACTGCATCCGACAGGGCGTGCAGCACCGACATGCCGAGCGGGAACGGCGGCTCGCCGACTGCCTTGGAGCGGTGGATGGTCGGCTCGCTCGCTTCCGGCCAGTCGGCCAAGGTGATGTTGAATATCTTCGGCCGGTCGGAGGCGAGCGGGATCTTGTAGGTCGATGGCGCGTGCGTGCGCAGCCGGCCCTTGGCGTCCCACCACAGTTCTTCCGTCGTCAGCCAGCCCATGCCTTGGATGAAGCCGCCCTCGATCTGGCCGATGTCGATGGCGCTATTCAGAGATCGGCCGCAGTCATGCAGAATATCGGTGCGCTCGACCATGTATTCGCCGGTCAGCGTGTCGACCGAGACCTCCGAGCACGACGCGCCATAGGCGAAATAATAGAAGGGGCGGCCCTCGCCCTTGTCGCGGTTCCAGTGGATTTTCGGCGTCTTGTAGAAACCCGCCGCCGACAGCTGGATGCGAGCCATATAGGCCTGCTTGATGAGGTCGGCGAAGGCGATTTCCTGGTTGCCGATGCGCACCCGGTTGGGCAGGAACAGCACCTGATCGCGCGGCACCTGATATTTTTCAGCGGCGAAATCGATCAGCCGGTCCTTGATCTGGCGAGCGCCATTTTGCGCCGCCATGCCGTTGAGATCGGAGCCGGACGACGCTGCCGTGGCCGAAGTGTTCGGCACCTTGCCGGTCGTGGTCGCGGTGATCTTGACCTGGTCGAGGTCGATCTGGAACTCTTCCGCCACCACTTGCGCAACCTTGACGTAGAGGCCCTGCCCCATCTCGGTGCCGCCATGGTTCAGATGCACCGAACCGTCGGTATAGACATGCACCAGCGCGCCGGCCTGGTTATAATGCGTGGCGGTGAACGAGATGCCGAACTTGACCGGCGTCAGCGCCAGGCCGCGCTTGATGAAACGGCTGTTGGCGTTGAAGGCCGATATCTCACGCCGGCGCCGCGCATAGCTGGCGCTTTGCTCGAGCTCGGCGACGATGCGCTGGATGATGTTATCCTCGACCGTCTGGTGGTAGGGCGTGATGTTGCGGTCTGACGTACCATAAAAATTCTTCTTGCGGATTTCGAGTGGATCCTTGCCGACGGCGAAGGCCACCTCGTCGATGACGCGCTCGGCGCCGACCATGCCTTGCGGGCCGCCGAAACCACGAAAGGCGGTGTTCGACACGGTGTTGGTGTAGAGCGGCGCCGATTGCGCATGCACCGCCGGCCAGAAATAGGTGTTGTCGCAGTGGAACAGTGCGCGATCGGTCACCGGGCCGGAAAGGTCCGACGAAAAACCGCAGCGCGCCGCGAACATGAAATCGACGCCGAGGATGTTGCCCTCGTCATCGAAGCCGACTTCGTAGTCGACGAGGAAATCGTGACGCTTGCCGGTGGCGATCATGTCGTCGTCGCGGTCGGGCCGGATCTTCACGGCGCGATGGTGTTTCTTCGCGGCGATCGCCGCCAATGCGGCAAACTGGTTGCCTTGCGTCTCCTTGCCGCCGAAGCCGCCGCCCATCCGGCGGATCTCCACCGTGATGGCATTGCTCGGCACGCCGAGTGCATGGCTCACCATGTGCTGGACTTCGCTCGGATGCTGGGTCGAGGAATAGATGGTGACGTCCTGATCCTCGCCCGGAATGGCCATGGCGATATGGCCTTCGAGATAGAAGTGTTCCTGGCCGCCGATGCGCATTTTTCCCTTTAGCCGGCGCGGCGCCTGACGGATCGCTGTAGCGGCATCGCCGCGCTTCAGCGTCAGTGGCGGCGTGACGACCTTGTCCTTCTTCGGATCGAGCGCGCCAATGTCGGTGACGAAGGGCAATTCCTTGTATTCGACCTTGGCCAATCTGGTGGCGCGACGCGCCTGCTCGCGCGTCTGCGCAATGACGCAAAAGATTGGCTGGCCATAGAATTGCACCTTGCCGTCGGCCAGCACCGGCTCGTCGTGGCGGCCTGTCGGCGAAATGTCGTTCTCGCCCGGCACATCCTTGGCCGTCAGCACGTCGACAACACCGGGCGCTGTACGCACCGCCGAGAGATCCATGCTGGTAATCGTGGCATGCGTGGCGGCAGAAAGCCCGAGGCAGCCATGCAGCGTGCCGGCCGGTTCCGGCATGTCGTCGATATAGACGGCCGTGCCGCTGACATGCTTGTGGGCGGAGTCATGGCGTTGATCGGTGGCAACGCCGCCGGCGATCTTTTCAGCCTTCAGATTGGGGGGAGCGTGCTTGTTCATCATGCCGCCTCGTGCCTCGAAACCTGGATCGGCTCCCTGGTACCGCTGGTCTCGGCGAAGAAGCGCAGCAAGAGATTGCGCGCCGCGAGCGCACGATACTCGGCCGAGGCCCGCATGTCGGTGAGCGGGGTGAAATCCTTGGCATATTCGACCATCGCCGCGTCAACCGTGGTCTCCGTCCATGGCTTGCCGAGCAGCGCTTTTTCGACAGAAGACGCCCGCTTCGGCGTCGCCGCCATGCCGCCATAGGCAATGCGCACCTCCGCGACCGTGCCATCGCTGGCCAGCGTCAGGAAGAAGGCGCCGAGGGCCGCGGTGATGTCCTCATCGCGGCGCTTGGTGATTTTGTGGACGGCGAATTTCGTGCCCTTGACCGGAACCGGAACGTGCACGGCCTCGACGAATTCGCCCGGCTGCCGGTCCTGTTTGCCATAGGCAATGAAGAAGGTTTCCAGTGGAATCGAGCGCCGCTTCTTGCCCTTGCGCAGGGTGAGACTTGCGCCAAGAGCGATCAAGGGCGGCGGCGTGTCGCCGATCGGCGAGCCGTTGGCGATATTGCCGCCGATGGTCCCCATGTTGCGCACCTGTTCGCCGCCGATGCGATCGAACAACGGCCCCAGCGCCGGGATACGCTTCGCCAATATCGCGAAGGCATCAGTGTAGGTGACGCCCGCGCCGATCGAAATGATGCCGTTGTCTTCCGAGATGGTGCAAAGTCCGTCGAGATTGCCGATGAAAATGGCCGGCGAAATATCGCGCATGTGCTTGGTCACCCAGAGGCCGACATCGGTCGAGCCGGCAACGATGGTGGCGCCGGGTTCCTTGTCCAGCACGGCGGCGAAATCATCGACATCGGCCGGCACGACCAGCCGCGTCTTGGCCGAACCGATCTCAATCCGGGCGCCGTCATGCATGGCCTCGAGCCTCGCGGTGATCGCCTTGCGCTCCGTGGCCAGCGGATCCTTTACCGCCTTGCCGTAGCTGGAGATGGCATGCGCAGCGCGCATGATCGCCTCGTAGCCGGTGCAGCGGCAGAGATTGCCTTGCAAGGCCTTTTCGATATCCGCGTTCGACGGATTCGACGACTTCATCCACATGCCATAGAGCGACATGACGAAGCCCGGTGTGCAGAAGCCGCATTGCGAGCCGTGGAAATCGACCATCGCCTGCTGCACCGGATGCAGTTGGCCTGATACGCCGCGCAGATGCTCGACGGTCACGACATGGGTGGCGTCCAACGAGCCGAGGAAACGGATGCAGGCATTGACGCTTTCATAGACCAGCCCGCCGGCCGAGAGCTTGCCGACCAACACGGTGCAGGCGCCGCAATCGCCCTCGGCGCAGCCTTCCTTGGTGCCGCGCAGCGACCGGTCGAGCCGCAGCCAGTCGAGCAGGGTCGCGTCGGGTGCCACCGACGAAAGCGCGACGTCCCTGCCGTTGAGGATGAAGCGGATTTCATTGCGGATGCTAATTTTGGCCATGCCTCAGCTCCCCCTGTAGGTCGAATAGCCATAGGGCGAGACGAGCAGCGGCACATGGTAGTGCAGCGGTTCGGCCATGCCGAAGCGGATCGGTATCACATCGAGAAAGGCGGGGTTCGGCAGGCTCGACCCCTGCTGGCGCAAATAGTCGCCTGCGGCGAAGACCAGTTCGTATTCTCCGGGGCGGAACTCCGCGCCGGCGAGCAGCGGCTTGTCACAACGGCCGTCGGCATTGGTGACAACGGTCTTCAAATGTGTCCGCGCCTTGCCCTCGAGGTGATAAAGCGCGATCGACAATCCCGCCGCCGGCTTGCCTGTCGCCGTGTCGAGGACATGGGTCGTCAGACGCCCGCCATCGGCATTCGACGTTTCTGCCATTGGCCGCCTCCCATTTCCGGTACGAGCGAATTGGCCCGGTACGATCAAGTATCAACAGTGAATTGTGCGCCAATTAAAGGCGATGCATAAGTCCCGGTCGAGCGGAGTGCGACAAAAACACTTTCAAAAATTTTCGGGGGAATGCGAGAAGCACCCTTTCGATATTCTGATCATACTTCGGGCCATGCCCGGCGGGAGGGACGATGCGTTACAGCAGAGACATGCGCGGCTACGGAGTCAATCCGCCGGACCCGAAATGGCCTGGCGGCGCGCATGTCGCCGTGCAGTTCGTCGTCAACTACGAGGAAGGCGGCGAGAACTGCGTGCTGCATGGCGACAAGGCGTCCGAAGCCTTCCTGTCGGAAATCGTCGGCGCGGCACCCTGGGTGGGCCAGCGCCACTGGAACATGGAATCCATCTACGAATACGGTGCCCGCGCCGGTTTCTGGCGGTTGCTGCGGCTGTTCAGCGAGGCCGAGGTGCCGATCACCTGCTATGGCGTCGCCACCGCGCTCGCCCGTTCGCCGGATCAAGTCACGGCCATGCAGGAAGCCGGCTGGGAGATCGCCTCGCACGGGTTGAGATGGATCGACTACCGCGACCACAGCGCCGAGGATGAGCGCCGCGACCTCGAGGCGGCGATCAAGCTGCACTACGAAGTGACCGGCGCGCGCCCGACCGGCTGGTATACGGGTCGCACATCGATCAACACAGTGCGGATTGTGGCGGAAGAAGGCGGTTTCGACTATGTGTCGGACACCTATGACGACGAGCTGCCCTACTGGTTCGAGCATGATGGCGGCGCGCAGCTCATCATTCCCTATACGCTCGACGCCAACGACATGCGGTTCGCAACGCCGCAGGGCTTCAACTCCGGCGACCAGTTCTTTGCCTATTTGAAGGACAGCTTCGACACGCTCTATGCCGAGGGCAAGGCAGGCCGGCCACGCATGATGAACATCGGCCTGCACTGCCGCCTCGTCGGGCGGCCGGGCCGGGTGGCGGCGCTGAAGCGCTTCGTCGACTATGTGAAGTCGCACGACAGGGTCTGGCTGGCGCGGCGCATCGACATCGCCCGCCACTGGCAAGAGGTCAATCCTTATCAACCGGCGGCACTCCGCCCCTCGAAGATGGAATTCGAGACCTTCGTCCACACTTTCGGCGGCGTGTTCGAGCATTCGCCCTGGATCGCCGAACGCGCCTACGAACTGGAACTGGGCCCGGCGCATGACACTTCAGGCGGCCTGCACAATGCGCTTTGCCGTGTCTTCCGGTCCGCCAGCGAAACCGAGCGGCTTTCCGTGCTCAACGCTCATCCCGACCTTGCCGGCAAACTTGCCAAGGCCAAACGGCTGACGGCGGAATCGACCAGGGAACAGGCTTCGGCCGGCCTCGACGCGCTGACCGACAAGGAGCGCGAACTGTTTTCCAAGCTCAACGCCGCCTACGTCACCACTTTCGGTTTCCCCTTCATCATCGCGGTGAAGGGCAAGACGAGGCAAGAGATTCTGGCGGAATTCGAGGCGCGCATCGGCAACAGCCGCGGCGTCGAATTCGAAACCGCCTGCAAACAGGTCGAGCGCATCGCGCTGCTCCGCCTCAAAGACATGCTTCCGCAATAGGTTTGAACCCATGGATACGATCAGGATGCCCGAGCGAACCTATTACGCACCACATGGCGGCCACCCCGGCCAGAGCGAGCTTCTGACCGGCCGCGCCGTCTTCACCGAGGCCTATGCCGTCATTCCCCGGGGTGTGATGCAGGACATCGTGACCAGTGCGTTGCCGTTCTGGGACAAGACCCGCGCCTGGATCTTGTCGCGACCGCTATCCGGTTTTGCCGAGACGTTCTCGCAATACATTGTCGAGGTCGCGCCGAGCGGCGGCAGCGAGCGGCCGGAACCCGATGCCGGCGCCGAGGGCGCCCTGTTCGTGGTCGAGGGCGAGTTGACGGTTCTGCTTGCCGGCAAGAAGCATGTCTTGCGGCCCGGCGGCTTTGCCTTCCTGCCGCCGGCCAGCGGCTGGACGGTTCGCAACGAAAGCAAGGCCGACGTGCGCTTCCACTGGATTCGCAAGGCTTACGAGGTGGTTGACGGTCTCGATGTGCCGGAAGCCTTCTTCACCAACGAGCAGGAGATCGCGCCAACCCCTATGCCCGGCACCGAAGGCCGCTGGGCGACGACGCGGTTCGTCGATCCGGCCGATTTGCGCCACGACATGCACATGACCATTGTCACGCTGGAACCCGGCGCGGTCATTCCCTTCGCCGAGACCCATGTCATGGAGCATGGGCTCTATGTGCTGGAGGGCAAAGCGGTCTATCGCCTCAACCAGGACTGGGTCGAGGTCGAGGCCGGCGACTATATGTGGCTGCGCGCCTTCTGTCCGCAGGCCTGCTACGCGGGCGGCCCGGGAAAATTCCGCTATCTGCTCTACAAGGACGTGAACCGGCACGCCAAGCTCGGCGGCGCCGGTGTCCCCGGGCGGACGCCGTGACGCGGATCATTGCGCGGCCACTGACCCGCGAGAGCTTTGCTCCGTTCGGCGACGTCATCGATATGGGCGGCGACAACCACTACCCGATCAATGGCGGCCGCGCGGAACGCTATCACGATCTGGCGACCGCCGAGGCGATCGGACCGAATGCCCGCGTGCTGATCTCGATGGTGCGCGGCACGCCTTACGAACTGCCGCTGAAGCTGAGCATGGTCGAGCGCCACCCCTTCGGCAGCCAGGCCTTCATCCCGCTGTCGCCGCGCCCATTCCTGGTCGTCGTCTGCCATGATGGCGATGAGGGGCCGGGCGAGCCGCATGCCTTCACCACCGCACCCGGACAAGGTATCAACTATTCCCGCAATCTCTGGCATGGCGTGCTGACGCCGCTCGGCGAGCCTCAGGACTTCCTGATCGTCGACCGGGGCGGCGACGGCTCCAATCTCGAAGAATTCCATTTCTCGCATGCTTACGAGATCCATCTCCCTTAATTTTTGTGCATGTCGTTACCCCAAAACCGGGGCACTTTTGGGCGACATGCAGCAGGAGAGCCTGAAATGACCGACATTTCTTTGATCGACCGCCTGCTCGACGTGATCGAACACGACATCGTGCCGAAGACGGCCGACGGTGTTGTCCATGGCAACAAGCTGTTCGGCGCGGCGATCCTGCGCAAGGACGACCGTTCGCTGGTGCTGGCCGAGACCAACAACGAGAGGGAAAACCCGCTCTGGCATGGCGAGGTGCACTGCCTGAAACGTTTCTACGAAATGCCGAAGGCGGAGCGCGTCGATACAAGAGACGCCATTTTCCTCGCCACGCATGAGCCCTGCTCGCTCTGCCTGTCGGCGATCACCTGGACTGGCTTCGACAATTTCTACTATCTGTTCAGCCACGAGGATTCGCGCGACAGTTTTGCCATCCCGCACGATCTGAAGATCCTGAAAGAGGTCTTCACCCTCGACCCCGGCGGCTACAATGCCGAGAATGCCTACTGGAAGAGCTTTTCTATCCGCAGGCTGGTGCGAGCGTTGCCCGAGGTAGAGCGGCAACGGCTGGAAATACGCATCGGCGCGATTTCGGCGCGCTACGATGATCTGTCCGGCGTCTATCAGGCGAACAAGGACGATAACGACATCCCGCTGAATTAGGGCTCTCGGCCTACCGGGGGGCACCCTTGAATTGCCACCTTTATGGTGGCATATTGCGTCATGGAGAAACGAAGGCCCACCTACGATCTTGATGCCATCAAGACGACGTTCGGGTCTGTCGATACGCTGGCGATCACGACGTCCGCTCTGCTGGATGCCACAGGCCTTGGCTTCGACCGTGCCGGCGTCGTCGAGGTAATCGGCGGCATGACGAGGAAAATGTTCGTGAAATCCATGACGACCTTTGCGGATCACCGGGTCTGGCAGGATGCCTATCACGTGCCCGTGCGCGACCTGATCCTCTACGTGAAATTCCAAGCGGATGTCGTGACCGAGTTCACGGTCATGTCGTTCAAGGAGAAATGACCATGGCGACAAGAGAAGAAAATCGGACCATGATTTCCCCCGAAACCGGGGAAACGCTCACGCGTGACGTGCGTCCATTCACAGTGGCGTACAAGGGCGAGAGCATAATTGTCGACCTTCCGGGTTACTATCCAGCATCCGGTGACGAGGGTGTGCATATCGGAGGCGACATGGCTGCCGTCGATGCCGCACTACGCGCCCTCAAGGAGAGGATCGATGGCGTGCCGGCCCCGGCAACCATCCGCCGCATGCGCACAAAGCTCAATCTGTCGCAGCGCGAGGCAGGATCCCTGTTCAAGGTCGGCGAGAATGCTTTCGACAAGTATGAAAGGGGCCTGATCGAGCCGAGTGGCCCGACCATTCAATTGATGACGCTGCTGGAAAAACATCCCGAACTGCTGGATGAATTGCGGTAGCGGCACAGGTCGCATTTTTCGCTGCTCCAGTCGCGAATGGTGATTGAAAGTCGTCGCGCCGCGGGGCGTTATGCGGGCCATGAAAACAGTCACCGAATTTCCCCGCAAGGTCGTCGAGTTCCCGGATATGGGCATCGTCATGCCGGATGGCTGCCGGCTGTCGGCGCGGGTCTGGATGCCGGAGGATGCCGGCGACGATCCAGTGCCGGCGATCCTGGAGCATCTGCCCTACCGCAAGCGCGACGGCACCATCTTTCGCGATCAGCTGACGCATCCCTATTTCGCCGGCCACGGCTACGCCTCGATCCGGGTCGATATGCGCGGCAATGGCGATTCCGAAGGGCTGATGGACGACGAATATTCCGAGCAGGAATTGCAGGACGCCTGCGACATCATCGCCTGGGCGGCAAGCCAGCCCTGGTGCAACGGCAATGTCGGCATGATGGGCATTTCCTGGGGCGGCTTCAACTGCCTGCAGGTGGCGGCCAAGCAGCCGCCGGCGCTCAAAGCGGTGATCAGCTTGTGCTCGACCGTCGACCGCTACGCCGACGACATTCACTACAAGGGCGGCTGCCTGCTGATCGAGAACTTCGGCTGGGCCTCGACCATGCTGTCCTACTCATCGCGGCCGCCGGACCCGCTGCTGGCCGGCGACAACAGATGGCGCGATCTGTGGCTGACCCGGCTGGAGAACCAATCCTTCCTGGCGCCGCTGTGGCTGAAGCACCAGCACCGTGATGCCTACTGGAAGCGCGGCTCGATCTGTGAGGATTTTTCCGCCGTCAAAGCCGCGGTTCTGTCGATCGGCGGCTGGCATGACGGCTACCGCAACACCGTCTCGCATCTGGCCAGCAACATCGAAGCCCCGGTCAAGGGCATTATCGGGCCATGGATCCATAAATACCCGCATTACGCAGGACCAAAACCCGCCATCGGCTTCCTGCAAGAGGCCTTGCGCTGGTGGGACCGCTGGCTCAAGAGTGTCGAAACCGGTGTCGAGTCCGACCCGGCCTACCGCGCCTATGTCATGGACAGCGTGCGTCCGGCGCGCTGGCACCCCGAGCGTCCCGGCCGCTGGATTGCCGAGCAGCAATGGCCCTCGCCAACCATCAAGACGCAGGCGGTCGATCTGATCCCCGCAACGGAAAAACCCGCCATCGTTGCCTCGCCGCAAAGCTGCGGCTTGGCTGGCGGCGAGTATTTTCCCTTCACCTTCGGCCCCGAACTGCCAGGCGATCAGCGCCCCGACGATGCGCTGTCGGTGTGTTTCGACCAGACGGAACTCAGTCAGGCCATCGACATCGTCGGCACCGCGGAAGTCGAATTGCGGCTGTCCTCCGACCGTCCGCAGGCCAACATCGCGATCCGACTCTGTGACGTGCATCCCGATGGCGCGTCGGAGCTGATTTCCTACGGCGTGCTCAACCTGACGCATCGCAACTCGCACGAGTTCCCGGAAGCCCTGGTGCCGGGCGAAACCATCTCAGTACGCGTCGTGCTCGATCAATGCGGCTATCGCGTTCCGCCCGGCCACCACCTGCGTGTTGCCGTTTCGAACGCCTATTGGCCTGCCATCTGGCCGTCGCCGGAGCCGGTCCGGCTGACCTTATCGGCGGCGACGCTCCGCTTGCCGCTGCGGCCGTTGGCGACAGACGATGAAGCGGCGTTCGCCGAGCCGGAAGGTGCCACTCCCTGGGCAACGGAGACGATCCGCGCCAGCAATTCCGAGCGCCATATCGATCGTGACGAAAAGACGGGAATCGTGACGCTTTCCATCGTTGATGATTTCGGCGAGGTGCGCGATCTCGCTCATGGCCTCGCCAATGGCAGCATCGCCCGCGAGACCTGGACGATCCATCCCGACGACCCGCTGTCGGCCTCGGGGAAGACGCACTGGACGCAGACCCTGTCGCGAAACGGATGGTCGGTACGCACCGAAACGACAGCCGAAATGCGATCGGACGCGCAAAACTTCATCGTCAGCGCCAGAATCGAGGCCTATGAGGACGAAACGCTCGTCTTCGAGCGTAATTTCAAGGAGAAGGTGCCGCGCGCGCTTCTTTGAGCACCGAGTTCATTGGTCCAATTGCGACGTACGATTTACGCCACGGCATGTCGCATTCGGTCTTGCTTACCGCTTTCCCTTGCGGTCATTATTCTCCTCACAAGAAACAAGTAAAACGACCGCAGAGTCGAACCAACAGAGTGAGGAACTCAAAATGTCGAACGAACTGGAATTTCTTAGCCGGCGTGTCGCGTCGGGCAAACTGAGCCGTCGTGATTTTCTCGGCCGGGCGGCGGCGCTCGGTATCTCCGCGCCCTTCGCCAACTCGCTGCTTTCAAGCGCGGCACGCGCGGCAGGTCCGGTCAAAGGCGGCACTCTGAAGGCCGGACTTGTCGGCGGCGAGTCCACCAACAGCCTTGATCCGGCACTGTTCATGACTCAGGTGCCGTTCGCCTTCGGCAAGATGTGGGGCGAATTGATCGTCGAGCTTTCGCCGGAAGGCAAGCTCGAGAACCGCATCGCCGAGGAGATCGGCTCGTCGGACGACGCCAAGGTATGGACGCTGAAGATCCGCGACGGCGTCGAATTCCACAACGGCAAGACGGTGACCGCCGAGGACGTGGCCGCCACACTTGAGCGCCATTCCGACGAGAAGTCGAAATCCGGCGCGCTCGGCTACATGAAGGGCATCGAGACCATCAAGGCCAGCGGCAAGGAAGTCGTGCTGACCCTGAAGGAAGCCAATGCCGATCTGCCCTATTTGCTCAGCGACTATCACCTGATCGTCCAACCGAATGGCGGCAAGGATAAGGCCGACGCAGGCATCTCGGCCGGTCCTTACAAGGTCACGACCAATGAGCCCGGCGTGCGCCATGGCGGCGAGCGTTTCGCCAATTATTGGCAGGGCGACAAGATGGGCCATGCCGACCAGATCGAGATCATCGTCATCAACGATGCGACGGCGCGCACCGCCGCCCTGCAAGGCGGCCAGGTCAACATGATCAACCGCGTCGAGCCGAAGATCGTCGACCTGATCAAGCGCCTGCCTGGCGTGACCATCCGCAACCATGCGGGTCCTGGCCACTATGTCTTCATCGCGCATTGCAACACCGCCCCCTTCGACAACAACGATCTGCGCATGGCCCTGAAGCTGGCCATCGACCGCGAAGAAATGCTCGACAAGATCCTGCGTGGCTACGGTTCGATCGGCAACGATTTCCCGATCAACGCTTCCTACCCGCTGTTCACTGATATCGAGCAGCGCAAGTACGATCCCGACAAGGCCAAGTTCCACTTCAAGAAGTCGGGCCATGACGGCGCCGTGCTGCTGCGGACTTCGGACGTCGCTTTCCCGGGCGCCGTCGACGCTTCCCAGCTCTTCCAGCAGAGCGCTGCCAAGGCCGGCATCAAGATCGAGCTCAAGCGTGAGCCCGGTGACGGCTATTGGAACGAGGTCTGGAACAAGCAGCCCTTCTGCGCTTCCTACTGGGGTGGCCGCTCGACCCAGGACCAGATGTACTCCACCGCTTATCTGTCGACCGCCGACTGGAACGACACGCGTTTCAAGCGCCCGGACTTCGACAAAATGGTGCTGGCCGCGCGCGCCGAGCTAGACGAGACCAAGCGCAAGCAGATGTACCATGACATGGCTGTCCTGGTCCGCGACGAAGGTGGCCTGATCTTGCCGATGTTCAACCAGTTCATCGACGCTACCGGCGCCAAGGTCGACGGCTGGGTCGACGATCCACATCAGGAGCTGATGAACGGTTACGCGCTGGCGAAGTGCTGGCTCGAAGCCTGAGCTTGGCCTTGCGGATATGTCCTCACCCATCTTGAAACTGGTGGCCCAGCGCGTTGCGCTGGGCATTCTCCTCTTGTTGGCCGTTTCGGTCCTGATCTTCGCCGGCACCCAGATCTTGCCCGGCGACGTCGCGCAAGCCATTCTCGGACAATCGGCGACACCGGAGTCGCTCGCCAATCTGCGCGAGCAACTCGGGCTCAACCAGCCAGCCTATCTCAGGTATTTTCATTGGCTGGGCGGCGTGCTGACCGGCGATCTCGGCACGGCCATGTCGAGCGGGCAGGATATCGCCACGTCGATCAAGGGACGGCTGTGGAACACGCTGTTCCTCGCCTTCTGGGCAGCGATCGTCGCCGTGCCGCTGGCGATCATCCTCGGCCTGATCGCGGTACGCTATCGCAATGGCTGGGTCGACAAGCTGATCTCCGGGCTGGCGCTGGCCTCGACCTCCTTTCCCGAGTTCTTCATCGGCTACGTGCTGGTCTATTTCTTCGCCGTGAAATGGCAAATCTTCCCCGGCATCTCGACCGTCTATGACGGCATGCCTTTTGGCGAGCGCATGCAGGCGATCGCCCTGCCGGCGGCAGCGCTGACGCTGGTCGTGCTCGCCCACATGATGCGCATGACACGCGCGGCGATCCTCAATGTCATGCAGTCGGCCTATGTCGAGACGGCGGAACTGAAAGGCCTGTCGGCCTTCAACGTCATCCGCAAGCACGCCTTCCCCAATGCCATCGCGCCGATCATCAACGTCGTCATGCTCAACCTCGCCTATCTGATCGTCGGCGTCGTCGTGGTCGAGGTGATCTTCGTCTATCCGGGCATGGGGCAGTATCTCGTCGACCACGTCACCAAACGCGACGTGCCGGTGGTGCAGGCGGTCGGCCTGATCTTCGCCGCCGTCTACATCAGCCTGAACATCATTGCGGACATCGGGGCTATCGTCGCCAATCCGCGTCTCAGACACCCGAAATAGGGGGCGGATATGCTCGATATCAAACGCATCCCCATCCCCGCGCTGATCGGCATTATCCTGACGACGCTGTTCGTGCTGGCGGCGGTCTTCGCACCGTGGATCGCACCGCACGGCAATGGCGAAATCGTCGGCGATGTCTGGGAACCGATGTCGGCTGCCCATTTGCTGGGCACCGACAATCTCGGCCGCGACCTGCTTTCGCGCATGATCTACGGTGCCCGCATCACTTTGTTCATCGCGGTGCTGGCCACCGCGCTGTCATTCTCGCTCGGCGCCATCCTCGGCTTCTCGGCGGCGGTGTTCGGCGGCTGGTTCGATACGCTGCTGTCGCGCCTCGTCGATCTCTTGATGTCTATCCCGACGCTGATCATGGGTCTCGTCGTGCTGTCCGTGCTGCCTACCAATCTGGTGACGCTGATCCTGGTGATGGGCATTCTGGACTCGACCCGCGTCTATCGCCTGTCGCGCGCGGTCGCCGTCGACATCAACGTCATGGACTATGTCGAGGCGGCGAAACTGCGTGGTGAGGGCAGCGGCTGGATCATCTTCCGCGAGATCCTGCCCAACGCATTGTCGCCGCTGGTTTCCGAACTCGGTCTGCGCTTCATCTACGCGGTGCTGTTCCTGTCGACGCTGTCGTTCCTCGGCCTTGGCGTGCAGCCACCGGACGCCGACTGGGGCGGCATGGTCAAGGAAAACAAGGACGGCATCGTCTTCGGCATCGCGGCCGCACTCATCCCGGCGGCGGCGATCGCCTTGCTGGCGATTTCCGTCAACCTGGTTGCCGACTGGGTGCTCAACCGGACGACAAGCCTCAAGGGAGGACGCGGGTGATGGCCGACACCAAAGCGAAACCTGGCTTGTTGCTCGACATCCGCAATCTGCGCATCGAGGCCACCGTCTTCCCGCCCGGAGAGCCGCCGAAGAACATCGTGCTGGTGCACGATGTCTCGCTGACGCTCGAGAAGGGCAAGGTGCTCGGCCTGATCGGCGAATCCGGGGCCGGCAAGTCGACCATCGGTCTGTCGTCGATGGGCTATGGCCGCGGCGGCGTACGCATCACCGGCGGCGAGGTCATCCTGAACGGCCGCGACATCCTCAAGGGCGGCAAGGATGGCTTCCGCAAATTACGCGGCCGCGAAGTCTGCTATGTCGCGCAGTCGGCGGCAGCGGCCTTCAATCCGGCGCACAGACTGATGGACCAGGTGGTGGAAGCCACGCTGCTGCACGGCACCGCGACACGAGCCGAGGCCGAGAAGCGCGCGGTTGCGCTGTTCAAGAAGCTCAGCCTGCCCAACCCCGAAACCATCGGCGAGCGTTTTCCGCACCAGGTTTCGGGCGGCCAGTTGCAGCGTGTGATGACGGCGATGGCGCTCTGCTCCGAGCCGGACCTGATCGTCTTCGACGAGCCCACAACGGCGCTCGATGTGACGACGCAGATCGACGTGCTGGCGGCGATAAAGGACGCCATCCGCGACACCCATGTCGCTGCGCTCTACATCACGCACGACCTTGCCGTCGTCGCCCAGGTCTCCGACGAGATCATGGTGCTGCGCCATGGAAGGCTGGTCGAATGGGGCGGCACGCGGCAGATCATCAAGGAGCCGCGTCAGGAATACACCAACGCGCTTGTCTCGGTGCATGAGATCGAACACCAGGAGCAGAAGCCCGGCACGGCACCGTTCCTGTCGGTGAAGAACATCACCGCCGCCTATGGCGGCAGCCATATCAAGGTGCTGAAAAACGTCTCCGTCGACATCTATCCGGGACAGACGCTTGCCGTGGTCGGCGAGTCCGGCTCTGGCAAGTCGACGCTGGCGCGCGCCATCACCGGTCTGCTGCCGCCCGAACAGGGCACCGTCACCTTCGACGGGCGCCCGCTGGCGAACCGGCTGGCCGACCGGCCGAAGGAGGATTTGCGCCAGCTGCAGATGATCTATCAGATGGCCGACGTGGCGATGAATCCCCGCCAGACCGTCGCCACCATCATCGGCCGGCCGCTGGAGTTCTATTTCGGCATGCGCGGCCGCGAGCGTGACAGGCGCGTTACCGAACTGCTCGACAAGATCGAGATGGGCAAGGGCTTTTCCGACCGCTACCCGGCCGAGCTTTCCGGCGGCCAGAAGCAGCGCGTCTGCATTGCCCGGTCGCTTGCCGCCAAGCCCAAGTTGATTATCTGCGACGAGGTCACCTCGGCACTCGATCCGCTGGTGGCACACGGCATTCTCGAGCTGCTGCTCGAGCTGCAGAAGGAAGAGAACGTCGCCTATCTGTTCATCACGCATGACCTCGCCACTGTGAAGTCGATCGCCGATTCGATCGCGGTGATGTATCGCGGCGAGGTGGTGCGCTACGGCCCCAAGAGCAAGGTGCTGAGCCCGCCCTTCGACGCCTACACCGACCTGCTGCTCTCCTCGGTTCCAGAGATGGAAATCGGCTGGCTGGAAAAGGCAATCAAGGGACGGCGCATGGCCAGCGCGGGGAACTAAAGCAATTCCGGGAAAACTGGAGACCAGTACTCCCGGAAGAAATGCAGGGCGCTTCCCTGGAAATCGCGTCAGATCAAGCCGCCACATCGGGGCGCCGGCGACCGTCATCCGGATGCAACACTAGAACGCCACACGTCCTTCGGGACAAGCGCCGCTCGCACGACTTTTAAACAGGGGTAGGACATGAAGACTGAATTCGATTATCTCGCTGAACTCGCCGGTCAAGGCCGGATATCGCGTCGCGCCTTTCTCGGGCGCGCCGCCGCGCTCGGCGTATCGGCGGCCCTGATGCCGGCGCTGGCCGGCAAGGCATTTGCCCAGACGGCGGTGAAGGGCGGTATCATCAAGGCCGGCCTGCAGGGCGGTGAATCCACCAACAGTCTCGATCCGGCGTTGAACCTCAGCCAGGTTACCTTCAGCTTCGGCAAGCTTTGGGGCGAGTATCTCGTGCGCCTCACACCGGACAACAAGCTGGTCAACCTGATTGCCGAGGAGATTGGCGCCTCGGCCGACGCCAAGACATGGACAATCAAGATCCGCGACGGCATCGAGTTCCACAATGGCAAGACGGTCGGCGCGGAGGATGTTGCCGCCACCATCGAGCGACATGCGGATGAGAAGTCCAAGTCCGGAGCACTCGGCATCCTCAAGAACATCAAGGGGATCAAGGCGAGCGGCAAGGAGGTCATCGTCACGCTCGGCGACGCCGATGCCGACTTCCCCTATCTGATGGCCGACTATCATCTCACCATCCAGCCGAATGGCGGCAAGGACGATCCGAACGCCGGCATCAGCGCCGGTCCCTATAAAGTTAGCGTCAACCAGCCCGGCGTGCGCCATGGCGGCGAGCGTTTCGCCAATTACTGGCTGCGCGACAAGGCCGGCCATGCCGACCAGGTCGAGATCATCGTCATCAATGATGCGACCGCACGGCTTGCAGCCTTGCAGGGCGGCCAGGTGCACATGATCAACCGCGTCGAACCCAAGGTCGTCGATCTGGTCAAGCGCATCGCCGGCGTTTCCATCGAGAACGTCTCGGGCAAAGGCTACTATCCGTTCAACATGTTCTGCGACACCGCACCTTTCGACAGCAACGACCTGCGCATGGCGCTGAAGCTAGCCATGGACCGCGACGAGATGCTGGAAAAGATCCTGCGCGGCTATGGCTCGGTGGGTAACGACTTCCCGATCAACGAGGCCTATCCGCTGTTTTCCGCCGACATCGAACAGCGCAAGTTCGACCCGGAAAAGGCAGCGGCAGCCTACAAGAAATCCGGCCACAGCGGCTCGATCGTGCTGCGCACCTCGGACGTCGCTTTTCCGGGCGCCGTCGATGCCGCACAGCTCTATCAGCAGTCCTGCGCCAAAGCCGGCATCAAGATCGAGATCAAGCGCGAACCCGGCGACGGCTACTGGTCTGAGGTCTGGAACAAGCAGCCTTTCTCGCTCTCCTACTGGGGCGGACGCGCCACGCAGGACCAGATGTATTCCACCGGCTATGTCTCGACCGCCGACTGGAACGACACGCGCTTCAAGCGGCCGGAATTCGACAAGATGCTGTTTACCGCGCGCGGCGAGCTCGACCAGGCCAAGCGCCAGGCGATCTACCACGATATGGCAGTGATGATGCGTGACGAAGGCGGGCTGATCGTGCCCTTCTTCAACCAGTTCATCGACGCGGCCGCCACCAACAAGATCGGCGGCTATGCCAAGAGCCCTATCGGCGAAATGATGGACGGCTACGCGCTTGCCGAGTGCTGGCTCAACGCTTGAGCGGACTCTGATCGTCCGATTTCATCTATCAAGAACGCCGTGTGCCCGGGACGGCACACGGCGTTCCCGTTTCAACCGCCAACCGCATGGAGCAGCTCATGGCGCTCAAATCCAAGCTTCTGCTGATCATCCTCGATGGCGTGCCCTACCGGAACTGGCGCCGGCTGATGGGCAATCTCGAAGGTTGGGTGCAATCGGGCGAGGCGCGCGTCTGGAAGATGCGCTCGGTGCTGCCGTCGACCTCGGCCTGCTGCTATGCGTCGATCCACACCGGGGTCTCACCGCAGGTGCACGGGATTCTCTCCAACGAGAACCGGTTCCGCGTCGAGCAGCCCGATATCTTCTCCGAGGTCAGCAAGGCAGGCGGCAAGACGGGGGCGGTGACCCATTCCTACTGGTCGGAGTTCTTCCGCGCCTATCCGTTCGACCTGGTCGAGGACATGGAATTCGACGAGCCAAGCGGGCCGATCACGCATGGCCGCTTCCACACCATGACCGGTTACAATCTTCGCAACCAGATGACGCCGAGCGATGTCGACCTGTTCGCGACACTGACGATGCTGACGAAACGCCATGGCATCGACTACGGCATCCTGCACACCTGCACGCTGGATTCGATGGGGCACCGCTTCGGCCACGACTGCCATGAGATGGACCACGCTGTCTATGCGATGGACGGCATGCTGGCGGCCTTCCTGCCGCGCTGGATCGAAGCCGGCTATGAGGTGATCGTCACCGCCGATCACGGCCAGACCGATCGTGGCCATCATGGCGGCCATGACGACGAGATGCAGGATTTCGCGCTGTACTATTTTGGACAAGATAAGGGTCCGCAGGCCGACACGCTGCTCGACCAGCTGCAGCTGGCGCCGACAGTGCTGAGCCGGCTGGGTGTGGCAATACCGGAGACGATGAAGGCGAAGCCGTTTTTGGGGTGACAAGCGCTCCGTTGGCGTCCCCCTCTCCCCGTCCTTTACGGGAAGAGGGTAAGGATGAGGGCAGCGCCAACATGGCATATGAACAGCGAACGCCGGCGCCGCCCCTCATCCGCCTGCCGGCACCTTCTCCCCGTATAGTGACGGGGGAGAAGGGATGCTCTGGCAACCGCCCCGCTCTTCGGTTAGCCTCCTAAAAATTCCTTGGCGGAGGATGAACCTTTTTGGACCGATCAGCGACAGAGCAGACAGGAGCCAGGCGGCTCGACCGGCCATGACGGCAGCGACGGAGACCGATCGCGCTCTCGTCGACCGGGTCGCGAAGGGCGACCGTGCCGCCGTGCGGCTCCTGTTCATGCGTCACCATGCGCGGGTCTACCGCTTCGTGACGCGCCAGACGGGATCGGAAATGATGGCCGACGATATCGCCAACGAAGTCTTCCTCGAGCTGTGGCGCCAGGCGCCGGGCTTCGAAGGGCGCTCCGAAGTCTCGACATGGCTGCTCGGCATCGCCCGTTTCAAGGCGCTGTCCTTTCTGCGCAAGAAGAAGGAAGACTGGATCGACGACGAGGCCGCCGCCGCGGTGCCCGACGGCGCCGACACGCCGGAAGTCGTCACCATGAAGGAAGACAAGGCCGCCGCCCTGCGGCGCTTCGTCGAAACCTTGCCCGAAGAGCATCGCGTCGTCATCGATCTTGCCTATTATCACGGACAGTCGGTGAGCGAGATCGGCGAGGTGCTCGACATTCCGGTCGCCACCGTCAAGACCCGGATGTTCTACGCCCGCAAGAAACTCGGAGAGGCCCTCAAGGCCGCCGGTTACGACAGGGGGTGGCCATGAGCGCCGCTGAAAAGATGTCGCGCCGCGACGAAATGGAAACGCTGCTGCCGTTCTACCTGAACGGCTCGCTGGAAGGTTCCGATCTGGAAGCGGTCGAGGAATGGCTGGCCAGCGATCCGGCCGCACTTGCCGCCCTTGGTGAGGCTGAAGCCGAATTCTCCGGCGCCACGGCCGCCAACGAAGCAATCCGGCCGCCGGCCGATGCGCTCAGCCGCTTTGCCAAGGCACTCGACGCCGAGGCCGGGCCTGCGCGCAAGCCGGCAGGATCGTCCTGGCTGGCGCAGGCCTGGGGCCGCTTCATGGCGGTGCCGGTCGGTGTCGCCTGGGCGGCAGCCGCGGTTCTGCTGGCCCTGGTCATGGTGCAGTCGTTTGTCGAACCAGGCGGCAAAGGCAATGATTTCGAGATTGCCGGCGCGGAAAACGATCCGGCGAAAATGCCGTTCGCCCTGGTCAAGTTCAAGCCGGATGCCAACATGTCGGACATATCCGCCTTCCTCGGCAGCAACGGGCTGAAGATCATCGGCGGACCGACCGCCGACGGCGTGTTCCGGCTTGGCATTCCGGCCCCGACCGCTGCCGACTACAACAAGCAAATCGGCCTTGTTGCCGCCCAGGCTTTCACGGAAACTGTGATCGAGGGAAGGAAACCCGTTGATGGCGGCTGAGGCAGTCATTCGATTTGCGGCAATCCTTGCGGCGGCGATGACAATCGTCGCCGTGCCCGCGTCGGCGCAGACCAACGACCCCAATCCAGACCAGACCAAAATCGACTGCCGCGACGGGACCAATGCGGCGGGAGCCGACTGCGCCAAGAACGGCAATGACACAAAGGGCGGATCGGACGCAGGCCAATCCGGCGCCGTCTTCCTGCCGGCGCTGATCGTCGACCTGTTTCCCAACCCGGAGGCGCCTCCGACCCCTGTGCCGACGCCACGGCCGGCACCCGCGACGCTGCCTGCCGATACTCAAGCCGGCCCCCCGCCTGGCGGCCCGATCGTCTCGCCGACCGATCTCATCGCCGTTCAGCCGCGGCGCGCCGTGGTCGGCGATTTCGTGCCCGACGAGGTGCTGGTGACCGTCGACGGCGATGCCGGTGCCGTGCAGCAGATCGCCGCCTCCTTCGGCCTGCAGGTGCGCTCGCAGCGCCAGTCGCGGCTGCTTGGCACCACGCTGGTGCGCTTCGGCATTCCCGACGGCCGGCCCGTCGGCGTCGTGCTGGCGCAACTGGCCGCCGACGGCCGCACACAGCGGCGCGAGCCCAATCATGTGTATTCGCTGCAGCAGGCCGCCGGCATCGTCAACTATGCGTTCGATCATATCGCGCTCGATTCCAAACAGGCCAGCGGCGAAAACGTTCGCATCGCGGTGATCGACACCGGCATCGACGACACCAACCCGGCGCTGTCGGGCGTCATTGCCGGGCAGTTCGACGCCATGCCCGACGTGCCGATCGAAAAGCGCGATCACGGCACGTCGATCGACGGGCTGATCGCCGGCGTCGGCGTGCTGGAAGGCATGGCGCCGGGCGCAAAAATCTATCACGCCCGCGCCTTCGAGGGCGGCAAGTCGACCATGGACGTCATCCTGTCGGCGCTCGACTGGGCGGCGGAACAGGACGTGCGCATCATCAATATGAGCTTCGTCGGGCCGAAGAACGATTTGCTCGGCGTCGCCTGCCGCAATGCCCGCGCACTCGGCATGGTGCTGGTCGCCGCAGCCGGCAACAACGGGCCGAAGGCGCCCTATGGCTATCCGGCGGCCTTCGATGGTGTCATCGCAGTCACCGCCACCGACGCCAAGGATGGGCTGATGCCGCAGGCCAATCGCGGCGCCTATGTCTTCATCTCGGCGCCCGGCGTCGAGATGGTGGCGCCGAGCGGCGGCGGTTCGGACGTGGTCACAGGCACCTCGTTTGCGGCGGCGATCGTGAGTGGCGCCATCGCCAATCTCATCCATGCCGCGCCTGATCGTTCGGCCGACGACATCGAGAAAGCGCTCGCGGCGACGGCCAGGGATCTCGGCCCAAAGGGACGCGACAATGATTTCGGCTACGGGCTGCTGGACATCAAGGCGGCAGGGGCTGCGAAGGAGTAAGGTCGGCGCTTGCAGCGCTTCGGGAGACAGTTCTAAACAGGCGCCCCCGCCACCGATCCCCTAACCACCAGGTCGACCGGCCAGACCTCTCCGCGGGCACCCTCCTCCAGGCCGGAAATCCGTGCCGCCAGCCGCTCGGCGACACGGGCGCCGGCCAGACGGATCGATGAACGCGTCGTTGACAGCGGCACCGAAAAATTCTCCGGCCTCAGCCAGGGGAAGACATCGTCATGGGCGATCAGCGACACGTCGCCCGGAATGCTCAGGCCGAGGTCGCGCACCGCACGCACGACGCCCAGCGCCATGATCAGGCTGGAGCAGGCGATCGCGGTCGGCGCGTCGTCCTCTTCCAGCAAGCGCCTGGTGGCGCGATAGCCGTTCTCCTCGGTCATATCGACCGAGCAGACATGGCGTTCGCTCAATGTCAGTCCGCTCGCGGCAAGCGCCCGGCGCACGCCGCGTTCTCGATGGATGGCGAAGGTCTCGCGGTCGTCACCATTGATCAGCGCCAGCCGCCGATGACCGAGCTGGATCAGCAGCCTGGCCGCTTCGTGGAAGGCGCCCTCATTGTCGATGTCGGTAAAAGCATAGTCGAAGTCGAAGCCCTCACTGCGGCCATGGACGATGAAGGGAATGCCGAGCGTGTTGACCAGCGCCACGCGCCGGTCAACGGGCCGCGGCGAGGAGATGTAGACGGCGTCGACCTGCCGGTTGGCGACGATGCGCCGGTAGGTGGTTTCCTGGTCGTCGGCGTCGGCCGGCGACAGCACAAGATCGAGCTCGTGCGAGCGGGCATAGTCGCCAAGACCGGACAGGAACTCGACGAAATGCGGATCGATGTCGACGGACGCACCGGTCGGCAGGACATAGCCGATCATGCCGGTCTTGCCGGTCGCCAGCCGGCGCGCGCTCGGGTTGGGACGGTAGCCATGGCGCTTGGCGGCATCCATGACACGCCTGCGCGTTTCCTCGTTGACCTCGGGATAGCCGTTCAGAGCGCGGCTTACCGTGGTTTGCGAAAGTGCCAGCATGTGGGCGAGCTGCTTGAGGTTCACGAAAGTCTCCATTCCCTCAAAGCGCTTTTAAATTGAATCGACCCAAGTGCCACCGAGGCCGAGCCATACAAGCCGAACCATAGACGCGGTTTGGGCGTGTTTGAAACAAAAATTGCTGCTGCATCGCCATAATAGTATGCTGCAGCGCACTTTCAGGAGTTAAGATGCGCGAACCTAAATCGATTAATTCGCCAGCCTCTTGACTTCCTGGCAATTCAATGGCGTGATCGAAAAAGCCAAAGCGCTTTGGAAGACTCTTCGAAAGGTTGCGGTTCCTTTCCGACTGAGTCACAGTCCTGCGGCGTCGGCGGGCGGAATGGAGGTTCCGTCCGGTGTGTGAGACCCACTGGGAGGAATACCGATGAAGAAAATGCTTTTGCTGGGTGCTGCGTTTGCCACGTTCGCCCTGAACGCGCCCGCGCAGGCCGAACTGAAGTTCAAGCCCGGCGAAGACAAGCGCTTCAACTGGGCGAACTACGAAGAACTCAAGAAAGTCGACCTCAAGGGTGAGACACTGTCGATCTTCGGGCCGTGGCGCGGCGAGGACGAAGGCCTGGTGCGCGGCGTTCTCGACTATTTCTCGGAAGCCACCGGCGTCGAGATCAAATACTCCTCCTCGGAGAATTACGAGCAGCAGATCGTCATCGACACACAGGCCGGCAGCCCGCCCAACATCGCCGTGCTGCCCCAGCCGGGCCTGATCCAGGATCTGGCATCGAAGGGCCTTTTGACGCCACTCGGTGACGACACCGCCAAATGGGTCAAGGACAATTATGGCGCCGGCCAGTCATGGGTCGATCTCGGCACCTTCAAGGACAAAGACGGCAAGCCGGGCTTCTTCGCCTTCCCTTACAAGGCCGACGTGAAGTCGCTGGTCTGGTACTCGCCGGATAATTTCGAGGAAGCCGGCTACAAGGTGCCGAAGACCCAGGAAGAACTCGCCGATCTCGAAAAGAAGATCATCGCCGATGGCGGCAAGCCATGGTGCATCGGCCTCGGCTCCGGCGGCGCCACCGGCTGGCCGGCGACCGACTGGGTCGAAGACCTGATGCTGCGCACCCAGCCTCCGGAGGTCTACGACAAATGGGTGAAGAACGAGATTCCGTTCAACGATCCGGCGGTGGTCAACGCCATCGACATATTCGGCAAGATCGCGACCGACGACAAGATGGTCGACGGCGGCGCCAAGGCGGTTGCGGCGACCGATTTCCGCGACAGTCCGAAGGGTCTCTTTTCGGTGCCGCCGAAATGCTACCTGCACCACCAGGCATCGTTCATCCCGACCTTCTTCCCGGAAGGCACCAAGGTCGGCCAGGACGCGGACTTCTTCTACTTCCCGCCCTATGCCTCCAAGCCTGAACTGGGCACGCCCGTGCTCGGCGCCGGTACGCTGGCGATGATCACCAAGGACAGCAAGAGTGCGCGCGCGTTCATCGAATTCCTGAAGATGCCGCTCGCCCACGAGATCTGGATGGCCGAAGGCGGCTTCGTGACGCCGCTCAAGTCGGTCAACAAGGATGCCTATGCCAGCGACGCGCTGAAGAAGCAGGGCGAAATCCTCGCCAATGCCTCGACTTTCCGCTTCGACGGTTCCGACCTGATGCCGGGCAAGATCGGCGCCGGCGCCTTCTGGACCGGCATGATCGACCTGGTCGGCGGCAAGTCGGCGCAGGACGTCGCCACCGACATCCAGAAGAGCTGGGACGCGATCAAGTAGCGGCCGGCACGTAAGCGACCAACCATTCTCGCACTGGGTCCGGGCCCTACTGGCCCGGATCCGACGGCGGCCCGTGCCGCAGCCTTTCGTCATGAGCGCATTGACATGAAGCGCGATCGGCAATGTGCGCAAACCGCCGATGACGTGCTCCAAACAACTGAATCGGCGCCTGGTCCCCGTCACCAAGGTCATTCCTTGTCGGATCATGCGCAGGGGGAGAGGGACCCATGGCGGCTCAGATTTTCTCGGCCATAACTGTCATCATCATCGGGGTCGGCGGTTGCGTCGCCTATTTCTGGGGCGCCAACAGGCTGGTCGACCTGATATTCCCGTCACGCGGCGTCGCCGGTGCCGCGGCCATCGACAATCTGCGCCGGCAAGGGCTGGTCCGGCCATGGCTGTTCGTCGGTCCGGCGATGATCATCCTCACCATTTACCTGATCTATCCGGTGGTCGAGACGCTGCGGCTGTCGTTCCTCGATCGCAGCGGCATCAATTTCGTCGGCCTGGCGAACTATGAATGGGCGTTCGGCGATCGCGAGTTCCGCAACTCGATCCTCAACAACATCATCTGGCTCGCGGTGGTGCCGGCAGCTTGCACCTTCCTCGGGCTGATCATCGCCGTGCTCACCGACAAGATCTGGTGGGGCACGATCGCCAAGAGCCTGATCTTCCTGCCGCTGGCGATCTCCTTCGTCGGCGCCAGCGTCATCTGGAAATTCATCTACGAGTATCGGGGCGAAGGCCAGACGCAGATCGGCATCCTCAACGCCATCATCCAGCATTTCGGCGGCCAACCGCAGGTCTGGATATCGCTGCCGTTCTGGAACAATTTCTTCCTGATGATCATCCTGATCTGGATCCAGACCGGCTTTGCCATGGTCATCCTGTCTTCCGCCCTGCGCGGCATCCCCGAGGAAACGCTGGAAGCCGCTGTCATCGACGGCGCCAATCCGTTCCAGATCTTCTGGAAGATCATGGTGCCGCAGATCTGGGGCACCATCGCCGTGGTCTGGACCACGATCACCATTCTGGTGCTCAAAGTGTTCGACATCGTGCTGACCATGACCAACGGCCAGTGGAACAGCCAGGTGCTGGCCAATCTGATGTTCGACTGGATGTTCCGCGGCGGCGGCGATTTCGGCCGCGGCGCCACCATTGCCATCATCATCATGATCGCGGTCATTCCGATCATGGTCTGGAACATCCGCCAGGCGAACAAAGAGACGGGAGGACATTGAGATGGCCGTCGCGACCGGAAATTCCTTCGCCAGCCGCTTTGGCGTCCACATCGCCGTGCTCATCTTCGTCGCGATCTGGACCATACCGACGCTCGGCATCCTGGTCTCGTCGCTGCGCGACAAGAACCAGATCATCGCCTCGGGATGGTGGAACTCGTTCGCCAGTTCCACCCAGACGGAAGCCGGCCGGCTGCCGCCCGCCTCGGCGCAAGCCGAGAAGGACGGCAAGTTCGTCCTCGAAGGCAATATCTTCGGCGACGGCGCCAAGCGCGACATCAGCGCCTTCGGCGTCAAATCGGCGGCGCCGACGCAGTATACCTCCGGCACGACAGCCGATCTCGGCGACGGCGTGACCTTGCAACTCAATGCCGACGGCAGCTTCGTCATGCAGTCCCCGAAAGCGTTCGAAGGCGATCGCGGCCAGCGCATCTACTATGCCTCATCGGCGCCGCCGAAATTCACCACCGACAATTACAGAACCGTGCTGTTCTCCGAGGGCATCGGACGGTCATTCATGAATTCGCTGACCGTCACTATCCCAGCGACAATCATCCCGATCCTGATCGCCGCCTTTGCCGCCTATGCGCTGGCCTGGATGCGGTTTCCCGGCCGGGCGCTGCTGATCGCGGTTATCATCGGCCTGCTGGTGGTGCCATTGCAGATGTCGCTGATCCCGTTGTTGAAACTCTATAATGGCGTCGGCGCTTTCTTCGGCATGCCGTCGAAGACCTATCTCGGCATCTGGCTGGCGCATACCGGCTTCGGCCTGCCCTTCGCCATCTACCTGCTGCGCAGCTACATTGCCGGCTTGCCGCGCGAAATCATGGAATCGGCGCGCATCGACGGCGCCAGCGATTTCGAGATCTTCGTCAAGATCGTCTTGCCGCTGTCGTTCCCGGTGCTGGCTTCGTTTGCCATCTTCCAGTTCCTGTGGGTATGGAACGATCTGCTGGTGGCGATGGTTTTCCTCGGTACAGAGGCAGACCAGATCGTGCTGACCGCCAAGCTCAACGCGCTGTTGGGCTCGCGCGGCGGCGACTGGGAGATTCTGACGACATCGGCTTTCGTGACCATCATTGTGCCGCTGATCGTGTTCTTCTCGCTGCAGCGCTATTTTGTCCGCGGGCTGCTTGCCGGCTCGGTGAAAGGAGGCTGAGACGATGCAATCCGCTTTGAAGGCCAGCTCGAAGCCTGACCTCGCCATCGATCGCGACTGGTGGCGGGGCGCGGTGATCTACCAGATCTATCCGCGCAGCTATCAGGACTCGAATGGCGACGGCATCGGTGATCTCAAGGGCATCATAGGCCGCCTCCCCTACATCGCCGCACTCGGCGCGGACGCCATCTGGATTTCGCCGTTCTTCAAGTCGCCTATGAAGGATTTCGGCTACGACGTGTCAGACTATTGCGATGTCGATCCGATGTTCGGCACGCTGGCCGATTTCGACGCGCTGACCGCCGAGGCACACAGGCTGGGCTTGAAGGTGATGATCGACGAGGTGCTGTCGCACACCGCCGACAACCACCCATGGTTCAAGGAAAGCCGGTCGAGCCGCAGCAACCCGAAAGCCGACTGGTACGTCTGGGCGGACGCCAGGCCGGACGGCACGCCGCCCAACAACTGGCTGTCGATCTTCGGCGGCTCGGCCTGGCAATGGGACACCAGTCGCCAGCAATATTACATGCACAATTTCCTGGCCGAACAGCCCGACCTCAACTTCCACAACCACGAAGTCCAGGACGCATTGCTCGACGTCACCCGCTTCTGGCTGGAGCGCGGCGTCGATGGTTTCCGGCTCGACACCATCAATTTCTACTTCCACAGCCAGGGCCTGGAAAACAATCCGCCGCTGCCGCCGGAAGAGCGCAACGACCAGACGGCCCCCGCGGTCAACCCCTACAACTACCAGGACCATCTCTACGACAAGAGCCGCCCCGAGAACCTCGGCTTCCTCGAACGGTTCCGCGCCCTGCTCGATGAATATCCGGCAACCGCCGCGGTCGGCGAGGTCGGCGATTCGCAGCGCGGGCTGGAAGTGGTGGCGGCCTACACCGCCGGCGGCAAGCGCGTGCACATGTGCTACTCCTTCGACTTTCTGGCGCCGGAAAAGATCAGTGCGGCCAAGGTCCGCTCGGTGCTGGAATCCTTCGGCAAGGTCGCCAGCGACGGCTGGTCGTGCTGGGCCTTTTCCAACCATGACGTGATGCGCCCGGCCTCGCGCTGGGCCGCCAATGAGGCCGACCCGACCGCCTACCTCAAGATCATCTCGGCACTGCTGATGTCCTTGCGCGGTTCGGTCTGCATCTATCAGGGCGAGGAGCTTGGGCTCGCCGAGGCCGACCTTCGGTTCGAGGATCTGCAGGACCCCTACGGCATCCGCTTCTGGCCGGAATTCAAGGGCCGCGACGGCTGCCGCACACCGATGGTGTGGGATGGCGGCGCCAAGAATGGCGGCTTCTCCCCAGCAAAGCCCTGGCTGCCGGTGCCGGCCAAGCATCTAGCGCAAGCGGTCAATGTCCAACAGGGCGACGAGGCTTCGCTGCTTGAGCACTACCGACGCTTTCTCACCTTCCGGCGTGCCCATCCGGCGCTCGCCAAGGGCGACATCACCTTCATCGAAAGTGAGGGAGATACCGTCGCCTTCACGCGCCGCGCAGGCAACGAGCAGATCGTCTGCGTCTTCAATCTGGGAGCAGGGCCGGCCAAGGTTGACCTTGGCGGCCGATCGCTGCAACCTCTGCCCGGGCACGGATTTTCGGGGCAGGCGAACAGCGGTTCCATCGAGCTTGGCGGCTACGGCGCCTGGTTCGGGCGTCTCGACTGAATTTCCAATCACTGGAGGAAACCAATGGCCGATGTCACGCTAAGACAAGTGAAGAAGTCCTACGGCAATCTGAACATTCTCCACGGCATCGACCTCGATATTAAGTCGGGCGAGTTCATCGTCTTCGTCGGCCCGTCGGGCTGCGGCAAGTCGACATTGCTGAGATCGATCGCCGGGCTCGAGGAAATCACCTCCGGCGAGCTTAGAATAGCCGGCGAAGTGGTGAACGACGTGCCGCCGTCGAAGCGCGGCATCGCCATGGTGTTCCAGTCCTACGCGCTCTACCCGCACATGACCGTCTACGACAACATGGCGTTCTCGATGAAGATCGGCAAAGAGAACAAGGCCGAGATCGACCGCCGTGTGCGTCAGGCCGCCGAGATCCTGCAATTGACCAAATATCTCGACCGCCTGCCCAAGGCGATGTCAGGCGGCCAGCGCCAGCGCGTCGCCATCGGCCGCGCCATCGTGCGCAATCCGAAGGTGTTCCTGTTCGACGAGCCGCTTTCGAACCTCGACGCCGCGCTGCGCGTCGCCACCCGCATCGAAATTGCCAAGCTCAAGGAATCGATGCCCAACACGACCATGATCTACGTCACCCACGATCAGGTCGAGGCGATGACGCTTGCCGACCGCATCGTGGTGCTCAAGGACGGCCATATCGAGCAGGTCGGCACGCCGATGGATCTCTACAAGAAGCCCGGCAATCTGTTCGTTGCCCAGTTCATTGGCTCGCCGGCCATGAACATCCTGCCCGCGACCATCGAAAAGACCGGCAATCCGACCGTCGTCAGCCATGTCGGCGGACGCAAGGCAACCGTGCCGATCGCAACGCCTGCTTCGGCGAAGGGTGCTGCGGTGAGCTTTGGCGTGCGGCCGGAGGACCTGATCATCGCCAGCGGCGCGGACTATCTGTTCGAGGGGACGGTCGACTATCTCGAGCAGCTCGGCGAGGTTCAGCTGGTCTATGTCGACATCGGTCGCGCCGACCTGCCGCTGGTGACCAAGCTGCCCGGCAATGTCGAGGTCAAGCGTGGTTCGACGTTGCGGCTGAGCGCCAATGGCGAGGACCTGCATATCTTCGACGCTGACGGACGGTCGTTTGCCCTTCATGAGGCTGAAGCGAAGGCGGCCTGAGGCAGGACCGCGTCTTGGACGCAAAAAGAGGGGCGGGGGATGGCCCCCGCGGGGTTTTTTTATATCAGCTTCGGGGGTTTTCGGGCGGATAGGTTACGGTCGCGGGCCCGGGGGGGGGG
>NZ_JAMYOM010000029.1:0-81036 GCF_040319805.1 Mesorhizobium sp. M0848 | reverse complement strand
GCACGCGGCAGCGTTCCCTCCCCCTTGTGGGGAGGGTTAGGGTGGGGGTTCTTCTTCGCAAGAATCCATATGCGATAGCCCTGCCCACGAGGGGGGGAGATTGGCAGCTTCGCCGCGTTCGCCAAACATAGGCGCCGCAAAGAGAAGGGCCGGCAACCGCCAGCCCTTTATGCCTCTTAAGCCCGTGCCAACCAGCTCAGCTGGACCTTAAGCCAGGAGTTAATTCGCCGGCTAATTACCGATCTTGCTTCAGCCTGCGGCACAGCTCATCAAGCTGTTCCAGCGACCGGTACGAAACCCGCAGCACGCCGCCCTTGCCCTTGTGATCCACCGACACAATCATGCCGATCGTGTCGGTCAACAGCTTCTCCAGCGCCAGCGTGTCGGCGTCCTTTTCGTCAGGACTTGGCGCCGGCTTGGCTTCCCTAGCGCTGCTGGTGCCGGCCGGCATCTGCGCCAGCGCTTCGGCCTGGCGCACCGAAAGGCCCTCTTCGACGATGCGCTTGGCAAGGCCGGCCGGATCTTCCGCCGTCACCAGCGTGCGGGCATGACCCGCCGACAGGGCGCCGTCGACCAGCATGTCGCGGATCACGTCCGGCAGCTTCAAGAGCCTGAGCGTGTTGGCGACATGGCTGCGGCTCTTGCCGATCACCTGGCCGAGATCGGCCTGGGTGTAGCCGTGCTCATCGATCAGCTGTTGATAGCCAAGCGCTTCCTCGACCGCATTGAGGTCGGTGCGCTGGACGTTCTCGATGATCGCCAGTTCGAGCGCGGTGCGGTCGTTGACCTCGCGGATGATGACCGGAATCTCGGACAGCCCGGCGCGCTGCGCCGCGCGCCAGCGCCGCTCGCCGGCGATGATCTCGTAGCGGCCGGCTTGTGTCGGCGAAGGCCGCGCCACCACCGGCTGGACGACGCCGTGTTCGCGGATCGACTGGGCAAGATCGGTCAGCTCGGCGTCGCCGAAATGCCGGCGCGGATTTTTCGGATTGGGGGTCAGGAACTCGATCGGCACCTTGCCGTCGGCGCTCATGCCGGGCTTCTCAGGCGCTGCGGGGCGATCGATCTCGCCGATCAGCGCAGCCAGTCCACGCCCCAGTCTCTTTCTTGAAAGGTCTTCGCTCATCTTTATTCCAGTTGGCTATTCCAAATCGTTTCGGTATCGAATCGGCTTTTAGCTATGCATCCGGCCTAATCAAGCGGCGCGTAACTTGCGCTCGCGGCGGATCACTTCCGACGCCAGTTGCAGATAGGCCTGGCTGCCGGAGCACTTCAAATCATAGAGGATCGCCGGCTTGCCGTAGGACGGCGCCTCAGACACCCGCACATTGCGCGGAATGACGGTCTCGTAGACCTTGTCGCCCATATGCGCCCGCACATCCTGCACCACCTGGTTGGCGAGATTGTTGCGGCCGTCATACATGGTCAGCACGATGCCCTGGATGGTGAGATCCGGATTGATCGAGCGGCGCACCTGCTCGACAGTCTCCAGCAACTGGCTGAGACCTTCGAGCGCGAAAAACTCGCATTGCAGCGGCACAAGAACAGAATCGGCCGCGGCCATTGAATTCAAAGTCAAAAGGTTGAGCGATGGTGGGCAGTCGATCAGCACATAGCCGAACGGCGCGCCGCGGTCGGTCGCAGCGCGCAGCGCATTGCGCAGCTTGAGCACACGGTCGGGCGCCGAGGCGATCTCCATTTCGATGCCGAGCAGGTCGAGCGTCGACGGCACGATCGACAGGCCGGGCACGGCTGTGGGGATGGCCGCGGCCTCCAGCTCAAGCTCGCCGGTCAGCACGTCATAGGAGGACACCGTGCGGTCCTTGCGATCGATGCCGAGGCCGGTGCTGGCATTTCCCTGCGGATCGAGATCGACGATCAGCACCTTTTCGCCGATCGCGGCCAGCGCGGTCGCCAGATTGATGGCGGTCGTCGTCTTGCCGACACCGCCCTTCTGGTTGGCTACAGTGATGATTCGGGGGCCATTCTTCATCATGGGTTTATGCCAGAAATTCATTTTGGGCGCCAAATCGCCTGTCAGTGACGGATCAGACAGGTCGCAGGTTGGACAATTCCAGGATGACGCCGCCAGCGTCGGTCACACTTGGATGTTCTACCAGATCGAAGGACCATCGGTGAACGCTTTCTTGCACTTCGGTGCGGTAATCCCGGCCTTTGTGGAACAGGCCGCGTGCGCCTGAAATCAGCCAGGGCGCCGACAGGTCCAGCAAGGTCGAAAGCGAGGCCAAAGCCCGCGCCGTGACGACTTGCGGTGTCGAAACAAGCGCATGGCTGTCATCGATGCGGCGCGCCACGACTCGCGCCGGCAGGCTGAATTGCCCGACGACGGTCTGCAGGAAGGACGCCTTTTTGCGATTGCTTTCAACCAGATCGATGCTAGCGCCGTCGCGCTCGGCAAGCAGGAAAGCCATGACAAGGCCCGGAAATCCGCCGCCCGAGCCGAGATCCACCCAGCGCGTGGCTTGAGGCTCTAAGCGCCCGAGCTGCGCACTGTCCAATATATGGCGCTGCCAGACATCGCCCGACGTCGATTGCGCCACCAGATTGATGCTGCGATTCCATTTCTGGAACATCTGCTCAAAGGCCACCAGCCGATCGAATGTTTCACGTGAAACCGGGCCCGCCGCGTCCTGCAGGCTCTCTAGGGACATAGAATTCACGCAACATCCTTCTGTGGGCGCTGGGCGCTCTCCGCGTGGCGGACATGCGCGACGATGATCGCCAGTGCCGCCGGCGTCATGCCTTCCATGCGCTGGGCATCGGCGATGGAGCGCGGCCGCCGCGCTTGCATCTTCTGCTTCAACTCGTTGGACAGCCCCGGCACCCCGGCGAAATCGACCGTCTCGGGGATCAGCCGGCTCTCTTCATGCCGGATCTGCGCCACATCCGTCTTCTGACGATCGAGATAGACTGAATATTTCGCTTCCGTCTCGAGGCGCTCCGCCGTCTTGCCGTCGATCGCCGCAAAGCGCGGATCGACGCCAGCCAGCCAGGCGACATCGACGTCAGGATAGGACAGCAATTCATAGCCGGACCGGCGCACGCCATCCCGGTTGATGTCCAGCCCGTGTCGCGCCGCCTCATTCGGTGTCATGGTGAGCGACTTCGCCAAGTCCCGCGCCTCGTCCAGGCTTTGCATGACCTGCCCGTAGCGTTGCATGCGCTGTGCCGAAGCGATGCCCAGCTTTGCAGCCAGAGGCGTCAGTCGTTCATCCGCATTGTCGGCACGCAGCGACAGCCGGAATTCGGCCCGAGAGGTGAACATCCGGTAGGGTTCGCTGATGCCGCGGCTGGTCAGGTCGTCGACCATCACCCCAATATAGGCTTCGGTGCGGCTGAGCACGATCTGCTCGCTCCCCGCCGCCCGCCGCGCCGCATTGAGGCCTGCGAGCAAGCCTTGCCCGGCTGCTTCCTCATAGCCGGTCGTGCCGTTGATCTGCCCGGCGAGGAAAAGACCCCTGATGCGCTTCGTCTCCAGCGTCTGATGCAGTTCGCGCGGATCGACGTGATCATACTCGATGGCATAGCCGGGCTGCAGCATGGTTGCGCGCTCCAGCCCCGGAATGGTTTTCAATATATCGAGCTGTACGTCTTCGGGCAGCGAGGTCGAAATCCCATTGGGATAAACCGTGTTGTCATCGAGCCCTTCCGGCTCGAGGAAGATCTGGTGCCCGTCCCTGTCGCCGAACTTGACGATCTTGTCCTCGATCGACGGGCAATAGCGCGGCCCAACGCCCGCGATCGAACCGGAATACATGGCCGACCGGCCAAGATTGACGCGGATCAACTCATGCGTGGCCGTCGTCGTGCGGGTGATGCCGCACTCGATCTGCGGCGTGGTGATGCGGTCGGTCATCAGCGAGAACGGCACAGGATTCTCATCCGCCGCCTGGCTTTCCAGCGACGCCCAGTCGATGGTCCGGCCGTCGAGCCGTGGCGGCGTGCCGGTCTTCAGCCGTCCGAGTTTGAAACCCGCGCGGTCCATCGTCGCCGAGAGCCCAAGGCTGGCCTGCTCGTTCATGCGGCCGGCGACAATCTTCTTCTCGCCAATATGGATAAGCCCACGCAAAAAAGTTCCGGTCGTCAGCACGACCGCGCCACAGCCAAGCCGCCTGCCGTCGGCGAGGAGAACAGCCGTGATCCGCCCATCGGCGATCTCAAAATCCAGAACCTCGCCTTCGACCACGTCGAGATCATTCTGCTGCCGAATCGCTTCCTGCATGGCAAGGCGATAAAGCTTCCTGTCGGCCTGCGTGCGGGGGCCGCGCACGGCGGGACCCTTGCGGCGGTTGAGCAGGCGGAACTGGATGCCAGCCGCATCCGCCACGCGCCCCATCAGGCCATCCATGGCATCTATCTCGCGGACCAGGTGGCCCTTGCCGAGCCCACCGATCGCCGGATTGCACGACATGACCCCGATCGTGTCAAAGCGCAGCGTCACCAGCGCGGCCCTGGCACCAGCGCGCGCGGCAGCACTGGCCGCCTCGCAACCCGCGTGGCCGCCGCCCACCACAACCACATCATAGTGATTGGTCATTCCAACACGTCCCAGACTCAAAAAAGATTGAGGGACACATGTCCCTGCAGAGCAGTGCTGTCAAGAAAACTCCGCAGCGAGTTTCACGTGAAACAAGGTGGTGGGGAGTTGCAGCGGTGTTTCACGTGAATCATTTGGAATGGGACCTTTTGCCGGAGCCCTGCCAACTTTCGTCATCCACGGGCGGAGCGGGAGCGAAGCGGACGCGCAGACCCGAGGATCCATTCCGTGAACGAGATCGAGGAATGCGACGCAACAGAATTCAGCACCGCTGCGACGCTCCAAGTCACGGCATGGATCCTAAGGTCTGCGCTGCGTCGCTGCGCTCCCTGCTCCGCCGTGGCTGACGAAACGTTAAGCGTTTCCGCCAATTGCCAACGCATGCGGCCCAAGCGCGCCGTCAAGCCTCTGCGCCAGAAACCAATTCCTGTTCGAGGACCCATTGTTTCACGTGAGTCATTTGCCAATACAGAACTGCGAGAAGATCACGTCCAGCATGTCCTCGACGTCGATGGCGCCGACAATACGGCCCAGGCGATCCGCGGCAAGCCGCAACTCTTCGGCGCGCAATTCTTGCCCGACAGTCTGGCCGTCGGTTGCGCGAAGCAGGTGGATATTCGCTGCGCCAAGCAATTCGACGTGGCGCAGGCGCGATGGCAGGACATCACCGACGCTGCCGGCTGCTTCCGCAGCTCGCCGGCCGATTTCCGCCAGCAGTCTCTCCACGCCCGTCCCGTTTTTTACCGAAATGATGAGGTCATAGTCCGCGGCCGCATCGATTGCAGCGCGGTCTTCCAGCAGATCAAGCTTAGTGCCGACCCGCAAGCTCGGAGCGCCGGTCGGTAGCAGACCGATGTCCCTGGGGTCCGCAACGTCCTGCAGCAACAGCAACAGATCGGCGCCATGCGCCTTGGCCCTCGCCTTCTCGATGCCGATCGCCTCGACCTTGCCCGGCGCATCGCGCAGCCCGGCCGTATCGGTAAGCCGGACCCGCAGCCCCCCGAGATCAAGTGTCACTTCAAGCAGATCCCGCGTCGTGCCGGGTTCATCCGTTACTATAGCGGCATCCCGCCGGGCCAGGGCATTGAACAGACTCGACTTACCGGCGTTGGGCGCGCCAAGGATAACGACCTCGAAGCCGTCGCGAATGATCTCGGCGGCGCGAAACCCGGCGATGTGGCGATCGATCTCGCCGATCATGGTCCTGACATCAGACCAGACCGTATCCGAAACGGAACCGGGGACATCGTCCTCATCGGCGAAATCGATTTCCGCCTCGATCATGGCCCGGGCATGGATCAGTCTGCGGCGCCAGCCAAGATAGAGTTCGCTCTGGACGCCTTCGGCATTTTGAACGGCAAAACGCCGCTGCGCCTCGGTCTCAGCATTGACGAGATCCGCCAACGCCTCGGTCTCGACCAGGTCGACCTTGCCGTTGAGAAAGGCGCGGCGCGTGAATTCGCCGGGTTCCGCGTGCCTGACGCCGTCATGGCCTGCGATCGTCTCCAGCACTTTTGCCACAACGGCACGACCGCCATGGACGTGGAATTCCGCAACGTCCTCGCCGGTGAAACTGGCCGGACCGCGAAAGAAAACGACCAGGCCAGTGTCGAGCACGGTCCCATCGGGTGCCCTGAATCGGCGCAGAACTGCCGAGCGGTCCTTAACCATGCCGCCGGCAATCGTTTCGATTACGAATCGAGTCTGCGGGCCGGAAATACGGATGACGGCGACGCCGGCCGGGAGCCGGCCGCTCGACAGCGCTACGATGGAACCGCTTGAAATCATTTGCCCGCTCTACCGAACCGCCCTAGCTTTACACCCATCAGCCAATCGCACCCGAGTTTGCCCAGTGACGCTGCCAGCGCAAAACCTGCTTGCCGAAGAAGCCAGCCCCTATCTGCAGCAGCACAGCGGCAATCCCGTCCACTGGCGGGCCTGGTCGCCGGCTTCGCTCGAGGAGGCGAAGGCGCTGGACAGGCCGATCCTGCTCTCGGTCGGCTATGCCGCCTGCCATTGGTGCCATGTCATGGCGCATGAAAGCTTCGAGAACGATGGTGTCGCCGCCGTCATGAACCGTCTGTTCGTCAATATCAAGGTCGACCGCGAGGAGCGTCCCGACATCGACCAGATCTATATGGCTGCACTCTCCGCCATGGGCGAGCAAGGCGGCTGGCCGCTGACCATGTTCCTGACGCCGGACGGCAAGCCGTTCTGGGGCGGCACCTATTTTCCGCGCGAGCCACGCTATGGCCGCCCCGGTTTCATCCAGGTGATGGAGGCGGTGGACAAGGCCTGGCGCGAGAAGCGGGCGAGCCTCAACCAGAGCGCCGACGGCCTGGCCACACATGTCGAGGCGCGGCTCGCCGGCTCGCATGCCAGAACCGTGGTCGACCGCGACACGCTGGCGGAATTGGCCAAGGGCATAGACGGCATGGTCGACCGCGATCTCGGCGGCTTGCGCGGCGCGCCGAAATTTCCCAATGCACCGTTCATGCAAACGCTGTGGCTGTCCTGGCTGCGCGACGGCAACGCCAGCCATCGCGACGACGTTCTTAACAGCCTCGAACAGATGGTCAGCGGCGGCATCTACGACCATATCGGCGGCGGGCTCAGCCGTTACTCGACCGACGCCGAATGGCTGGTGCCGCATTTCGAAAAGATGCTTTACGACAATGCCCAGCTGATCCGCTTCTGCAACTGGGCCTACGCCGCAAGCGGCAACGAGTTGTTCCGGGTCCGAATCAAAGAGACGATCGACTGGCTGCTGCGCGAAATGCGCGTCGACGGCGGCGCCTTTGCCGCCAGTCTCGACGCCGACAGCGACGGCGAGGAAGGGCTGTTCTACACCTGGAGCCAAGACGAGATCGAGGCCGCACTCGGCGACGATTCCCCCTTGTTTTTCAATCACTTCACGCTCTCCAGCCCGCATGGTTGGGAAGGCAAGCCGGTTGTCCACCAGACGAGGGCCCAGCAATCGCAATATGTGATCGATCGCGAAGAGGTCAGCCCGCTCAAGGGGGAACTCCTTGCAGTCCGGGAAGAGCGGGTCAGGCCCGGCCTTGACGCAAAGATCCTCACCGACTGGAACGGCCAGATGATCGCAGCCTTTGCTGAGGCCGGTCGGTCGCTGGCGCGGCCTGACTGGATCGACGCGGCGGCAAAAGCCTTCGCCCATATCAGCTCTGCCAGCCGCGACGGCCGCTTGCCGCACTCGATGCTCGGCGCCAGAAAACTGTTCCCTGCTCTGTCCACCGACTATGCCGCCATGACCAACGCAGCCATCTCGCTGTTCGAGGCCACTGGGGATTGGAGTTATGTCGACCTGGCCGGCCAGTTCGTCGAGCAACTCGACCATTGGCACGCCGATGCCGAGAAGACCGGCTACTATCTGACGGCTTCGGACAGCGCTGACGTGCCGATCCGCATCAGGGGCGACGTCGATGAAGCCATTCCGTCCGCCACCGGCCAGATCATCGAGGCACTGGTCCGGCTCGCCTCCGTCACCGGCGATCTCGAGCTGCACGAGAAAGCCTGGGAGGTCGCCGAACATGCCGCCGGCCGTGCCGCAAACCAGACCTACGGCCAGGCCGGCATCGTCAATGCCTGCGCGCTTGCGATCGAGCCGCTCAAGCTGGTCATCGTTGATGCGCTCAACGATCCAAAGCTCGTTCCGGTTGCGAATCGAAATCCGGATCCACGCCGCGTCGACATCCCCGTGCCGATCGGTACCGGAGCGAATCGAGCCTTGCTGCCCGCCGGAATCCTGCCGCCGACCAACCGCTTAAGCGCGTGGTTCTGCGCTGGTCAGGTTTGCCTTTCCCCGATGACGGATCCGGAAGAGCTGGAGCGCCTTTTGCGCCGAGAATGATCAGGCGCCGTGCGCGGGATCGGGCAGCGCCTCGGTCGCAGCTTGCCGGGGCTTGAACAGCAAATCCCTGGCAGCAACCACCGCGCCAATGGTGATCAGCACGCAGGCGAGCGCCACCGACCAGTGGAAGACGCCAAAGCCTGCCAGCAGCAGCACGATGACCGAAAACAGCGGTGCGGCGTAGGACAAGGCGCCAAGGATCATGATGTCACCGTGCTTGCAGCCAAAATCCCAGGCGTAGAAGCCGGCTCCCAGAGGAATCGTGCCCAGAATGACGATAGTCGTCCACTGCGTCGGCGTCTGCGGCCAGACCGTGGTCTCAAGCATCAGGTGCAGCGAGAAAGCGACCGCCGCCGTGATGAAGCAATAACCGGCCACGACATCCGTCGGCACCTGGCCGAAGCGGCGCGACAGCACGGAATAGCCAGCCCAGATGAAGGCGCAGAAGAGCGCGATGACATGGCCCTTCATCACCCCATTGGCCAGGCCGACATTGCCGCCCTTGGTGATCACCACGATGGCGCCGGCAAGCCCTAGAACGACGCCGACGATGTGATGAACCCGGAGCCTTTCACCGGGCAGGAAGGCTGCAAAGACGACGATCAGCAATGGCCAGAGATAGGCGATCAGGCTGACCTCGACCGGCGGCGCCGACTGGATCGCAAAGAAATAGGCGCAGTGGTAGATGCACAGTCCCGCCGTGCCGATCGCCCAGACCGGCCATGGCTGCCGCAGCGACCGGATCGCGCCTGGGCGGAAGATCCAGCTGCCGGCGCCGACCAGCCCTCCGAGCAGGAAGGTCATGGCTGCCAGCTGAAACGGCGGGATCGGGCCAGCGGCGGTCGAAAGCAGCGCCAGGAAAGACCAGGTCAGGATGGCCGAAAAGCCGATCAGGGTCGGGATTGTCTTCTTCACGTCGCTGCTTCCAGTTTGCAGACACGAGCTTTGCATGAACGCGAAATCGTCTGCCGCCACATACAGCCGCCCGATATCGGGAAAGCGACCTGCCGCCGGACAACGAAAAACCCCATCCCGGTTTCGCGGAATGGGGCTTCAATACACAGACCGGAAGATTTCGGCCTGACCTTTACGTGTTCATCGAATCGAAGAAATCCGCATTGGTCTTGGTCTGCTTGAGCTTGTCGATCAGGAACTCGATCGCGTCGGTGGTTCCCATCGGCGCCAGGATGCGGCGCAGCACGAAGATCTTCTGCAGATCCTGCTTGGAAACCAGCAAGTCTTCCTTGCGGGTGCCGGACTTCAAGATGTCCATGGCCGGATAGATGCGCTTGTCGGCCACTTTGCGGTCGAGCTGGATTTCGCAGTTGCCGGTGCCCTTGAACTCTTCGAAGATGACTTCGTCCATGCGGCTGCCGGTATCGATCAGCGCGGTGGCGATGATGGTCAGCGAGCCGCCTTCCTCGATGTTGCGGGCAGCGCCGAAGAAGCGCTTCGGCCGCTGCAGGGCGTTGGCGTCGACACCACCGGTCAGCACCTTGCCGGATGACGGCACGACGGTGTTGTAGGCGCGGCCGAGGCGGGTGATCGAATCGAGCAGGATGACGACATCGCGGCCATGTTCGACCAGGCGCTTGGCCTTCTCGATGACCATTTCGGCGACCTGCACGTGGCGCACGGCCGGCTCGTCGAAGGTCGAGGAGATCACCTCGCCCTTCACCGAGCGCTGCATGTCGGTCACTTCTTCCGGCCGCTCGTCGATCAGAAGCACGATCAGATAGCATTCCGGATGGTTGGCGGTGATCGAGTGGGCGATGTTCTGCATCAGAACCGTCTTGCCGGTACGCGGCTGCGCGTTGATCAAAGCGCGCTGTCCCTTGCCGATCGGCGCGACCAGGTCGATCACGCGGGCCGAGATGTCCTTGGTGGTCACATTCTCGATTTCCATCTTCAGCCGCTTGGTCGGATAGAGCGGCGTCAGATTGTCGAAGTGGATCTTGTGACGGATCTTCTCGGGATCGTCGAAATTGATGGTGTTGACCTTGAGCAGCGCGAAATAGCGCTCGCCCTCTTTCGGGCTGCGGATCGGCCCTTCGACGGTATCGCCGGTCTTCAGCGAAAAGCGCCGGATCTGCGACGGCGAAATATAGATGTCGTCGGGACCTGGCAGATAATTGGCGTTGGCGGAGCGCAGGAAGCCGAAACCGTCCTGCAGCACCTCGACCACGCCATCACCGATGATCTCGATCTCCTGGGCGGCCAGCTTCTTCAGGATCGCAAACATCAGCTCCTGCTTGCGCATGACGCTGGCGTTTTCGACCTCGAGCGATTCGGCATAAGCGATCAGCTCTGGCGGTTTCTTGTTCTTGAACTCGGCGAGTTTCATTTCTTGCATAGACGGACCTTGAATAGATGGAGTCTGGGTAGGCTTTGGGAAAATATCGGCGGGATGCGACAAATGCCGGGCGCGGCCGAAAACAACGAGGGGCGGCGCATGACGGGAAGGAAGACCCGTCTTTTATCGTCGGTCGGGTGAAAGAGCAAGCTGCGTTTTGCGTGGCCTATGAAGGCTTAAAACGCATCAATGCCTGTCGCTGGCTCCTGGCCGTTTTGATCGACATGCATCAGAACGGCTTGACCACCACCAGGATGACGATTGCGATCATCAGCAATGTGGGGATCTCGTTGACCATTCGCCAGTGCCTGGCCGGTTTTTCATTGCGGTCCTCGGCGAATTTGCGCACCGCGCCCGAGAGATAGCCATGCATGGCCGACAGCAAAAGCACCGCTCCGATCTTGGCGTGCAGCCAGCCGCCCTGGAAACCAAAACCCTTCCAGGCGAGCCACAGGCCGAACACCCAGGTGACGATCATCGCCGGGTTGATGATGCCCCGCAGCAGGCGCCGCTCCATCACCTTGAAGGTTTCCGACTGCACCGAGCCCTTCTCGGCATCGGCGTGATAGACCAGCAGCCGCGGCAGATAGAGCATGCCCGCCATCCATGAGATGACGGCGAGGATATGGATCGCCTTGGCCCAGGGATAGAAACTGTCGGGTGCCGCGAAATACAAAAGCGCGGTGAAAACGACCAGTACGGCGATACCGATCGTCATCCGCATCATCGCCTGGCCGGTGCTGTTCGTGTTGTTCATCTGAGCCATCAGCGTGTCGCGCTCCGCACCTGTTTCACCATCGCCTCGACATGGGCGATCGGCGTCTCCGGCGTGATGCCGTGACCGAGGTTGAAGATCAGCGGCCCGTCTCCCAGCGCCTTCAGGATCGCCTCGACGCCATCCGACAGCGCCTTGCCGCCAGCCACGAGCCGCAAGGGATCGAGATTGCCCTGAACCGCACCTGAGCGCTGCAATTCCTTCGCCGCGACCAAGGGCACCGTCCAGTCGATCCCCAGCGCCGTTACGCCGGTCTTTTGCCGATAGGTCCGGTAGCGCGAACCGGCGCCCTTGGGAAAACCGATGATCGGAACATCGGGATGAACCGCCCGCACCCGGCCAACGATCTCGGCCATTGGCTGAACGCAGAACAGGTCGAAAGTTTCATCGTCCAGCACGCCGGACCAGGAATCGAAAATCTGCACCACATCCGCGCCCGCCTCGATCTGGCGGATGAGATAGGCGGCCGAATGTTCCGCAAGCACCTTCAGCAATCGTTGAAAGGCCACCGGCTCGCGATAGGCAAAAAGCCGCGCCGGCGCCTGGTCGGGTGTGCCATGGCCGGCGATCATGTAGGTCGCCACCGTCCACGGCGCGCCGCAGAAGCCGATCAGGGTTGTCTCTTCGGGGAGTTTGGCCCGCAACCGGCGAACCGTCTCGTAGACCGGTTCGAGATTCACGTGAAACACCTTGCCTTCCAGAGCCAAGATCTCCGGCGCGGTGATCGGCGTCAGCAGCGGCCCTCTGCCCTCTTCGAAGCGGACGTCACGGCCAAGCGCATGCGGGACGACAAGGATATCGGAAAACAGGATCGAGGCATCGAAACCAAAACGCTCGATCGGCTGCAAGGTCACTTCGACCGCAAGGTCGGGATCGTAGCAGAGGTCGAGGAACGAGCCTGCTCGCCTGCGTGTCTCCCGATACTCCGGCAGATAGCGCCCGGCCTGACGCATCATCCAGAGCGGAGGCGGAAAATGGGCCTTGCCCCTGAGGACATCCAGCATGATCCGGTTCTGGGGCATCGGGCGCTCGCTTCTCCCAGCCTCTTCTATAATCAAAGATTCTTATATCTAAGATTCTTCTGATTCTAAGAGTCTGTTGGTTCTAGTGGTTGTCACCTGTCCCGCTTTGCCCCGGAAAACACCAGCCAACATATTGTCGCGTGCTTCTTTTTCCCAGATGTAGGGTTCTGGGGATAGCTCCGAATCGATCAATCGAGTCAAAGTGTTAGGCACAGCGATGAAAGGCAGGTCCTGTGGACGGACCGTAGTCGAAAAAAGCCGTCCCCAAACTTGTCCCCAGTCGCCCGACGAAGCTGACAGCGCATCGAATTGTGGACAAACTGCCATCTGATACAGTCGCCTCCGACAGGCCCGTCTTTTCATCCCGCTTTATCCACAGAAGCCCACAGCCCCAGGTGACCCCTGTGAACAAACCCCAGAGCTTCTTCCACCTGCACCTGATTTCCGACGCGACCGGCGAAACGCTGCTCGCCGCCGGCCGGGCGGCCTCGGCGCAATACAAGGACGCGCGCGCCATCGAGCATATCTATCCGCTGATCCGCACCGAAAAGCAGGTGGCAAAGGTGTTCGAGGACATCGAGGAGGAGCCGGGCATCATCCTCTATACGGTCGTCGACCAGAAGCTGGCACGCGGCATCGACGAGCGCTGCGCGGCCATGGGCCTGCCCTGTGTATCGGTGCTGGAGCCGGTGCTGACCGTGTTCCAGTCCTATCTAGGCACCCCGGCCGGCCGCCGCGTCGGCGCCCAGCATGTCCTCGACGCCGAATATTTCCGCCGCATCGATGCGCTCAATTTCACCATGGACCATGATGACGGCCAATTGCCGCTCAATATGGACGATGCCGATGTCGTGCTGATCGGCATTTCTCGCACGTCGAAGACGCCGACCAGCATCTATCTCGCCAACCGCGGCATCAAGACCGCCAACATCCCGATCGTGCTCGGCGTGCCGGTGCCGGAAAGCCTGGTTGCCGCCAGCAAGCCCCTGATCGTCGGGCTGATCGCCACCGCCGAGCGCATCTCGCATGTCCGGCAAAACCGCATCCTCGGCAACAGCAGCTCGTATGAGGCATCGGATTATGTCGACCGCGCCGCAATCGCCGAGGAGCTCGCCTATGCCCGCAAGATCTGCACGCGCCATGGCTGGCCGATGATCGACGTCAGCCGCCGCTCGATCGAGGAAACGGCGGCGGCGATCGTTGCCCTGCGGGGGAAGAATAGATAATTGGAGCCGTGCGACGCGTTGCTGACATCCACCGCTGCGTCGCTTGAAAGGTCACGGCATGGATCCTAGGGTCTGCGCTGCGTCGCTTGGCTCCTTGCTTCGCCCTAGGATGACGAAGGGACGATTGTCTCGGCCAATTTCGAAGGTTTGCGATTGCCACCAACTGCACTTTGACGGCGTAGGTGCCAGGCCCGACATCCGCGATTGGCCAAAAAGCCACCACGCCTTCGTCATCCTAGGGCGGAGCAGGAGCGAAGCGACGTCGCGAAGACCCTAGGATCCATGCCGTGACGGTGGTCGAAGGTGCAGCGGTTCTCTGTTGGAGCCAGAATCTCAACAACGGTTAGACAATTGATCAGGCGAAAAATCATGACCGAGAAAATCATCCTCGCTTCAGGCAGCCCGTTCCGCAAGGCGATGCTGGTCAACGCCGGCGTCGAGGTCGAGGCGGTTCCGGCCGAAGTCGACGAGCGCGCGCTCGAGGGGCCTTTGCAGGATAGCGGCGTCTCGCCCGAGGACGTCGCCCTGGTGCTGGCCGAGGCCAAGGCCACAGAAGTCAGCGAGCGCAGGCCGGGCGCCCTGGTTCTGGGCTGCGACCAGACGCTGTCGCTAGGCGACGAGGTGTTCCACAAGCCGGCCGATAGGGAAGGCGCGCGCCGTCATCTCCTGGCGCTGTCGGGCAAGACCCATCAATTGAACAGCGCCGCCGTGCTGGTCCGCGATGGCAGGGTTTTGTGGCGGCATGTCGGCATCGCTTCGATGACCATGCGCAAGCTTGACCCAGCCTTCATCGGCCGCCACCTCGCCCGCGTCGGCGCCAAGGCGCTGGGAAGCGTCGGCGCCTATCAGATCGAAGGCGAAGGCATTCAATTGTTCGAGAAAATCGAGGGCGATCATTTCACCATTGTCGGCCTGCCGCTTCTGCCGCTGCTGGCCGAACTGCGTGACCTGGGAGCGATCGATGGCTGAGGTGTCAAAGAAGGCCTTCGTGTCAGGCCATCCGGTCAAGCATTCGCGCTCGCCGAAGATCCATGGCCACTGGCTGGCCAAACATGGCATCGACGGGAGCTACCTGGCCATCGATGTCGCGCCGCAAGACTTTGCCGTATTCGTGAAAACGCTGCAGGCAAACAATTACCGCGGCGGCAACATCACCATCCCGCACAAGGAAGCGGCTTTCGCATTGGCCGAACGCCGCGACCAGGCGGCGCAAGAAATCGGCGCCGTCAACACGCTGTGGTTCGAGGATGGCGTCCTGTGGGGCGGCAACACCGACGGCCACGGCTTTGCCGCCAACCTCGACGATCATGCGCCGGGCTGGGCGAGCAAGGGCCCGGCGGTCGTGCTTGGCGCCGGCGGCGCGTCGCGCGCCGTCATCCATGCGCTGAAGGAGCGCGGCGTGACCGACATCCGCATCGTCAACCGAACGCTCTCCCGGGCTATGGAACTGCGCGATCGTTTCGGCGCCGGTGTCTCGGCGCATGGCATGGCGGCTACGGGTGAACTGCTCGGCGATGCCGGCCTGCTGGTCAACACCACGGCGCTCGGCATGCATGGCAATGAAGGCCTGTCGGCCGATCCCGCCCGGCTGCCCAACCATGCCATCGTCACCGACATCGTCTATGTGCCGCTGGAGACGCCGCTGCTTGCCGCGGCGCGCGCGAGAAAGCTGAAGACGGTCGACGGCCTCGGCATGCTGCTGCATCAGGCGGTGCCCGGCTTCGAGCGCTGGTTCGGCATCAGGCCGCGAGTTACAGCTGAACTCCGCGCGCTCATCGTTGCCGATCTGGTGCCGAAACCATGATCGTGCTCGGCCTCACCGGATCGATCGGCATGGGCAAGTCGACCACGGCCAGGATGTTCGCTGACGCCGGCGTGCCGGTCCATGATTCCGACGAGACGGTGCATCGCCTCTATGCCGGCAAGGCAGCCCCTTTGGTCGAGGCGGCGTTTCCGGGCACCACATCTGCCGGGGTGGTCGACCGGACAAAACTTGGCGCGCGCGTGCTCGGTGACGCCGCCGGGCTGAAGCGGCTCGAGGCGATCATTCACCCGCTGGTGCGCGCCGATGCCGATGCCTTTCTGGCCAGGCATCGTGGATCAGGCGCACCGATCGCCGTCCTCGATATTCCCCTGCTGTTTGAAACCGGCGGCCGCAACCGCGTCGACAAGGTCGTCGTCGTCACCGCATCGGCCGAGACCCAGCGCGAGCGTGTGCTGGCGCGGCCAGGCATGACCGAGGAAAAACTGGCGTCGATCCTGGCCAAGCAGGTGCCGGATGCGGAAAAGCGTCGTCAGGCCGATTTCGTGGTCGACACCGGCCAGGGGCTGGACGCCGCGCGGGATCAGGTGAATGCGATCATTGCGGAACTGATCGGGGTCGGCAAGCCGGGCCATTGACACTGGCTGCCGTCTGTCAACGTCAGCGCCGCCCCTCATCTGCCTGCCGGCATCTTCTCCCCGTATAGTGACGGGGAGAAGGAGCTGGCCGCGACCTCGGCTACTCTCTTGCTAACGCAGGAGATTGGCGAAATCCTTTGCGAAGGCGTCGTTCTCCCCGTCACTATACGGGGAGAAGTGCCCGGCAGGGCGATGAGGGGCAGCGCAAACCTGTAGTGATTGCCCTGATCAGCTTCGTTTCCCATTGCCATTTTGTTCCGGTCTCATGATTCTGCTCCTTTGGAGCGACTGATTCGATGCGTGAGATCATCTTCGACACGGAAACCACCGGCCTCGATTCGCGCGACGACCGCGTGATCGAGCTGGGCGGCGTCGAGCTGGTCAACCGCTTCCCGACCGGAAAGACCTTCCACCACTACATCAACCCGCAAGGGCGCGCGATCCATGCCGAGGCACAGGCGGTGCACGGCATCAGCGCGGCGGACCTCGCGGGCAAGCCGACCTTTGCCGAGATTGTGCAGGAATGGCTGGACTTCACCGACGGCGCCAAGCTGGTCGCCCACAATGCGACGTTCGACGTCGGCTTCCTCAACGTCGAGTTCGGCCGGCTGGGCCACCCCGTCATCGACAACGGCCTCGTCGTCGACACGCTGGCGCTGGCGCGCCGCAAGCACCCGATGGGCCCCAATTCGCTCGATGCGCTCTGCCGGCGTTACGGCATCGACAACACCAGGCGCACCAAGCACGGCGCCCTGCTCGATTCCGAATTGCTGGCCGAGGTCTATATCGAGCTGATCGGCGGCAAGCAGGCGGCCCTTATCCTCGACAGCGCCACCGCGCCGGCGCAAGGCGAAAATGTCCGCCAGATCGAAATCATCATCAGCCAGCGCCCGGCACCCCTGCGGCCGCGCGTCACCGAAGCCGAACGCGCCGCGCACGCCGGCATGGTCGGGACGTTGGGTGAGAAGGCGTTGTGGCTGAAGGTTGCTGCTGGCAGTTAGAGAAGCGATGGCGGCAAGGCTGGAAGGGCCGACCCTCAAGATTGGCAGCGGACCCCCATAACTTCGTCATCCTAGGGCGAAGCAAGGAGCGAAGCGACGCGGCGCAGACCCTAGGATCCATGCCGTGACGGTGATGATATGTTCCGGCGGTGCAAGAAACCGAGCATTACGACCCCGTCCCGCGAAACAGCTCGAACCACTCTGGATTGGCCTTTTCGATCAATTCGATCTTCCATTGGCGCGGCCAGCGCTTCAGGGACTTCTCACGTTGGATCGCATCGGTGATGTCGAAAACTCCTCGTACCAGACCAACCGCTGAACACCGTAGCGGCTGGTGAAATTAGAGCCTTGGCCCGACTTGTGCTCCGGCATGCGGCGACCGAGGTCGTTGGTGATACCGATATAGAGGGTGCCACCTTTCTGGCTCGCAGTCATGTAGACATAACCGGTCATGGTTTTAGCGTAGCGAGCACAGGCGCGGGGACAAGCGCCATTCTGATCCGTTGCATTCTAAGGCGAATGTCACGGCATGGATCCTAGGGTCTGCGCTGCGTCGCTACGCTCCTTGCTCCGCCCTAGGATGACGAAGACGCGAAGGGCCTTCAGCCAACCTCGAAGGCGCGCTGCCCCGCCAGCGTTCCAAACAGAAAACCCGGCACAAGGCCGGGTTCTCAGAAACAACAACGATGACAGCAGGCCTCAGCTCACCTTGACCTTGGACGCCTCGTCCTCGGCCAGCTTCTGCTGGAACATCTGGGCGAAGTCGATCGGGTCGAGCATCAGCGGCGGGAAGCCGCCATTGCGGGTTGCCTCGGCGATGATCTGCCGGGCGAACGGGAACAAAAGGCGCGGGCATTCGATGAACAGGATCGGCAGCATGTGCTCCTGCGGAAAGCCTGCGATGGCGAACACGCCGCCATAGACCAGCTCGACATTGAACAGCACTTCCTGGTCGAAGGACGCCTTGGCGTTCAGCGTCAGATTGACGTCGAACTGCTTGTCGGAGAGCGGGTTGGCGTTGACGTTGACGTTGATGGCGATGCCCGGCGCCTTGTCGCGGCCGCGCAGCGAATTCGGCGCGCCAGGGCTTTCGAAGGACAGGTCCTTCACATATTGCGCCAGAACGTTGAGCGACGGCTGCGCCGCATTGCCGTTTCCGTTGGCTGCGCCGACCGGCGCGTCATCCTTGCTGGCCATAAGCCTTGTCCTCTTGCCTGGGCAGCGTCGCTGACCGAATTGAAATCGGGCGTTCGCTACCATGGCGGGGATGACAAGACAAGGTTTGCCGCCTTGGCTTCTCGGCTATGGGATGTAGATGGGACGGCGCCCTAATCGTCCTTCAGGCGGCGCCACGGCGAGTTGTGATCCGGGCCGCGCTTCAGATCGTCCTCGCGCGAATAGTCGCCGTCTTCGAGGTCGATGACCCTGTCGCGCTGGCGGCCGCGAAAACCGCCGGTCGAGAAATCGGTGGCGACGACAATGCGGCCCTTGAACCGGCTCCAGGCAAAATCGCGCAATGGCGGCAGGAACAGCAGCAGGCCGATGATGTCTGATATGAAGCCGGGGATGATCAGGAGGATCGCCGCAACCACGATCATGGCGCCGTGCGCAAGGTGGCGGCTTGGGTTCTGGCCGGCGGCCATCTCGGTGCGGATGCGGGCCATGACACCAAAGCCCTGGTACCGGAGCAAAAGCACGCCGGCGATGCTCGAGGCCAGCACGAGGCCGACCGTCGCCAGCGCGCCGACCTCACGGCCGACGATGACGAAACCGGCGATTTCCAGCAGCGGAAGCGCGAGGAGAAAGAAGGGAAGCAGCGAAATGCGCAAGTCTTGCCAACCTTTTTTCGATTGTTATGACGTTTCGATTGTTTTGGCCGCCAGTTGGCAATCGCCGCTGGCACTGAGGCTGTTAGATAGGTATGCCTGCCTTTGATTTGAATGATTGCGCCTTGCGTTCTATATGCTTTGAATGTTGAACGCTATGCGACCGTGGCCATTAGGCCTGACGGTCCGGCCACAGGGCAGGGATTGATTGGCGGAAGATATGGGATTCTTCGACTTCGGCACGATTTTCTTCCTGATTGCGGCGGTGGTCATCTTTTTCCAGCTGCGCAATGTGCTGGGCCGCCGCACCGGCAGCGAACGGCCGCCCTTCGATCCCTATTCGGCGGCTCGCACCGGCGACAAGGATGCCGCCCAGAAATCAGAAAATGTCGTCTCGCTGCCGCGCAAGCGCCCGCCAGGCGAGCCGGCTCCCGACACCTATGCCGCGATCGACGCTTTCGCCAAGCCCGATACCGACCTCAACAAGGGCCTGCGCACGATCAAGGACAATGATCCGTCCTTCGAGCCGAAGGGTTTCGTCGACGGCGCCAAGATTGCTTACGAGATGATCGTCATGGCCTATGCCGACGGCGATCGCAAAACGCTGAAGAACCTGTTGTCGCGCGAGGTCTATGACGGTTTTGTCGCCGCCATCGGCGAGCGCGAGGCCAAGGCGGAAAAGATCCAGTCCTCCTTCGTCGGCATCGACAAGGCCGACATCGTCTCGGCCGAGATGAAGGGCGGCGAGGCGCATGTCACGCTGCGCATCATCAGCGAGCTGATTTCGGCGACCCGCGACAAGGCCGGCGCGGTCATCGACGGCGACCCGGAAACCGTCGCAGAGGTCAAGGATGTCTGGACCTTCGCCCGCGACACGCGCTCGCGCGACCCGAACTGGAAGCTCGTCGCCACCGAGGAAGAAGACTAGTTCGGAAACACGCGGCGAGGCTCCGGTGTCGCTATCGCCTCTTTTTGTCGAGAAAGCCTTCGGCGACCTGCCCGGCTGGGGAGATGACGACCATTCGGCGGCTTTCGCCGCCTTTCGCCGCTCGGCCTTCCATGTCCTGACCAAACCCTATCGCAGTGGTGCGCTCGGCATCGACTTCGACGCCTTTGCCGATGCCTACGCCAAGGCCCGGACCGTTTCGCCGGCGAATCAGTCGCCGACCCGCGGGGAAGCCCGCGCCTTCTTCGAGCGCCATTTCGTCCCGGCGCTTATCCCCGCCGAACATGCCGGCGCCGGGCTCGTCACTGGTTTCTATGAGCCGCAGGTCGAGGCGTCACCGGTGCGCACGGATCGGTTTTCGGTGCCGTTGCTGTCGCGCCCGGCCGATCTCGTCGATATCGACGAGAGCAACCGGCCGCCCGGCCTGGATCCCTACCTCGCTTTCGCGCGCCAGACGCCGAGCGGGCCGGTCGAGTATCCCGACCGTGGCGAGATCGAGCGTGGCGCGCTCGACGGCAAGGGTCTGGAAATCGCCTGGCTGGCCGACAAGGTCGATGCCTTCTTCATTCACGTGCAAGGTGCCGCACGCCTCGCCATGACCGACGGCCGGCTTGTCCGCGTCACCTATGCCGCCAAATCCGGCCAGCGCTTCACCGGATCCGGCAAGATCTTGAGCGAGCTTGGCGAGATCCCGCTGGAGAAGGTGACGATGCAGTCGATCCGCGCCTGGTTCAAGGCGCATCCGGGCCGCGTCGACGAGATCCTGCGGCAGAACCGCTCTTACATCTTCTTCCGCGAGGCCGATGTCGAGGACGCGGCCCTTGGCCCGATCGCCGCCGCCAAGGTGCCGCTGACGCCGGGCCGCTCGATCGCCGTCGACCGCCTGCTGCATACATTCGGCACGCCTTTTTACATCGACGCACCGACGCTGACTGCTTTCGACGCAGAACCGTTCCGCCGGCTGATGATCGCGCAGGACACCGGCTCGGCCATCACCGGGTCCGCGCGGGGCGACCTGTTCGCCGGTTCGGGCGATGCCGCGGGCGAGATCGCCGGCGTGGTCCGCAATGCCGCGGATTTTTATGCGCTGATCCCGCGCGCGCTCGTTGCAGGTGCGGTCCGATGACCCGGCGCCCGGACAAGCTCAGCGAGGACGACCGGGTTCTGTGGAACCTGGTGGCGCGCACGGCCAAGCCGCTGAAGGGCAAATTTGCCGTCGACATCCCTGAAATCCCTGCCGAGGTCAGGCCAAGTCAGCCGCAACCGGTTCAGCCCATGGCCAATCCCGGGGCAGCCAAACCAAAGACGCAGCATGTCGCGCATGCGCTCGACGAACCGACCTTGGACAAGCTGTCGAAGGGCCGGCTGCCGATCGAGGGCCGCGTCGATCTGCACGGCCTGACCCAGGACGAGGCCTATTCGCTGCTGTTTTCATTCCTGCACCGGGCGCATGCCGGCGGCGTCCGCTATGTCCTGGTCATCACCGGCAAGGGCTCGTCCTCCGGCGGCGATGGCGTGTTGCGGCGCGCGGTACCGGCCTGGCTGTCGACGCCCGCCTTCCGGCCGCTGGTCTCCAGCCACGACCATGCCGCCCGCAATCATGGCGGTTCGGGTGCGCTCTATATCCGCCTGCGGCGGGCGCGCCTGTGAGGAGCTCTATCATGAGGGTGGGGACATGACCCCGTTCGGAGAGAAGCTGCGGACGCTTAGGAGCGAACGCGGTGTCCGCCAGAAGGACATGGCGGCGGCGATCGGCGTCAGCGCCGCCTATCTGTCGGCGCTCGAACATGGCAGGCGCGGTGCCCCGACCTGGACGCTGATCCAGAAGATCATCGGCTATTTCAACATCATCTGGGACGATGCCGAGGAACTGGCGCGGCTGGCCGAGGCCTCGCATCCGCGTGTAAAACTCGACACGTCGGGTCTTTCCCCCGCCGCCACCGAGCTTGCCAATCTGCTGGCGGAAAACATCGAGAAACTCGACGAAACCGAGCTCCGCCGCATCACCGCATCGATCCGCGCGGCGTTAAACCAGCGGCCGTAGTCCGACGATCCGAGCGTGATGCAAGTTCGCCTGCTTCAGAAGGAAACTGCCCGCCGGCGGACCGCCAGCGGGCACAGTGGTGAGATCACTTCTTGCCGGCCGTGCCGCCATTTCCGCCCCGGCCGTGATCGCCATTGCCGCCATGGCCATTGTTTCCGCCACCCAGGCAGTCCGACGCCCCGGCATCACCGCAACAGCGGCCGGCCCAGAGGTCGTTGAGGTTGGTTTTGGCACAGCTGGTGGTGGTCTGATCGGCCATGGCGGATCCGGCCATGCTCGACACCGCGAGAGCGGCAAGAAGGGTATTTCGCAGAAAAGCAGTCATCTGAAGTCTCCATGGTTGGTTTCGGTTCACGGCTGTGTGTCGCAGGCCGGAGCGAAATGGTTCACGGAGAAATATAACTTCTGTCATCTACGAGCGAAGCGGGCACGCAGACCCAAGGATCAGATGGGCCGTCAGGCGTTTGGTTGGAGTTTGCCAGCGACCGGGGTGTACTCCCGATATCTCATGGCTCTGCCGGGCAGCCCTCATCGGCAAAGAGTATCACGGTTCGTCGATGACGACGCAACTTGTGCGACATCCGACGAAAAGCCTGCAGGCTCTTCTGTACCAGCCATGGCCTACTTCTCCCCGGAAAACGCGGTACACTATGGGTGGCGAGTGCAGGCGCATCGACTAGACTAGATCCCTTGGGATAAAAGACTTGGGTTTGAATACAGAGACCCGGGAACATCTGATAGGATTTCAGACTGTCAGCTATCCCACATCCGGGGTTGAACTTCACATGGTCGACGGCATCCGAGAATACCCGCGTGATCAATAGAAGGCGCTCGGCTGTCGACCTCGAGAGGATGTACCCGCCGGACCCGAATGCGAAGCCGCGAAGAAGCCCCAATTTGAAGTCTCCAGACAGCAGCTTGACAGCGCGGTCAAGCCATACCCCCCGTCCAGCAATCGCCTCGATCTTTACGATGTCCGCGCCTGCTGGAATCCATGTGGTGTCATCGCCAAGAAACAGATCCGCATGCCTGGACATCAACACGTCGTCCTCGAAAACACAGCCGTAGGGGTCTGCTTCCGAGGCGATCCTTTCCCAACACCGGCGATGGCTCAAGAAGCAGCCTACCTCTTCCGGCGTCATTGTGGCCGCCCCGAAAACGGGCTTGTAGACATCGGAGATGTCGGTCGGGCTCAGCAGTCGTCCGTCCACCGCCGAGACTCGCTCGAAGCTAAGCCCGACAGACGCGAATCGATCAGTCATCCGCACCAGTCTATCGGAACTGCGGTCCAGGTTGATCACATAGGATCTCATTGATTATTCTCGTTTGCCAGGAGCACGCACCAGCTCATCAGCGATGAACTTTTTGCGCCGGTTGTCAGTGAGGATGATATTGAGGAAGTGGAGCGATCGAGCGTGGCCTAGAGTCGCCGTGACGGAGCTTCGCTCTTGCTTCGCCCTAGGATGACGAAGCGATGGATGCTTCCGGCAAACGCCGTATTACTGAACCGCACCGACCAGAACTTGCTGGCCACCGCGGATCGAGACCCAGCGGCCGGTGTTGTCGATCGCCTGCCGCTTGAGGAAGCGGTAACCGGTCGCGTCCCATGGTTTGACCTTGTCGGTCAGATTGTCGAGCACATAGTCGCCCTCGTCGGTGCGCACCGTCAGCACGGCGTGACCCTCGCCGTCGGGCTTGCGCACGACGGTGATCAGAAGATCGGCAAGCGAGATGCTCATGCGCGAAAGCTGGCGCCGCTTTTCCAGCACATAGTCCTCGCAATCGCCGACGCCCTTGTCGGGATAGGCCCAGACCTCGTCCTTGCCGTAGATATCCATGTCGCTCATCGGCTTGACGGCGGCGTTGACCCTGGCGGTGACATTGAGAAGCTTGCGCATCAGCCCGTCGCTCATCGGAGCCGGCGCCAGATTGGTCGGGCGGATCGAGCACTCGCCCGGATGCAGCTTGCAGAAATCATAGTGGCCGATCGGCTGCGAGGTGAGCCCCCCGGTCGCCATCGCTCCACCCGCCAAAGCCGGTGCCACCCAGCCCGCCGTCATTGCCAGCCCGGCCGCCACATACACGCGCAGCCGTCGCGCCATCGATGAGGAAATCATTGTCCCCGCTCACCCTTTGTTATTAACGAAAGGTTAAGGGGGATTTACAGTCCGTGTCAATTACGACGACGGTCGGATTGTCGGCATGGTTACCCGAGGGGCTGGACAGCGGCACTTGTGCAACAGAATCGGCCAGCCAGCCGGCTTTTACCGTCCAATTTCACGGTTTATCGCCGTTAAGCTTGGTTTATGCAGGTCATCTTCCCAAACCCCGCAATTTTGGGCGGCCTTGCATTATCTCTTGGCGGCGCGGACCAGCTTCGGCTTCACCGCGACACGCTCCTGGCGGCCATAGCTGGTGATGAAGTCGACGATGCGCGGCACGATTTCGGAACGGAAGCGCGAACCGTTGAACACGCCGTAATGGCCAACCGCCGGCTGCATGTAGTGGGCATGCCTGTCTGCCGGGATGTTGGGGCACAGATCATGCGCCGCCTTGGTCTGGCCAAGGCCCGATATGTCGTCGTTTTCGCCTTCGACCGTGAACAGCGCGACGTTGCGGATCGCCGACGGATCGATCCTGGTGCCGCGATGCGTCATCTCGCCCTTGGGCAAGGCCTGGCGCACGAAGACCGTGTCGACGGTCTGCAGATAAAACTCCGCCGTCAGGTCCATGACAGCAAGATACTCGTCGTAGAAATCACGGTGCTTCTCGGCATTGTCGCCATCATGCTTCACCAGATGCATGAAGAAGTCCTTGTGGGCGATGATGTGGCGGTCGAGGTTCATGCTCATGAAGCCGGACAGCTGCAGGAAGCCTGGATAGACCTCGCGGCCGAAGCCCGGCACCGGCCAGGGCGCATGCATCACGACATTGTCGCGGAACCAGTCGATGCCCTTTTCCTGCGCCAGCAGATTGACCGCGGTCGGGTTGCTGCGGGTGTCGATCGGGCCGCCCATCAAGGTCATGGTCGAGGGCACGAAGGGGTCGCCCTTCGTTTCCATCAGCGCCACGGCGGCCAGCACCGGCACGGAAGGCTGGCACACCGCCATCACATGCGTGTCCGGCCCCAGCGTGTGCAGCATGTCGATGACGTAGTCGATGTAGTCATCGAGATCGAATTGGCCGTCGGCAAGCGGCACCATGCGGGCATCGACCCAGTCGGTGATGTGCACGTCGGCATAGGGCAGCATGGCTTCGACCGTGCCGCGCAGCAGCGTCGCATAGTGGCCCGACATCGGCGCCACGATCAGAAGCTTCGGATCGGGCTTGCGTCCGGCGGGGACCGTGCGCTCGAAGCGGACGAGATTGCAGAACGGCTTCGACCAGACGGTCTTTTCAGTGACCTCAACGCTCTTCCAGTCGACCACGGTCTTGGTCAGGCCGAAGGTCGGCTTGCCGTAGCGGCGCGTGGTGCGCTCGAACAGTTCGGCCGTCGCCGCGATCGAACGGCCCCATTGCGTGTGGGAAAACGGATTGAGTGGATTGGAGTAGAACATCCGCACCGCGTCGGCATAGAGGCGCGCCGGCTGCAGGGCCGCGTGGTTCATCTCATAGAGCTGGTAGAACATCGAGAACCCCGCTGCTGCCTGCGACCGAAGGGACGACGAGCCGCGCCGAGCCCTAGATGTCTCGCGGGGAAGTTAACAACTAATTGCTGCGATGCAATACGTCACGCGGCGTGACCAATGCTTCTTTGGTTCAAGACCGTGGAAATCGGGGCCGAACGGTGCCAGCCGGCTCAGTGTGCGACTGCGAAATGTGTAGGCAATGTGTCCGGCCTATGTTGCCGGACACAGAAAACTCTAGACGCGCGCCATGCACACGGAAGTATGGCCGGAGCCGATGAAGCCGAGCTGGCCGGCCGCACCCTTCGACAGGTCGAGCACGCGTCCCTTGATGAACGGACCGCGATCGTTGATGCGCACGACGACGCTGCGGCCGTTGTTCTTGTTGGTCACCCTGAGCTTGGTGCCGAAAGGCAAGGTGCGATGCGCGGCGGTCAGCGCTGACGGGTTCATGCGCTCGCCCGATGCGGTCTTGGAGTGCAGGGCGTACCATGAGGCGCGGCCGCACTGGGCGGCGGCGGTCGCCGAAGAAGCGCCGACCATGAGGCCAGCAGCGATCGTTACCGCGACAAGCGCGGTCTGTTTTGGGTTCTTCATATTTGGGGGATGGCTCCGTTTTTGACAGACCCCAGCCGTTAGGTGCCAAATAAGGCGCGAAATGCGGCAGTCATCTGGCGGTTCCGTGGCAATGGCACACGTTTGGAGTCGCTGAGTAACAGTCTGTCAGGGATTTTCCGCCGCGCGATGATCAATCAATGATGATCTTTGTCCTGCTGACAGGCATCCGTTTGACAAGATCGAACATTAATATCCAAGTAGAGTCCGGCACGGACGGGCCACTTCCTTCGGCTCTTTTATCGCGGCCCCGATGCTGCAGCCAATCGACTTCAAAAGGGAGATCCTGCAATGAGGCTGACGAAAAATCTGCTGGCGTTGATTGTGCTTGCCGTCGGCGCGCTGTGGTCGCTGCAAGGCATCGGCGTGGTCGGCGGCAGCTTCATGACCGGCCAGTCGCAATGGCTCTATATCGGCGTCGTCACCATGCTGGTCGGGCTGGTGGGATTGGTGTGGGCGAACCGGTAGGGGGTGTGAGCTTCGAAGAAAGATCGACCCCCACTCCGTCGAGCTTCGCTCGCCACCTCTCCCCCGATCGACGGGGGAGAGGAAAGGCGCGAGCTTGCCGACCCAGGCCCCTTTCCTCTCCCTCCGGAGGGGGGAGAGGTGGCGCTGCGGAGCAGCGACGGAGTGGGGGAAGCCGCTCACCAATTGCGCCGCCGCCCCCGACAGCCTACCCGAACAGCCGGTCCAGTATCTTGCCCTCAAGCCGCGCAAGCTCGACCGAACCACGCCGCCGTGGCCGTTCCACGGGCACATCCAGATCAAGCGCGATCCGGCCTTCGCTGATCACCACGACCCGATCGGCCAGCGCGACGGCTTCGGCGACATCATGCGTGACCAGCACAGCCGTGAACTTCTGCGCGATCCAGATGCGTTCCAGAAGCTGCTGCATCTCGATGCGGGTCAGCGCGTCGAGTGCGCCGAGCGGCTCGTCGAGAGCCAGGATCTGCGGGTGGCCGACCAGCGCGCGGGCCAGCGCCACGCGCTGCTTCTGACCTCCGGACAGCACCGAAGGCCATTCGTCGGCCCGATCGGCAAGCCCGACCTCGCCGAGAATGTCGAGCGCGCGTTGCCTTGCCTCCGCGCCGGAAGCAATCCCGGTCAGCCCGACCTCGACGTTTTTCACCACGCTGGCCCAGGGCAGGAGCCGTGGCTCCTGGAACATGAAGCGCGTGCGGCTGTGTCCTTCCTCTGCCACGCCGAATGTCAGCGATCCCGATGTCGGCCGGTCGAGCCCGGCCAGAAGCCGCAAAAGCGTGCTCTTGCCGCAGCCGCTCTTGCCGATGACGGCAAGGAACTGCCCGGCCGGCACGTCCAGGTCGATGCCGTCGAGCACGGTCTTGTCGCCGAAGCGCTTGCCGGCTTGCCTGAAGGCAAAGGCCCGCTGCCCTTCGACGGAGCCGATCGGCCGCACCGGCGTGGCGACGAAGGAACGGGCTGCGGTCAGGCTGGCGGCGGTCATGGGCAATCTCTCATCCGTTCTGGAAGGCCGGATGCCAGCCGAGCGACAGCCGCTCGAGCAGGCGGGCGAGGCTGTCGGCGAGCTTGCCGAGCAGCGCGTAGATCAGGATCGACAGCACGACGACGTCGATCAGCAGGAATTCGCGCGCCTGCATGGCCATGTAGCCGAGGCCGGAGCTGGCCGAGATGGTTTCGGCGACGATCAGCGTCAGCCACATGATGCCCAGGGCATACCGCAGGCCGACGAAGATCGCCGGCAGCGCGCCGGGCAGGATGACGCGGAAGAACAGGGCGCGCCGGTCCATGCCGTAGACGCGGCCCATCTCGACCAGCTGCGGGTCGACGCTCTGGATGCCGAGCAGCGTGTTGACGTAGATCGGAAAGAACACGCCAAGCGCCACCAGGAACAGTTTGGCTTCCTCGTCGATGCCGAACCACAGGATGACCAGCGGGATCAGCGCCAGGTGCGGGATGTTGCGGATCATCTGCAGCGTCGTGTCGGTCAGGCCGCGGCTGAGCGTCGACAGCCCGTTGGCAAGGCCAAGCGCAAAGCCGATCGAGCCGCCGACGGCAAAGCCGGCAAGGGCGCGCGCGGTCGAAACGCCGATGTTGCGGGTCAGTTCGCCTGACAGCGTCAGCCGCCAGAAGGCTTCGGCGACCGCGCTTGGCGCCGGCAGCACGTTGGCGGGCATGACGCCGGCGCGGCTGGCAACCTCCCAGCCGGCAATAACCAGCGCCGGGAGCAGCCAGCCTATGGCATTGTTATGCAGGCGTGTGGAAAAGCTCATGACGAAGCCTGCAGGCGGTTGGCGCCATGGAAGCCGACCGAGAATTCGTTGGCGATGTTCTCATGCGCCCGCTGCCGCCTGGTGCCGAGCCCGAGTTTCGGGAACAGAAGCTCGGCGACGCGATAGGCCTCCTCGAGATGCGGATAACCCGAGCCGATGATGGTATCGATGCCGATCGCCTGGTATTCCCGGATGCGCTCGGTGATCTGTTCCGGCGTGCCGACCAGCGCCGTGCCGGCGCCGCCGCGCACCAGCCCGACACCGGCCCACAGATTGGGCGAGACGACCAGCCTGTCACGGCGTCCGCCATGCAATTGCGCCATACGGCGCTGACCGACTGAATCCATCTGGTTGAGGAAGCGCGCCTGCGCATTTTCGATCTGCGCGTCGGTGACATGGCTGATCAGCCGGTCGGCGGCGCGCCACGCTTCGTCCTCGGTCTCGCGGACGATGAAATGCAGCCTGATGCCGAAACGTAGTTTTCTGCCGCGCAGTGCCGCTTTTGCGCGCGCCGCGGCCAGCTTCTCGGCTACCTGCGCCGGTGGCTCGCCCCAGGTCAGATACATGTCGACGAGGTCGGCGGCGAGGTCCTGGCCTGCGTCCGACGACCCGCCGAAATAGAGCGGCGGCCGCTCCTGGTGCGGCAGAAGGTCGAGGCGGCCACTCTCGACGCGGTAATATTTGCCGTCGAAATTGACCCGCTCGCCCGACACCAGGCCGCGCCAGATGGTCAGGAACTCATGCGCCTGGGCATAGCGCTCGTCATGCGGCAGGAAGACGCCGTCGCCGGCGAGCTCGGTCGGGTTGCCGCCGACCACGACATTGAGCAGCAGGCGGCCATTGCTCAAGCGATCGAGGGCGGCGGTCTGGCGCGCGGCGAAAGTCGGCAGCGTGACGCCCGGCCGCAGCGCAACGAGAAACTTCAGCTTTTCGGTCAGCGCCGCGAGACCTGTCGCAGTGATCCAGGAATCCTCGCAGTTCTGACCCGTGGGCAGCAGCACGCCGGGAAAGCCGAGCCGGTCGACCGCTTGCGCGATCTCCTTGAAGTAACCGAATTCAGGCGGCCGCTGCTGCTCCTCGGAGCCGAGATAGGAGCCATCGCCATGCGTCGGGATGAACCAGAAGAAATCGAGCGGTGCGGTGCTGGCAGGCGCGGTCATGTCTGGCACAGTCACGGGCGGATCTCCTGGAGATATGGGTGCAAACGCAAATGGCGCCGGGCGTTCTCACCCGGCGCCGTCAGGGGACAAGTTAGTTGCCGGGTGCTGTCCACACCGCGTCGGAGATGCGGACTGCTTTCGGGATCAGCCCGAGCTTATAGAAGCGGTCGGCGGTGGCCTGCTGGCCGGCGATGATCTCGTCGGTGATCGGAAAGATGCCGAACTTGGTGCGGTTGGCGGCGATGATCTGCGCGTCGAGCGGCACACCGGTCACCTCATGCAGCGCCGCGGCCACCTTGTCTCGGTTCTGGTCGGCCCATTTCGCCGCCTCGCCAAGGGCCGATATCGTCGTGGTGATGGTTTCGGGGTGCGCCTTGGCGAAATCCTTGTTGGCGAGGAAATAGGTGTTGACCTTGAGCACCTCGCTGGAGCGGGCCAGCACACGCGGCTGGTAGCGGGTTTCGGCGATGGCGAAGAACGGATCCCAAACGCTCCAGGCATCGATCTGGTCGCTGGCGAAGGCTGCGGCTGCATCCGCGGGGCTGAGATAGACCGGCGTGATCTGGTCGAACGGAATACCGGCCTTTTCCAGTGCGGCGACAAGCAGATTATGCGCGCTGGTGCCCTTGCCGACACCGACGCGCTTGCCCTTGAGATCGGCCACCGACTGAACCGGCGACGCCGGCTTGACGAAGATCGCCTCGCCGTCGCCGTTCGACGGCAGCGCCGCCGCATAGACGATGTTAGCGCCGGCCGACTGGCCGAAGATCGGCGGTGCGTCGCCGGTCCAGCCGACATCGATGGCGCCGACATTGAGCGCCTCGACCAGCGGCGGCCCGGCGGTGAACTCGACCCATTTGACCGTCACGCCCTTGTCTTCAAGTGCCTTTTCGATCACCTGCTGCTGCCTGGCGATCACCGGCAGGCCGGTCTTCTGATAGCCGATGCTGAGCTGCTTCAGCTCCTGCGCTGTGGCGCCGGATGACAGGACAACCGTCACCGCCAGCAGGCCGATGCCGAAAACACGTCTCGTTAGATTGAAAGGCTTGGTCAGATTGAACATTGATCCCTCTCCTTCGCTGCGGATCGGCGCCGGGAAATGGCCTCGCCGGTTGGAAGATGGATCAGGCTAGGTATTTCTATAAATTTAGTAGAGGAATGATTTTGCGAGTTAGCGATATCTCGTGGAAATGTTTTCTGCGGCAACCATCCCTTCGTCATCCTAGGGCGGAGCAAGGAGCGAAGCGACGCGGCGCAGACCCTAGGATCCATGCCGTGACGGTGATGCTATGCTCCGGCGGTGCAAGAAACCGAGCGCCTACCAGCCGGTTCCACGAAAGAGCTCGAACCACTCCGGGTTGGCCTTCTCGATTAGCTCGATCTTCCATTGTCGCGGCCAGCGCTTCAGTGATTTTTCGCGCTGGATGGCGTCGGTGATGTCGAAATATTCTTCATACCAGACCAGCCGCTGCACACCGTAATGGTTGGTGAAGCGCGAGCCGGTGCCTGATTTGTGTTCCGGCATGCGACGACCGAGATCGTTGGTGACGCCAATATAGATCGTGCCGCGCTTCTGGCTTGCGGTCATATAGACGTAACCGGTCATGGTTTCAGGGTAGCGAGCGTCGGTACGCGCACAAGCGCCATTCTGATCCGCCGCATTCTACGACCAATGTCACGGCATGGATCCTAGGGCCTGCGCCGCGTCGCTTCGCTCCTTGCTTCGCCCTAGGATGACGAAGCTTAAGTTAAGCCGTCTTCGTGACACAAGTCGTGCCCCACGCCCTTCACTGCGACCAATACTGCCAGGCCCAGTAAAAACTCTCGTCGCGTGGCGGCAGGCGGTCGCGCTCGGCGTCCCAGCGGACCGGCGTTGGCGATTTCGGTTGCTGTTCTAGCGGCTGGCTTTCCCTGGTCCAGGCGAGAAGCCAGTTGCCGGCTTGGGCGAACAGCACGGCGGTGGAATGGGTCATCGTCATTCTCCTGCTCCTCTGGGCTTCGATCATTCGCGTCCCGCCCACGGGACGAGCACGCGCTCGATCCTGCGGATGGTGAATTCGAGCACGAAGGCGATGGCCGCGATCACCAATATGCCCATCACCACCACGTCGGTGACGAGGAACTGGGCGGCCGACTGGATCATGAAGCCAAGCCCGCGTGTCGCCGCCACCAGTTCGGCGGCGACCAGCGTCGACCAGCCGGCGCCGAGCGCGATGCGCAGTCCGGTCAGGATCGACGGCAGCGCGCTGGGCAGAATGACGTGGCGGACCACTTGGCGCTGGGTAGCACCCAGCGAGCGCGCCGCGTTGATGCGCTCCTGCGAGACGCCGCGAACGCCGGACGCGGTCGACAGCGCCACCGGCGCCAGCATGGCAATGGCGATCACCAGGATCTTGGACGGTTCGCCGATGCCGAACCAGATGATGACCAGCGGCAGGTAGGCGAGCGGCGGGATCGGCCGCAGGAATTCCAGCAGCGGATCGAAGATGCCGCGCCCGATCGTGCTGATGCCGATGGCGAGCCCAACCGGCACGCCGATGAGGATGGCGGCGACCAGCGCGGCGAATACCCGCCACAGGCTGGCGACGGCATGCTGCAGCAGCGTCGCATCGACGAAGCCGTCACGAGCGACGGTGATGAACTTGTTCCACACGGCGGCAGGCGATGGCAGAAACACTGGCGACACCAGTTGCAGGCGGGCCGACAGCGCCCACAGCGCCAGCACCACCAGGATGGTGACAGCGCTGACCGCGCGGGCCGAAACGCCTTTGCGCTTGGGGCTGGGGCGCGACCATGGCACCGACAGGCCGTCGGCCTCGTCGATCTTGTGTCCCGGTCGCTCCGTGTAGGAAGTAACGGTCATGCCGCTTCTCCTTCGAAGATCGCATCGGTCAAGTCCGCGCGGGCTTCGGAAAAAATCGGATCGGCCTTGATCGTGCGAATGGCTTCGCCAGACGCGTAGCGTCGGGAAAAACCGGGCTCGAAGCTCCGCACCACGCGGCCCGGGCCGGGCGCCAGCACGACGATGCGGGTGGCCAGCACCAGCGCCTCCTCGACGCCATGCGTCACCATCAGCACGCCGACCTCGCTTGCCGTCCACAGATCGAGCAGCGTCGTCTGCATGCGTTCGCGCGTCAGCGCATCGAGCGCGCCGAGCGGTTCGTCGAGCAGCAGGAATTCGGGTTCGGCGGCGAGCGCCCGGGCCAGGCCGACACGCTGGCGCATGCCGCCGGAAAGCTCCCAGATGCGTTTGTCGCCGGCGTCGGTGAGCTTCACCAGCGCCAGCAGCTCATCGGCGCGCTGGGCCCGCTCGGCTGGCCTGACACCGCGCAGCCTGAGCGCGAAGGCAACGTTTTCGCGCGCCGTCAGCCATGGGAACAGCGCGTCGTTCTGGAACACCACCGCCCGGTCCGAGCCCGGCGCAGTGATCGGCTTGCCGTCGATGGAAGCCGTACCTCGCGCCGGCGCGACAAGGCCGGCGGCGACGTTGAGCAGCGAGGTCTTGCCGCAACCGGAACGGCCGACCAGCACGACGAAATCGCCCTTGGCGACATCGATCGACACCCGTTCGACGGCGGGCTCCGCCTGGCCGTCATAGTGGATCGAGACCTTGTCCAGTACGAGATGGGGGTCCAGTACAAGATGGGGGTCCAGTACGAGATGCGGCATGGATGCCTCGCGGTTCGTTGAAATCCGACTGCCCCGGCCCTCGTCAGCGGTTCCGGGGCAGTCAGCACGCGGCGTCAGGGAAGAAGATCCGCGCGCGTTCGTTTGGCGTCAGGCGTTCAGTTCGAGGCGAGCGCCTCTGTGACGTATTTCGACGACACGTATTTCGAATAGTCGGGAAGCACGGCGTCGATCTTGCCTTGCTCCTTGAGGAAGGCGGATGTCGCTTCCACCGCCTTGACCGTGCCGCCGCCGAGGAATTTGTCGGAGGCCTGTTCTTCGAGCGTCGGGAAGACATAGCCCTTGAGCAACTGCGGCACTTCTTCCAGCTTGGCGCCGGTGATCTTGGCGATCGCGGCCGCCTGCGGCGACGACACCGACCAGGCGTCGGGCTTGGCCAGGAACTCGGCATAGGCCGCGCCCGTCACCTTGACGAAATCGCGTACTGCCTCGGGGTTCTTTTCGGCGAAGTCGGTGCGCACGATCCAGGCGTCGAAGGTTGGCGCGCCCCAGGCGGCGACCTGCGAGGAATCCACCACCACCTTGCCGGTCGTCTTGATCTGGCCGAGCGCCGGATCCCAGACATAGGCCGCGTCGATGTCGCCACGCGAGAAGGCCGCCGCGATTTCCGGTGGCCTGAGATTGAGGATCTCGACCGACTTCGGATCGACGCCCTCATGCTTCAGCGCGGCGAGCATGCTGTAATGCGTGGTCGAGACGAACGGCACGGCGACCTTCTTGCCGACAAGGTCGGCGACCTTCTCTATGCCGGCGCCGTTGCGCGCCACCAGCGCCTCGGATTCGCCGATCAGGCCGACGATAAAGATGGTCTGGATCGGCAGCTCGCGGCTCGCCGCCGCCGCCAGCGGGCTCGAGCCGACATAGCCGATATCGACCGAACCGGAAGCGACCGCGGCGATGACATCGGCGCCGGAATCGAATTTGCGCCATTCGATGGTGGCCTTCGTCGCCTTTTCATAGGCGCCGTCGGCCTGCGGCACTTTCGAGGGTTCGACCACTGTCTGGTAGCCGATGGTGATCTTGAGGTCGTCGGCAAGGGCAGGGCCGAGGAAGGCGGCGCCGGCTAGTGCGGCGGACGAGAGAAGAACAATGCGTCGCGAAATCGTGGACATGAAGGGCTCCTGAAAAGAGAAAATCGGAATGCCTCATGATAGTCAGCTAATTCTATCGTTCTTGTAGAGTTAAATCCTTCCAACCAAGGCGAGCTTGTTAGAAAAAAGCTGTCGATGGTGGGGTGGCGAGGCGGATAGGGCGGCTGCAAGCGATTTCCTGGCTTGATCCAAGCCGTGACGTTGGGGGCTCGGCTACCGTCCGAAGTCTTCCGATGTCGGCGGGACAGCACCGCCCTCTGGCCTGCCGGCCATCTCCCCCGCAAGGAGGGAGATCGCTGTCATCCCGGCTTTCGCCAATCGCCATCGTTGCAGGTGTTGAACCTACGGTGGATCTGCCAATCTCCCCCCTTGCTGGGGAGATGCCCGGCAGGGCAGAGGGGGGTGCTGTCCTGCCAGCGTCCGGCAAGGTCCTGCACGCACCAACGCTCGAAGGAATGGCATGACCTCGATCGCGAACGAGAATTCCTAGTCTTGCCCCTGTCAGGCAAATCCATACCCAAAAAAGCCATGGATTCGAAAACACCTTCCACAGTGCTCCAGCATAAGTATAGTATTCTGATCGACATGAGAGAGTTGGAGTCGGCGATGAGCGGCCACCACATCACCATGATCGCTCGCGGCATGGATCGGCTTTCGCCGTCGCGTCAGTCGATGCCGACCACATCCGGCCCTGGAGGACCATTTTGCCATCCCACTGCTCTTAAAGGCATTTTTGTGCTTTCGAGGGCACAAGGTCGGGCTAAAATGGCCAAAGCGGCTTGAAAACGAAGCAAAATCAACAGTTCTCGGCTTGTACATCATGTCACTAGAATTTATGTGTCATGCGGGCTTGGACGCGGCGGCAACGCACGCCAGGTGTTTTGCAACCGATGGTTCCACGCCGTCGCATGACAGAGAAATTTTGATCTCATGCTCACGAAAAAGGGCAAGTACGGCCTCAAGGCGCTCGTCCATCTCGCGCGATTGCCGGCCGGGCAGCTTGCCTTCGTCAACGACGTCGCCACCGGCAACAACATCCCGAAGAAATTTCTCGACGCCATCCTGGGCGAGTTGCGCAATGCCGGCTTCGTCCAGAGCCGCAAGGGCAAGGATGGCGGCTATCGCCTGGCGCGCCCCGCCGACGAGATCAAGGTCGGCCATGTCGTGCGCGTCCTCGACGGTCCGCTGGCGCCGATCCCCTGCGCCAGCCGCACCCAGTACCAGCGCTGTGAAGATTGCAACGAGGCGACATGCCAAGTCCGACACCTGATGCTCGAGGTCCGGCAGGCGATCGCCGAGGTGCTCGATCAGCGCAGCCTCGCCGAAATGCGCGATATCGTCCTCGACGACCTATCGGTCGCGAAGGGCATCGACGATCTGCCGGTTGCGAGGGACATCGGCGGTCTGCCGGTCGCGGTGAAGGTCCAGGCCTGACACTGGCGCTGCGCAGAGCGAAGGCATGCCTATGACCGGGCGTGCCAACTCCATCATCATTGTCGGCGGCGGCGCCAGCGGCGTCGTGCTGGCCGCGCATCTCCTGAAGTCGCCCAATCCCGACCTGCGCGTCACGCTGATCGAAAGGCGCCCGCATTTCGGCCAGGGCATCGCCTATTCGACGCTGCTCTCGGCGCATGTCTTGAATGTTAGCGCCGCCGGCATGAGCGCCTATGCCGACGATCCCGGCAATTTCTGGCGCTGGCTGCAGGAGCGCGGCCTGGCAACGGCCGAGCAGGCGCCCTTCTATGCGCCGCGTAGCATCTATGCCCGTTACCTCGGCGAATTGCTCGACGAGCTGCAGGCGCGCGAAAAGCTGACCGGGCGGCTTCGGCTGATCCGCGAGGAAAGCCTCTCGATCACGCCCACCGCATCCGGTGTCGAAGTGGCGCTGGCCAACGGCACCAGCGTCGTTGCGCATCTCGCCGTGCTGGCCACCGGCCACGACGAGGAGCCGGCGCAGGGCCATGCCATCAGGATGGGATCGGAAGCCGACACAGCACTTCCCCCCGACGCCGGCGTCATGGTGCTGGGCACCGGCCTGAGCATGGTCGATGCCTTCCTGGCGCTGGAACAGCGCGGCCATCGCGGCGATATCATAGCTGTGTCGCGGCGCGGCCTGTTGCCCTCGCCGCATCGCAAGGGCAATCCGATCAAGCTCGACGTCGCCGACATTCCGCTCGGCACGCAGCTCTCCTATTTCGTCGGCTGGTTCCGCGACCTGATCAAGGAAAACCAGAAGGCCGGCATCGACTGGCGCGACGTCGTCGACGGCTTGCGGCCGTTCAACCAGAAGATCTGGCAGAACTGGCCGGCTTCCGCCAAGCGCCGCTTCGTCGAGCACACCAAGGCCTGGTGGGACATCCACCGCCATCGCATGGCGCCCGAGGTCTACGCCCGCGTCACCGAAGCCGTGCGGTCCGGCCGCATCCGCCTGGTCGCCGGCCGCGTCGTCGACATCGCGCGCAACGGCGAATTCACCGTCCAGGTCCAGTCGCGCCACACGCAGCGCCTCGAGACCCTCGAGGTCGCCCGCATCTACGATTGCTCTGGTATCGTCAGGGACATCTCGACCTCGTCGAACAGCGTCGTGCGCTCGCTGGTCGACCGCGGCCTGGCACGGCCGGATCCGCTGCGCATCGGCCTCGATGTATCGGCCAAATGCGAGATCATCGCCGGCGACGGAACCGTCTCGGCCAAGATCCTCGCCGTCGGCCCGCTGACGCGCGGCACCTTCTTCGAGATCGACGCCATTCCCGATATCCGCGTGCAGTGTGCGAGGCTGAGCAAGCAGCTGCTGGGTTAGGCAGAACCTTTTGATGCCGGCGGGACAGCACCACCCTCTGTCCTGCCGGACATCTCCCCCGCAAGGGGGGAGATTGGCAGCTTCACTTTTGGCACGTTCTCTTCAGCGTTGGAGATTGGCGAAACCGGCGGCGACATCCGATCTCCCCCCTTGCGGGGGAGATGGCCGGCAGGCCAGAGGGGGGTGTGACGGAGTGCTGCGGTAGCGTTTAGTTTGAGACCACAGCCACAACCCGGAATTTCATTCCACATCTGGCCGGTTGATTGGCACGATCTATCTTCTTTCCGACTGCAAAGGGCTGGAAAAGAGGATACGCTGCCGCTCTGCCTCGAGGCGGTCGCTTGGTCATGGAGCATCGATATGAGCGAGCACGAGATCGCCGCAGCCGACGAATTGTCCCGCCTGCGTCCGCCCTATGCGTCGGTTCTCGACCTGATCGGCCAGACGCCGGTGGTCGAGCTGACCAAATTCGACACCGGCAAGTGCCGGCTGTTCATCAAGCTCGAAAGCCAGAACCCCGGCGGCTCGATCAAGGACCGCATCGCACTGTCGATGATCGCCGCGGCTGAAAAGCAGGGCAGGCTCAGGCGTGGCGGCACCATTGTCGAGGCGACCGCCGGCAACACCGGCCTCGGCCTCGCCCAGGTCGGCATCCCCAAGGGCTACCGCATCGTGCTGGTCGTGCCCGACAAGATGTCGCGCGAGAAAATCCAGCATCTGCGCGCGCTCGGCGCCGAGGTGCGTATGACGCGCTCCGACGTCGGCAAGGGCCATGCCGAATATTACCAGGACATGGCCGAGAAGATCGCAGCGGAAACGCCCGGCGCCTTTTATGCCAACCAGTTCGCCAACCCGGCCAATCCGCTGGCGCATGAAACCACCACCGGCCCGGAGATCTTTTCGCAGCTCGACGGTGACGTCGATGCCGTGGTCGTCGGAGTCGGCTCGGGCGGCACGCTGACCGGGCTTGGCCGTTACTTTGCCAAGGTATCGCCGAAGACCGAAATGGTGCTGGCCGACCCGGTCGGCTCGGTGCTGGCGCCGCTGATCAAGACCGGCAAGATGGAAGAGGCTGGCAGCTGGACCGTCGAAGGCATCGGCGAGGATTTCGTGCCGCCCAATGCCGATCTGTCGCTGGTCAAGAAGGCCTATTCCATCCCCGACAAGCAGAGCATGCTGGCGGTCCGCGACCTCTTGTCGAAGGAAGGTATCCTCGCCGGCTCGTCCTCAGGCACGCTTTTGTCCGCCGCGCTGCGCTATTGCCGCGAGCAGACGGTGCCGAAACGCGTCGTCACCTTCGTCTGCGACAGCGGCAACAAATATCTGTCGAAGGTGTTCGACGATTTCTGGCTGGCCGAGCAGGGTTTGGCCGAGCACGAACAGCATGGCGACCTGCGCGACCTGGTGATGCGTTCGCACCGCACCGGCGACACCGTCTATGTCGGCCCGGACGAAAGCCTGCTCAACGCCTATGGCCGCATGCGCCGCTCCGATGTCTCGCAGCTGCCGGTGCTCGACAATGGCAGACTGGTCGGCATCGTCGATGAAAGCGATATTCTTGCTCATGTCGACGGCCCCTATGATGGTCGCTGGGAGCGTTTCAATGGCCCGGTGCGCACGGCCATGACCTCCAATCTGCACACGCTGCAGGCCAGCCAGACGCTGGACGCGCTGCTGCCTGTCTTCGACCGCAACGAGGTCGCCATCATCTTCGACGGCGACGAATTCGTCGGCCTGATTACCCGCATCGACCTGATCAACCATTTGAGGCGCGCACGATGACCAGCAGCACACCGCCAGCCGGAAAAAACCGCCTGGCCTTCTCGACGCGCACCATCCATGGCGGCCAGAGCCACGACCCGCTGACAGGCGCGGTGATGGTGCCGATCTACGCCACCTCGACCTTTGCCCAGCAGTCGCCCGGCGTTCACAAGGGCTTTGAATATGCCCGCAGCCAGAACCCGACGCGCTTTGCCTTCGAGCGCGCGGTGGCCGATCTCGAAAGCGGCTCGGCCGCTTTCGCCTTCGCGTCCGGCCTCGCGTCGATCGCCACCGTTCTGGAGCTGCTCGATTCCGGTGCCCATATCGTCGCCACCGACGACATCTATGGCGGCTCGTTCCGGCTGATGGAGCGGGTGCGCAAGCGCTCGGCCAATCTGCAGGTCTCGTTCGTCGACTTCACCGACCTGGCCGCCGTGGAAGCCGCGATCCGGCCCGAGACGAAAATGCTCTGGGTCGAGACGCCGACCAACCCGCTGCTGCGCATCGTAGACCTCGAAGGCGTCGCCGCCCTAGCCAAGCGCAAGGGCATTTTGTCGGTCGCCGACAATACCTTCTGCAGCCCCTATATCCAGCGGCCGCTGGAGCTCGGCATCGATATCGTGGTGCATTCGACGACCAAATATCTCAACGGCCATTCCGATATGGTCGGCGGTGTCGCCGTCGTCGGCGACAACAAGGAGCTCGCCGCCCAGCTGAAATTCTTGCAGAACGCCATCGGCGCCATTTCAGGCCCGTTCGACAGTTTTCTCGCCCTGCGCGGCCTCAAGACGCTGGCGCTCAGGATGGAGCGTCATTCCGCCAATGGCCTCAAGATCGCGCAATGGCTGGAAGCGCGCCGCGACGTCCGCCGCGTCATCTATCCCGGCCTCGCCAGCCACCCGCAGCACGCCGTCGCCGTCCAGCAGATGCACGCCTTCGGCGGCATGATCACAGCCGTGCTCGACCGCGACCTTGCCGGCACCAAACGCTTCCTCGAACGCACGCAACTGTTCACGCTGGCCGAAAGCCTCGGCGGGGTGGAGAGCCTGATCGAGCATCCCGCGCTGATGACGCATGGGTCCATACCAGCCGAGAAACGGGCCGAGATCGGCATATCGGATTCGCTGGTAAGGTTGTCGGCGGGGATCGAGGATGGCGACGATCTGATCGCGGATCTGGATCAGGCGCTGGGGGGATAGGCAGCGATCCTTCACACCCCCCTCTGTCCTGCCGGACATCTCCCCCTCTAGTGGGGAGATCAGATGTCACTTCCGCTTTCGCTAATCTCGAACGTTGCAAGACGAGCGGCGCCATCGAAGCTGCCAATCTCCCTCCTTGCGGGGGAGATGGCCGGCAGGCCAGAGGGGGGTGCTGTCCCGCCGACGTCGGACCGATCTCTTCGCCGCGACAACGGTCAACGGCAAACCGCGCTTCGCGCATCGTTCAGCCAAGCCCCGTTGACCCCGAACCCCATCTGCCCGAAGTGTAGCGCCCCATGGCTACACACGCCCCACCCAAACCCACCGACACCCCGCTCACCTTCGCGGTGCTGGTGTTTCCCGGCTTTCCGATGATGGCGTTCAGCTCGGTCATCGAGCCGCTGCGTGCCGCCAATGTCCTGGCGAAAAGAGAATGCTATCGCTGGATCATCGTCGGCGGCACGAAAGGCGCGGTCGAGGCGTCGAACGGCGTCGTTATCCAGCCGGGTTTTTACGCCGAGGATGCGCCGAAGGTCGATCGCATCGTCGTCTGTTCGGGCGGCGATGCCGATCATCTCGTCGCCGAGGACGCAGCACACTGGATCCGCAAGAGCCTGCGCAACGGCGCCCATATCGGCGCGGTGGCCGATGCCGCGTTCTTCCTCGCCCGCGCTGGCCTGCTCGACGGCCATGCCTGCACCTTGCACTGGACCAGCCAGGCCGCCTTCACCGAAGCCTTCCCCAACATCGAGCTCAGGCGCGACCTCTATGTCATCGACCGCAAGCGCTTCACCTCGGCCGGCGGCGTCGGCAGCCTCGACATGATGCTGGAGATCATCACCCGCGACTACGGCGCCGAGCTTGCCGCCGGCGTCGCCGAATGGTTCGTGCACAGCCAGCTGCGCTCCAGCATCGACCGCAAGATGATGCCGCTGCGGCTGCGCACCGGCGTCCAGAACGAACTGGTGCTGTCGGCCATCGCCATCATGGAGGACGCGGTCGAGGAGCGGCTCGGCATGGCCGAGCTGACCGCGAAGCTCGGCGTCTCCTCCGACAAGCTCGAACGCTCCTTCCGCTCCGAACTCGCCATCTCGCCCAATGGCTATTACCGGCGGCTCCGGCTGAAGCGTGCCGCCGACCTTTTGGCGCATTCGACGCTCGCCGTGCGCGACGTGGCGCTGGCCTGCGGCTTCGCCTCGATGTCGAGCTTTGCCCGGGCGTTTCGCGAGGAGCACGGGCATCCGCCGAGATTGGCGAGGCGGCATTAGGGGACTTGCTAATCGCGCCGCGACGAGTTCCGTCACACCCCCCTCTGTCCTGCCGGACATCTCCCCCGCAAGGGGGGAGATTGACTGCACCTCCGCTTTCGCCAATCTCGAATGTTGCAAGAAAAGCGGCGGGATCGAAGCTGCCAATCTCCCCCCTTGCGGGGGAGATGTCCGGCAGGACAGAGGGGGGTGCTGTCCCTCTAGCGTTCGGCATTAGGCTCCAGCGGTATCCCGCACAACACCTGCGGTTTTCCGCACAATCCCTCCGCCCCTCCTGCGTCATGCTCCGACCTCGCAACCCAGCCAAGGCCGACCCCAATGAGCATCGTCGTATTCGACCCCGACAGCACCGAGGACGTGGACTTCAAGGACCGCATGCGCCATCCGGCCGCCGCGGATCCGGCCGGCGGTATGTGGCTGTCGGACACCGAGCCGTCCTTCATCGATGCCGATGCGCTGCGCAAGGGCCGGCTGGCGAAACTGCGCGGCTGGATGCGTGAGGCCGGCTATGGCGGCGTCGTGTTGTTCGACCCCTATAACCAGCGCTACGCCACCGGCTCGCGCAACATGTTCGGCTATTTCCTGCGCAACTCGACCCGCTATTTCTTTATCCCGACCGTTGGGCCGATCGTGCTGTTCGAATACCCGCAGAGCTATCATGTCTCCATGGTGCTCGACACGATCGACGAGGCGCGTCCTTCCAAGCTCGTCTGGTCGTCGGTGTCGGGCCGCGACGACGAAACCGCCGGTCCCTTCGCCGACGAGATCGCCGAGCTTCTGAAGCAGCATGGCGGCGGCTCGATGAAGCTCGGCCTCGACCGCTGCAGCCATCTGCAGGCGCTGGCGCTGGAAAAGCGCGGCTGCGAGGTTCGCGATTGCCAGGGCGAGATCCTGGCGGTGCGCGCCGTGAAGACGCCCGAGGAAGTCAAATGCCTGCAGGTGTCGATGGCCGGCGCCGAGGCCGCCGTCTATGCGGTGCGCGAGGCGATCAAGCCCGGCGTTTCCGAAAACGACCTGTTCGCCATCATGTATGGCGAGGTCATCCGCCAGGGCGGCGAGTTCATCGAGACCCGGCTGCTCACCTCCGGCCAGCGCACCAACCCCTGGTTCAACGAGGCCAGCGGCCGCAAGATCCGCCCCGGCGAACTGCTGGCGCTCGATACCGACACCATCGGCTGCTACGGCTATTATTCGGATTTCTCGCGCACCTTCCGCTGCGGACCGGGCAAGCCGACCCCCTACCAGAAGTCGCTCTACCGCATGGCGCACGACCAGGTTCAGCACAACATCGGGGTCGTCAAACCCGGCATGGCGTTCCGCGAGATTGCCGAGAAGGCGTGGAAAATCCCCGACCGTTTCGTCGACCAGCGCTACACCTCGGTCATGCACGGCGTCGGCATGCATGGCGAAACGCCGTTCATTGCGCATTCCATGGATTACGAGACCTATGGCCGCGACGGCCATATCGTGCCAGGCATGGTGGTGAGCGTCGAAAGCTATATCGGCGAGAAAGGCGGCCGCGAGGGCGTCAAGCTGGAGGACGAGATCCTGATCACCGACACCGGCACCGAACTCCTGTCGCGCTTTCCCTATGAGGATGAGTTTCTGGAGAAGCAGGTTTGATACGCGCAACTAACGCTCACAACAAGCGCCTCATTCCGTCGCACCCCCCTCTGTCCTGCCGGACATCTCCCCCGCAAGGGGGGAGATTGGCAGCGTCGCCTGGAGCGCTTTTTCCTGCAACTCTGACGATTGGCGAGGGCATTCGCGACGGCCGATCTCCCCCCTTGCGGGGGAGATGCCCGGCAGGGCAGAGGGGGGTGCTGTCCCACCGGCACAGGCAGGAGTCTTGGACTGCTCCGCCCGTGGATAATGAAGCAGCATGAAAACCCCCATCGCCATCAAGCGCGGCACGGTGGCCGCGATCTTCATCGACCTGCAGGAAGAGCACCGGCAGGACAAGCGCTATCTGGTCGACGGCTACGCAACGGTCCTCGCCAACGTCCAGCGCCTGCAGGCGGCGGCGCGGCAGAACCATGTGCCGCTCTACCACTGGGCCTATATCGTCGATCTCGACAAGCAGGACCGGCCGTTCCACCCGGTCGGTGAGGACGGCAAGTCGGCCTTCTCCGACAAGAGCGATCCGCTGACCGAGATCTGCCATGAGGTGGCGCCATCCAGGGGCGAGGCGCTGCTGATCAAGGCCGAGGCCAGCGCCTTTCGCACCGGGCCGGCGGCCCGCGACATCAAGTCCGCCGGCATCGAATGGCTGGTCGTATCAGGCGTCTGGACCGAGGCCTGCATCGACGCGTCGGTGAAGGATGCGGTGGCGAAAGGCTTTCGCGTGCTGCTGGTCAAGGATGCCTGCGGCAGCGGCAGCGCGGCCATGCACCAGACCGGCATTCTCAACCTCGCCAACCGGCTCTATGGCGGCGCCGTCACCGACACCGTCAGCGCCTGCCGGCTGCTGGCCGGCGAGACCGTCACCGCCTGGCAGGTCGAAGGCTCGGTGCCGCTGCGCTTCACCTTCGACAATGCGGCCGCGCTCTACGCCGAGCTGTAATGCATGTCGCCCAAAAGTGTGCAGCGGTTTTGGGACAACGACATGCATAAAAGGAAGCCGGCAAAGCATGACCAGGGGCCCCTACGAAACCCGGCTCGACCCAGAGCTCTGGGCCTATATCGACGCGGTCAACGCCTGGTATCCGCCCGAAATCCTCGGCCTGCCGATCGACAAACAGCGCGCCGTCTATGACAGGATGAGCCGGGCCTTCCACCAGGGCCGCCCGGCAGGCGTCACGGCCAGCGACGGTGTGATCGCCGCCGCCGGCCGCGACATCCCGGTCCGGCGTTACCAACTCGCCGGCAGTGCCGCGAAGGCGATGGTGATCTACTACCACGGCGGCGGCTTCATCCTCGGCGGGCTCGAAAGCCATGACGACATCTGCGCCGAGCTCTGCGCCGGCACCGGTTTCGACGTGCTGTCGGTCGACTACCGGCTGGCGCCTGAGCACGTGCACCCGGCCGCCTACGACGATGCCGTCACCGCCTTCGAATGGGCGACGGCGGCCACCAGCCTGCCGCTGGTGCTGTGCGGCGAAAGTGCGGGCGGCAACCTCGCCGCGGCGGTGGCGCAGGCGACGCGCCGCCATATCAGAGCCGCCATCGGCCAGGTGCTGATCTATCCCGGCCTCGGCGGCGATGAAAGAGCCGGCTCCTATATCGAGCACGCCGAGGCGCCGCTGCTCTCGGTGGCCGACATCGCCTTCTACCGCGACGTCCGCTTGGCCAAGCGGCAATCGCCCGACGATCCGACCTTCTCGCCACTGCGCGACCGCGACTTTTCCGGCCTGCCGCCAACGGTGATCGTCACCGCCGAATGCGATCCTCTGTCGTCGGATGGCGAAACCTACCGCGACCGCATTCTGGCTGCCGGCGGCAAGGCCTGGTGGCACGAGGAGCCGAGGCTGGTGCACAGCTTCCTGCGCGCCCGCACCACTGTGCCGGCAGCGGCGGAGGCGTTTGCGCGGATCGTGGCGGCGGTTGCCGCGCTGGGTAAGGGTGAGTGGCCGTATTGAGTGGCTGAGGAAGGAAGGCGCCGGCGGTGAGGCGCCAATCTCCCCCCTTGCGGGGGAGATGTCCGGCAGGACAGAGGGGGGTGCTGTCCCGCTGACCTTTCAGCTAATCAGCTAAGTCCAGCCGCGCTCTCAGACCGATTTTAAATGATCTGGGGATCGAAGGTTGGCGATCCTTCACACCCCCCTCTGTCCTGCCGGACATCTCCCCCGCAAGGGGGGAGATTGGCTGTCACGTCACCCTTCGCCAATTTTCGAAGGGGAGGCCCTCGCTTGGCCCCTGCGGAACCCCGCACAATCACTGCGGATTCCCGAACACTTCCCGGCGTCACCTCGCTCTATCATTCCCCTCAGGCAATGGCGTCCCGGCGGTCGCGTCCGCCCCCGCGTCTGTCGATCGGCCGGGGCGATTTTTCTGTGCATGCCGTTGTCCCAAAACCGCTGGGCACTTTTGGGCGGCATGCATCAACAACAGGGGAACGACGATGAAATTCATGCTGACCGACCGCAAATTGCACCCGCAAGCCAAGCCCGTCGCCGACGATTTCAGGACCGGCGGCATCAACCGTCGCGAATATCTCGCTTTGATGGCCGGCCTCGGCGTCAGCGCCGCCGGCGCGCTGGCGCTGGGCGGGCTGAGCACCACCCCTGCCCGCGCGGCGGAACCGAAGAAGGGCGGCGTCTTGCGCGTCGCCATGAACGTCAAGGGCTTCAAGGACCCGCGCACCTTCGACGGCGTGGAGATGTCGAATGTCGCCCGCCACTGCAACGAATATCTGGTGCGCTGGAACACCGACTTCTCCTTCGAGCCCTGGCTGCTCGAAAGTTGGGAGGCGAGCGACGACGCCAGGACGCTGACCCTGCATGTGCGCAAGGGCATCTCCTGGTCGAATGGCGATGCCTTCAACGCCGACGATGTCATTCACAACCTCACCCGCTGGTGCGATGCATCGGTGCCGGGCAATTCGGTCGCCGCACGCATGGGCGCGCTGGTCAATGACGGCACCAAGAAGGTCGTCGACGGCGGCATCGCCAAGGTCGACGACTTCACCATCAAGCTCAATCTGCCCAAGCCCGACATTTCGCTGATCGCCGGCATGGCCGACTATCCGGCACTGATCATGCATCGCTCCTATGAGGGCGACGGCGACCCGCTGAAGGCGCTTGCCATCACCACCGGCCCCTGCGAGCTGGTCAGCTGGGATGCCGAGACGGGTGCCGAGGTGAAGCGCAGGGATAAGCCTTGGTGGAAGGGCGAATTCTACCTCGACGGCATCAAATGGGTCGATTACGGCTCCGACCCCAACGCCATGCTGTCGGCCTTCGAATCCGGCGAGATCGACACCGACCACGAAACCGCCTCCGACGCCGTCTCGCAGACCGAGCAGATGGGGCTGATGAACTCCGAGATCGCCACCGGCTCCACCATCGTCGCCCGCTTCAATATCGGCAACGCGCCCTATGACGACGTCAAGGTGCGCCGCGCCGCCCAGCTCGCCGTCGACAATTCCGCCGTGCTGGCGCTTGGCCTCGGCGGCCGCGGCAAGCCCGCCGACAACCACCATGTCGGCCCCATGCATCCCGAATATGCCGATATCGGCCCGGCCAGGCGCGACGTCGACCAGTCGAAAAAGCTGCTCGCCGAAGCCGGTAAGGCCGACCACGAATTCGAGCTCATCTCCGTCGATGTCGAATGGCAAAAGAGCACCGGCGACGCCATCGGCGCGCAGATGCGCGAGGCCGGCCTCAAGATCAAGCGCACGGTGCTTCCGGCCGCCACCTTCTGGAACGACTGGAGCAAATACCCCTTCTCCTGCACCGAATGGCTCGGCCGCCCGCTCGGCGTCCAGGTGCTGGCGTTGGCGTATAAATCGGGCGCCGCCTGGAACGAAAGCGCCTACGCCAACCCCGAATTCGACACCCTGCTCGACAAGGCGCTGGCCACACCCGACGCCAAGGCGCGCAAGGAGATCATGGGCAAGATCGAGCAGAATTTGCGCGACTCAGGCATCATCATCCAACCCTACTGGCGCTCGGTCTACCGGACGTATCGCAAGGGCGTCGAAGGCTGCGAACAGCACCAGGCGCTGGAGCAGCATTTTGAGAAGGTGTGGATTGTGGGGTGAGAGGCGTTCCGCATCAGCGGACGGAAAGCCAATTGCTTGGCTTTCCGAGCCTCGAACGCCCTGAGCCAGCGAAGGGCCGGGCGACGGTGAAGCGCGTTCTTCCCTTCTCCCCTTGTGGGAGAAGGTGGCCTCGCGAAGCGAGGTCGGATGAGGGGTGTTCCAGCTTGGCGCTTCGTCGACAGTCACCGAGCCAAAGTAAAAACACCAACGCCTCACTCCGCTGGAACACCCCTCATCCGTCTCGGCGCTGCGCGCCGATCCACCTTCTCCCACAAGGGGAGAAGGTCAGCAGCGTCGGCGCCCACCCTTCATAAGCGGAGCCAGCCGTCTCCGGAAACGGCTTTCCGGCGATGCTGGTGCGCGAACTCACAGATAAGGCGCATGTCGACAGCGGCCTCGTCGCCTGGATCATTCGCAAGTGAAGCAGAAATGGCCGGCGCGAATGCCGGTGAGGCAGTTGCCTGAGCCCGCGCCGGCCACTGGCGACCTGATAAGGGTCCGCCGCCCGAGTTTTCTACCGCTCCGAATCTGCGCGATCAACCAACTCAGGGTTGGTGCGGACTGTATGCCCGTTGCGTCATTGAAAAAGACGCCGTCCGGCGACAGCGCCTGTCAATGCGCGCGTCCCGACCAACTCACCGCTCCGCCCTCAGCAGCGTCCAGATCCAGCCGACGAAAGTCAGCACCAGGAACGGATAAGCGGCGGCGGGTAGCGGCGCCGAGGTCGGCAGCAAGGGCGCGCCCCATAGGATCATACAAGCCGACACGACAAACAGCACGGCGGCCACGAGCCCGGTAAGCCGCATCCACAAGGCGAAGGTCTTCGGCGCGCTGACCATGACCAGCGCCGCCGCCCACAGCGAGATGCCGCCGACATAGGAAGGCACACTGGCCTCCAGCCCCGCCGCATTGCCGGCCAGCAGCAGGCTCTCGCCGGCGAGGAAGGTCAGGAACCCGGCAGCCACGCAGTCATCGCCCAGCCGCTGGTATTTCATCGTCAGCAGCGCGGTCGCCACCACGAGTGCCGCGCCGTCGATGGTCCAGAGTGTTTGGCGCAGCGGAGCGCTGGCGACGAAGGTGCCGGCGAGACCGAAAGCACCGCCGATGGCGAGGCTGATCGCGGCGACGGTGTCTGAAGTGATGCGCATGTGATGTTTCCCCAAGCGGTGGGGAGGATACTCCCGGGTGGGGCGTTCTCAAAGAGTGGTCCCGTGCGCGATGAACTAGGCGCACCGATGGCCAGCCCCTTCAGCATGAAGAACCCAAAGAGCGCCGCGCCGATGAATGGCCCAGCGCCGGAAAGAGCTTGCCGGAGGTGCTGTTGTGGATCTCGACGGGGGCGGACATGGGAAGCCACAAGGGTGATCGCGCGATACCTGGCAATCTTTCTGCTTGGCGCCATTGCGATGGCGAAAATACTGATATAGCTATTTTACTATTACGCTACCTCGACCTTTACCAACCCGAGAGAAACAATGCGCGGTAGCTTGGCGGTTTGGTGCGAGGTCAACGACATAGCGGTCGACGGCCACCCTCCAAGTCTAGAGCTCCACTTCAATATGTGGCGTGATCTACCTAGCTCGGTTGATGTGCTGGACGTGGGCTTTCGGCTCAAGGACTGGCGCACTATAAAAAAGTTCTTTTTCCTGATTCCGAGCAGGGTCGAAAAGGACCAAATTAAAGATCTTTCAAGAGCACTTAAGAACGACTTAACCCTGTCGGCCGTTTTCAATGACACATTAGCTGTTGGAAAAGATACGGGCTACTCCTTTCACGCGATAAAAGATTCGAGCAACGTTCTTCTTTTTGAAGTTATCTATCTGAGCGTGTTTGAAGATATAGAGTTTCTGTATGTGGAAGAATCTGACGGAACCGTCAATACGATCCTTGCATTCTCGGAAAATTTCTTCAAAAAATTCAAGTCATCGATGGGAGATTGTTATATAAGGTTTCGGCTTGAATTGTCGAAATCACTTCGCCAGCTTTTTAGCAGTGCCTACTATCCACTCGATAGAGTGTTTCATACCGCGTTCTATAGAACGGATGTGGTCGAAATACGAGTCAATGAACGGCGTAACTTCGGAGCGGCTTTGCGAAAGGCCTACCCCGATATGACCACACCTACCATCAGTGCGGTACATTACGTTCTAATATGCGAGATAGGCACCGAACTGGTGCGGGCTCACGCTGATTTTCATAGAATGCGTCGGCTTGAGCCGAGACTTTGGGATCACTATCTGGAGCGGCTCGAGCGCATTGATCCTGAAAAGATGGTTATATACCATTGGAGAAAGTCCATTAAAACAGATGGAGTTATCGAAGATTTTATTGCCTTAGCAACGTTTCGCCGAAATTTTCTAAACCCAAAGTGGCTCGTTCTTCTTCTTCTTGTCACGGTTGGCGCGCTTGGTAGCGGCATACAAGCACTAAGTGCATCGATAGCGAGACGGTACCTACCCGCAGATTTCTCAGAAGCTCCGGTACAGGCAATGGCTCTAACTGCACTGTCGCTTGTATTATTGGTGTTATTCGGCGCTTTTTGGTGCTTGCGACCGCGGAGCGATCAGACTGCTGCGCCTTCTGTTTGGGATAGGATCAAGGCGCTGGCCAAGAAAGTTGTCCCCTGACGATTCCCTTTCACGAAGTAACATGGCACAATTGGAGTCGAGACTGGAGAGAAAATTTTGATACCTCTATCCAACAACGATCAGACGACACATCTCCCCTGCGGAGGGAATTTTGGCTGGCAAGAGACGGAAATCCTGACAGCACTGAGTTCTGTGAACTCCTTTTATCCAGGATTCTCGCAATGGTTTCGTGGGCGCGTGATCGGTGAGATAGACGGACCGGCGCGTCGAATTTTTGTATCGAGAGACCAGTGCTCCATCAATGGCGTCGCAATCGCGAAGCGAGGAGCCGAGGCGAAACTCTGTACGCTTTGGGTTTCTCCCATAGGCCGGCATAGCGGTGTCGCCCGGTCTCTTGCCTCCGACGTTTTCGATTGGATTGGTACCGAGAAGCCGCTGTTTACCGTCCCCGAGGAGCGCTTGGACGAATTTAGAGGACTCTTGCGGCTGTGGGATTTCGGTCAACCGCAAAGAATGCTTGGTTATTATCGTCCAGGAAAGATTGAATATATTTTCAACGGCTCCGGCAATCTCAATTTGCCGGTTTGAATTTGGTAATATGTTGCGTGAACGTCTTTACGTCACCTGCATCCACGACCTCAAACAGAACTCCTCTTTTTCTCGCAAACCGCCTAGCTTGAGAAAGCTCAATTTGCGCTAGGTCAGTTATTTCGTCGATCGAACGCGAAAAGGTAGAACCTTCTCGTCGTTTTGATATCACATTAGAGTCTGCCTGCACGAAAATAACACCGACTATTGGTAGCGGGGCAAGTGAGGCATCTGGCACCAGCTGCGGGCCGCCAATTGTCTCAATCAACAAATGACCATCTAAGATAGTCAATTCCGCATTCGATCCTGTGGCTTGCAGCACCTGTTTGGCCAAGTAGTCTTGATTCGCGATGGCATCAATGACATCCAACTCGACAGTTGGGCGGCCTGTTGTCCGCAACAGTGTGCTCGCTTTCACACTTGGAATGCCCAATCCTTCAAGCTGCGCGCGCTCGATGAGATTGGATTTTCCGCTTTGCGAAAGACCGCAGACGAGCAGTATCATTTTCTTGACCACACGAGACGGCACAAATCGTCTTTGGCCCAACTCCAGGATTGAGGAGCCTTAAAGCCGATCTCACGGTTCAACGTAGAAAAGCTCCATGTCGAGGGCAACTCCTCGACGCGTGTAATTTTGATCGCATGGGCCCTATCAGCACCAGCGAAATAGGAATCATACTCAGCACGGCTTACACAGGCCAACTTGCCCACGGCTTTCCACAGTTCGGTGGGCTCTTCAGCGATAACGGGTCCAAAAATACAATGAGCACGGAGAAGCCGGTCGGGCGACGTAGAATATACTAACGTCGACGTAGGTTCGGATAGCGATGGAGCACGGCGCCTTAACTCGTAGGTCTTCTTTCCTAGGAGAATCTCATCAACCCATCGTGGCTTAATGCTGAATAGCAGCACGCGGCCTGTGGCCGGGCTCAAATGCATTTTCTTAGAACCCCTCAATCCCCCATCTTCAGCGCCTGGATAAACGCCTCCTGCGGAATATCGACCTTCCCAAATTGCCGCATCCGCTTCTTGCCCTCTTTCTGCTTGTCCAGCAGCTTGCGCTTGCGCGAGACGTCGCCGCCGTAGCATTTGGCGGTGACGTCCTTGCGCAGCGCCGAGATGGTTTCCCGCGCAATGACCTTGCCGCCGATCGCGGCCTGGATCGGGATCTTGAACAGGTGGTTCGGGATCAGCTCCTTCAGCTTCTCGCACATCTGCCGGCCGCGCTTTTCCGCCGCCGTGCGGTGCACCAGCATGGAGAGCGCGTCGACCGGCTCCTCATTGACCAGGATCGACATCTTGACGAGGTCGCCTTCCCGGTAGTCGGTCAGGTGATAGTCGAAGGAGGCGTAACCCTTGGAGATCGATTTCAGCCGGTCGTAGAAATCGAAGACGACTTCGTTGAGCGGCAGATCGTAGATCAGCATGGCGCGCTTGCCGACATAGGACAGGTCGGCCTGGATGCCGCGCCGGTCCTGGCAGAGTTTCAATATGCCGCCGAGATAGTCGTCGGGCGTCAAAATGGTGGCGCGGATCCACGGCTCCTCGATCGCCGAAATCTTCACCACGTCGGGCATGTCGGCCGGGTTGTGCAGCTCCTTCATCGAGCCGTCGGTTAGAGCCAGCCGGTAGACGACGCTGGGTGCTGTGGCGATCAGGTCGAGGTTGAACTCGCGCTCCAGCCGTTCCTGGATGATTTCGAGATGAAGCAAGCCAAGGAAGCCGCAGCGATAGCCGAAGCCGAGCGCCGCGCTGGTTTCCATTTCAAAGGAGAAGCTGGCGTCGTTGAGGCGCAGCTTGCCGACCGCGGCGCGCAGATCCTCGAAATCGGCGGCGTCGACCGGGAACAGGCCGCAGAACACCACCGGCTGCGCCGGCTTGAAGCCGGGCAGCGCCTTGGCGGTGGTGCGCTTGTCCTCGGTGATGGTGTCGCCGACGCGGGTGTCGGCCACTTCCTTGATCGAGCCGGTGAAGAAGCCGAATTCGCCGGGGCCGAGCTCGTCGACATTGATGCGGGCCGGGGTGAACACGCCGGTGCGCTCGACCAGGTGCTTGGCGCCGGTGCCCATCATGCGGATGGTCTGGCCCTTTTTCAGCACGCCGTCGATGACACGCACCAGCACGATGACGCCGAGATAGGCGTCGTACCAGCTGTCGACCAGCATCGCCTTCAGGGGCGCCGTGGCGTCGCCTTCGCGCGGCGGCGGCAATTGATGGACGATGGCCTCCAGCACGTCGGGAATGCCAAGGCCGGTCTTGGCCGAGATCAGAACGGCGTTGGAGGCGTCGATGCCGATCACCTCCTCGACCTGCTCGCGGATGCGTTCGGGCTCGGCGGCCGGCAGGTCGACCTTGTTCAGCACCACGACGATCTCGTGGTTGTTGTCGATCGCCTGGTAGACATTGGCCAGCGTCTGCGCCTCGACGCCCTGCGAGGCGTCGACCACCAGCAGCGACCCCTCGCAGGCGGCCAGCGAGCGCGACACTTCATAGGCGAAGTCGACGTGTCCGGGCGTGTCGATCAAATTGAGGATATAGTCCTCGCCATTGTTGGCGCGGTATTTCAGCCGCACCGTCTGCGCCTTGATGGTGATGCCGCGCTCGCGCTCGATGTCCATCGAGTCCAGCACCTGCTCCTTCATGTCGCGCAGCTCCAGCCCGCCGGTCAGCTGGATCAGCCTGTCGGCAAGCGTGGATTTGCCATGGTCGATATGGGCGACGATGGAGAAATTGCGGATGTGGTCGAGGGGCGTGCTCATGGCGCGCGTTTAGCAGGGGTGGCTTGCCCGAGCAAGCGGCAGGCTGCCGCCGCATATGTGGCGCGGCCCGTTGCCTTGCAAGCCGTACAGGCGCTGCCGGAAAAGCAGAGCAGCCGGCTGTCGGGGCAAGCGGTGCGGGCGCTTGTCGCCTTTTCCCCCGGATTCCTCGAAAAATCGATAAATTTTAACCACGCGCGTTAGAGCATAATTTGTGATCGGCATGTTAGCGGGGGGAAATATCTGATGTAAGGACGAAGGCATGCGGGGGCTTGCAGGCAGTTTTATCGAGTCGCGGAGCGGCTCGTTCGCACCGATACTTGTTCTCGCCATGATTCCGCTGATCACCGCGATCGGCTTTTCCGTCGACTACACCTCCGCGGTCCAGACCAGGTCGACCGAGCAGGCGGCACTCGACGCCGCGATCCTGTCGATCACCACGATGGAAACGGCCTCGACGAAGCCGCAGCGCCAGGTGGTGCTCCAGGATACCTACAGAGAAAACGGCGGACAGGGCACAGCGACGCTGAACAGCTTCGACGTCAGCGCCAACGGCACCGCCACAGCGCGGGCCTCGGCGAGTTTCGCCATGCCGACCGTGTTCATGCAGATCGCCCGGATCACCACGGTGCCGGTCGGTGTCTCGTCGGCGGTGAGCAAGACGCCCGCACTGGTGGAGGCCACATTCAACGTCGATCACGTTTCAGGCTACTGGAACAAGACCATGACCTTGTACGGCCTTCCCTACGGTTGGACCTCCACGACCACACCGACGGCCATGATGAAGGCCAACTATAACTACAAAGCGTATAGTTATTCCTATACGAGCGGGGGTAAGACCTATACGGCTACCGAGCCGAAAGGTTACGGGACGACAACTATTACCACGGGACCAACCAATACGCTGGTTCAGACCCAAGTGTGCACGACGGTAGGATCGGTAACCGATTTCACTGCCACTGCGGGAGTTTACAGAAGCACCGCGGTGGCAAAAAGCGGAAAGACGAGCGCCACCATCTATTTCAAGACGACGTGCGCGACCACGAATACCGCCGGAAACAGCAGTGGCGCAACAATCAACGTGAGCACGGTGGACAAGCTCTATCTGCAGATGGATGTGCCGTCCGGACCGGTCAACCCGCTCAAGTCGAACAATACAGACACGTCGAACCGGCTCTACCTCGGCGCCGGGTACAGCACCGCGGCACAAAAGGCACTGGACCCTTCCAAATACCTCCCCGTCGAGGTTGCCAGCAACACGGACGTCGACATCTTCAAAGTGGTGCCTTGCAGCCAGACCAGCGACCAGGCATGGGAAGACGGCGGCAACAATCCTCCACTGCCAGACGTCACGAACGCCGACTTCTTCTACAGCGTGACCGGCAAGTGCGACTTCAACAAGCGGCCCTCCAACACGGTGCTGACGCAGTAGACGCTGCCCCAGGCTAAACGCCCTATGGGCTTGTGAGGCTTGGCGATCCTTCACACCCCCCTCTGTCCTGCCGGACATCTCCCCCGCAAGGGGGGAGATTGGCAGCTTCGTCGGCCGCGCTCCTGTTGCGAAGCTAGTGATAGGCGAAAGCCGTGATGAGGGTCGATCTCCCTCCTTGCGGGGGAGATGGCCGGCAGGCCAGAGGGGGGTGCTGTCCCTCCGGCTTTCCCTGCGATCTCCCGAACCTTCATCACAAACCAGTGAGCGCTGTAACGAAGCAGCAAGCAGCGGCGAAGTGGGGAGATGAGTGGTGCATCCAGGCGCCGCCGCCCACGGAGCAAGCCGATGTCGCGATCCCGCAAGTTCGTCACAGTGTCCAGCCTCTCAGCGCTCGCGCTGGCGGCGTCGCTCGGTGCGGCCGCCGCCCAGCCGCTCACCGTGGTCGAGCTGTTCACCAGCCAGGGCTGCTCGTCCTGCCCGCCGGCCAATGCCAATCTGATCAAGGTCAAGGACCAGCCCGGTGTGCTGGCGCTGTCGTTCAACGTCACCTACTGGGACTATCTCGGCTGGAAGGATATTTTCGGAAAACAGGAATTCACCCGGCGCCAGGTCAGTTACGAGCCGGCGCTCGGCCATGACGGGCCGTTCACGCCGCAAGTGGTGGTCAACGGCCATGCCGATGTTGTCGGCGCCGCACCCGGCGAGATCGAAAAGCTGATCTCGGAGAGCTGCCGGACGGGCGGCCCGGCATTGTCGCTCGATGGCGGCAAGATCAGGATCGGCGCCGGCGCCGCACCTGGCGGCCACGCCGATGTCTGGCTGGTGCGCTATGCCAAGGGCGTCGTCGAGGTGCCGGTGGCGCGCGGCGAAAACACCGGCCGCACCTTGCCGCACGCCAATGTCGTGCATGCGCTCGATAACCTCGGCAGCTGGACCGGCGCGGCCACGACGTATCCGCTGCCCGCCGCATCCGGCGGCCTGAGCACCGCCGTGCTCGTGCAGTCGCCCGGTGGCGGGCCGATCCTGGCTGCCGCGGCCGACTAGATCGCGCTTCGGCAAGAGATTGCGCAACGCCGCATGGAGCGGCGCCGCATAGCACGGCCGCCAAGAGGGCGCGCCTTCAACGACCCAACCCCAAGGAGACCATCATGACCATTTCCCGCCTGACGCTGCCGGCGCTCGCTCTCGCTTTGTGCTCGACGGCACTGTTTGCCGGCGGCATCGCCCGTGCCGACGACGCGACCAACGCGATGAAGCCGGCTGCAAATGCGATGAAACCGGCCGCGGATGCGATGAAGCCTGCAACCGATGCGATGAAGCCGGCCGACCCGATGGCCACCAATTCCATGAAGCCGGGAACCGACGCCATGAAGCCGGCAACGGATGCGATGGCTCCGGCCAAGTAAAGGTGGTGCTGTTTCCGGCTTCGGTCCCGCGGGTCCGAAGCCGGATGCACGTGAAAGTGAGGCTTCGGCCGCAACTCGCCCGTCGCATGATCGTATCTTATCCAATAGACTCCACATGATGGACGTCACAGGAGCTCAAGCCATGACCGACATTCAAAAACCAGTCACCAGACAATCGTCGAACGTCTTCCGCAGCGCGCTCGCCGCCCTGGCACTTGCCGCAGCGGGCGCCGCCTTCTGGCTGACGCCGGCGGTTTCAGCCGAGGACGCGGTGAAGATCCCGCCGCCGGCAATCGACGAGAAGGCGGCCACCGGCACTGAAAAGGCAATCTTCGCCGGCGGCTGCTTCTGGGGCGTGCAGGGCGTCTTCCAGCACGTCAAGGGCGTCACCAAGGCCGTCTCCGGCTACACCGGCGGCGACAAGCACACCGCCGTCTACGAGACGGTCGGCTCAGGCCGCACCGGGCATGCCGAATCCGTCGAGATCACCTACGATCCATCGAAAATCACCTATGGCCAGCTGCTGCAGGTGTATTTTTCGGTCGCCCACAACCCGACCCAGCTGAATTTCCAGGGTCCGGACTCCGGCACGCAATACCGCTCGACGATCTTCGCCGAAACCGATGCACAGAGGAAGATCGCGCAAAGCTACATCGCCCAGCTCGACCAGGCCAAGGTGTTCCCGGAGCCGATCGTCACCACGCTGGAAACCGGCAAGACCTTCTATCCGGCCGAGAATTACCATCAGGATTTCCTGACGCTGAATCCGACCTATCCCTACATCGTCTACAACGACCTGCCCAAGGTGGCGAACTTGAAGGCACTGTTCCCGACGCTCTACAGCGAAAAGCCCGTGCTGGTGCTGTCGGCGAGCAATTGAGTCGAAGAGGGGGGTGCCTCGCGCCTGCATTGGCAGGTCAATCATAAGTCAAATCCGTCGCCTTGCCGCCGAACACCCGGTAGGCATAGAACGAATAGAAGATGATGACCGGCAGCACGACCACGGTGCCGGCCAGAATGATGGCCAGGCTCTCCGGCGCGGAAGCCGCCTGCCAGATGGTCAGGCGATCCGGCACCACGAACGGGTAGAACGACCAGGCGAGGCCGGCAAAGCCGAGCGCGAAGATGGCGGCCAGCGTCAGGAACGGCATCAACGAATGGCGGTCGTCGGGCTTCGGCAGATGGAAGGTCTGCCGCCACAGCCACAGGAACAAAAGCGCCGACAGGATCGGCAGCGGCGACAGATAAAGCATTTCCGGCCAGACGAACCATTTGTCGAAGATACGCGGGCTGGCGAAGGGCGTCGCCAGCGACACCGCCGCCATGCCGAGCGCGGTTAGCACCAGCGCGGTGCGCAGCCAGCGCACGGCCTTCCTCTGCAACTCGCCTTCAGTCTTGTAGATCACCCAGGCGGCGCCCATCGCCGCATAGGCCGCGGCAAGGCAGAACGCCACCAGCACGCCGAACGCCACGCCGCCGAGGCCGACATCGAGGCCCAGCACATAGACGCCCAGCATATAGCCCTGCGCCAGCGATGCGATGATGGAGCCGAGGAAGAAAATACGGTTCCAGCGGTGCTTGCGCTCGGTCGGCACTTTGGCGCGGAAATCGAAGGCGACGCCGCGCAGGATCAGCCCGAGCAAAAGCACGAAGACCGGAATGTAGAGCGCCGTCAGGATGACGCCATGCGCCAGCGGGAAGGCGACCAGCAGCAGGCCGACGGCCAGCACCAGCCAGGTTTCGTTGGCGTCCCAGAACGGGCCGATCGCGGCAATCATCGTATCCTGTTCGGCGTCTTCAGCGGCGGCGAACAGGATGCCGATGCCGAGATCGAAACCGTCGAGAATGACGTAGATCAGGATGGCGAGGCCCATCAGGCCGGCGAAGATCAAGGGGAGCGCGGTTGGCCAGTCGAAGCTCATTTTCTTCTCCTACTCGCCAGCCGCCGGCTGCGACATGGCGGCGTTCATGACGCCCGGCAGCGGCGATGAATCGCCGTCCTTCGCCGCCTTCAGCGCCAGGTGCACCAGCACGCCGAGATAGGCGATCAGCAACAGCACATAGAGAACGAGGTATATGGCGAGCGTCAGCGCGACATGGCTGCCGGCCACCGGGCCGACCGCGTCGGCGGTTTTCAGCACGCCGGTCACCAGCCAGGGCTGGCGGCCGATTTCGGTGGTGTACCAGCCGGCCAGCGTCGCCAGCCAGCCCGACAGCGCCATCGGCACCATCAGCATGGCCAGCGGCTTAGGCAGGCTGTGCCGGCGCTTGAGGAAGAAGGCCGCCGACCATGAGACGAGCAGCATCAATATGCCCGTGCCGACCATGATGCGGAAACCCCAGAACACCGGAAAGACCGGCGGATGATTGCCGGGATAGTCGTTCAACCCCGGCACCACGCCGCTGGTCGAGTGCCGCAGCACCAGGCTGGCGCCATCGGGAATGGCGATCTCGAATTTGTTCTCCCTGGCTGCCTCGTCGGGCAGCGCGAAGAGCACCAGCGGCACGTTGGGGCCGGTGTTCCAGTTGGCCTCCATGGCGGCGATCTTCTGCGGCTGATGCTCCAGCGTGTTCAGCCCATGCTGGTCGCCGGCGAAGATCTGGATCGGGATCAGGGTCGCCGCCGTGAAGACGCCGGTGCGCAGCGCCTTCCACATCGATTCCGAGCGGTCGCCGGTGAGATAGCGCAGCGCCGACAGGCCAGCGATCAGGAACGACACCGTCAGCCCCGACGCCAGCAGCATGTGGGTCAGCCTGTAAGGCATTGACGGGTTGAAGATGATTGCCCACCAGTCGACCGCATGCGCCACGCCGTCGCGCATCTCGAAGCCGGCCGGCGTCTGCATCCAGGAATTGAGCGCGATGATCCAGAATGCCGAGACGGTGGTGCCGCCGGCGACCAGCACCGTCGCCAGCGTGTGGATGCGGTTGGAGACGCGGCGGAAGCCGAACAGCATGATGCCGAGGAAGGCCGCTTCGAGGAAGAAGGCGGTGAGGATTTCGTAGGCCAGCAGCGGCCCGGCGATGTTGCCGACCTTTTCCATGTAGCCCGGCCAGTTGGTGCCGAACTGGAAGCTCATGGTGACGCCCGAAACCACGCCCATGGCAAAGGACAGCGCGAAAACCTTCACCCAGGTGAAATAGGCGCGCATCCAAGCGGAATCGTTGGTCGCGTTGTAGCGCAGCTTGAAGAACAGCAGCACCCAACCCAGCGCAATGGTGATCGTCGGAAATAGAATATGGAATGAAATATTCGTGCCGAACTGGATACGCGAAAGTATGAGCGGGTCCATGATGGGCTCCGGCTGCTGCAAATACTCGCGAAGGATAGGCCCGAAGCGAGTTCACGTCAAAGCGGCGTCCTGCCGCGAGGCTGAACGCCACAGGACAATTTTGCCGGTTGCGTGCCGCGCAACTCCGGCCTGTGCGCCGCACCTGCAACGGCCGGCCGGCACGATTGTCGAGAACTGTCAGCAGGGCATTGACTTGCGGTTGCAAGCACCGACATTCGTCCTATATCAGGGGACCTCTTTCAAGCAGCCGTTTTCATCCATGCCTTCCATCCTGTCCATTTCCGGGGTCTCCAAGACCTACGCAACCGGTTTCACCGCGCTCAAGGAAGTCAATCTCGACATTCAGCGCGGCGAGATCTTCGCGCTGCTTGGACCCAATGGCGCCGGCAAGACGACGCTGATCTCGATCGTCTGCGGCATCGTCAACCGTTCGTCGGGCACGGTCACCGTCGACGGCCACGACATCAACAAGGATTATCGCGCCGCGCGCGGTCTGATCGGGCTGGTGCCGCAGGAACTGACCATCGACGCCTTCGAGAGCGTCTGGGCGACGGTCAATTACAGCCGTGGCCTGTTCGGCAAGCCGGCCAACCCCGGCTTTGTCGAGAAGGTGCTGCGCGACCTGTCGCTGTGGGACAAGAAGGACGCCAAGGCGATCACCTTGTCGGGCGGCATGAAGCGCCGGCTGATGATCGCCAAGGCGCTGTCGCATGAGCCGCGCATCCTATTCCTCGACGAGCCGACCGCCGGCGTCGACGTCGAGCTGCGCCAGGACATGTGGGCGATGGTGCGCCGGCTGCGCGAGGACGGCGTCACCATCATCCTCACCACGCACTATATCGAGGAAGCCGAGGCGATGGCCGACCGCGTCGGCGTCATCAATCGCGGCGAGATCATCCTGGTCGAGAACAAGGCCGAACTGATGCGCAAGCTCGGCCGCAAGCGGCTGGTGCTGGAACTGCGCAATCCGCTGACGGCCGTTCCCGAGGCGCTCTCGCGCTATGCGCTGGAATTGTCGCCGGATGGCGGGCAGCTGACCTACACCTATGACAATCAGGCCGAGAGGCCCGGCGTCGCCTCGTTGATGCGCGATCTCGAGGCCGGCGGCATCCAGTTCCGCGATATCGACACGCAAAACTCTTCGCTCGAGGAGATCTTCGTCAATCTGGTGAGGAGGGAGCCATGAACCTGCGCGCCGCCATGAACCTTCGCGCAGTATGGGCGATCTACCGGATGGAAATGGCCCGTGCTTTCCGCACCGTGCTGCAGAGCATCGTCTCGCCGGTCATCTCGACGTCGCTGTATTTCGTCGTCTTCGGCTCGGCCATCGGCTCGCGCATCACCGAGATCGACGGCATCAGCTACGGTGCCTTCATCGTGCCGGGTCTGATCATGCTGTCGCTGTTGACGCAGTCGATCTCCAACGCCTCCTTTGCCATCTATTTCCCGAAATTCGTCGGCTCGATCTACGAGCTTCTGTCGGCGCCGGTCTCCTATCTGGAGATCGTCATCGCCTATGTCGGCGGCGCCGCGACCAAGTCGATCATCCTCGGCCTGATCATCCTGGCCACCGCCTCGCTGTTCGTACCGCTGACCATCCTGCATCCGTTCTGGATGCTCGCCTTCCTGGTGCTGACGGCGGTGACCTTTAGCCTGTTCGGCTTCATCATCGGCATCTGGGCGAAGAGTTTCGAGCAGCTGCAGCTGGTGCCGCTGTTGATCATCACGCCGCTGACCTTCCTCGGCGGCAGCTTCTATTCGATCAACATGCTGCCCGAGATCTGGCGCACGGTGACGCTGTTCAATCCGGTCGTCTATTTGATCAGCGGCTTCCGCTGGAGCTTCTACGGCAAGTCCGACGTTTCGGTCGGCGTCAGCCTCGGCATGACGGTCGTCTTCCTGCTGGTCTGCATAAGCATCGTCGCCTGGATCTTCAGGACCGGTTATCGGCTGAGGAATTGAGCGGCGAAAGTACAGGTCTGTTGAGATTCAGGTCAGGCCGAGACGAAAATGGTGGATTCCGAGAACCGGAGCGGAGCGTACTTTTCGTACGTGAGCACCGGAAGCGCAGGAAGCCGCCATTTGCAGGCCGGCATCACCTGAATATCAGCAGACCTAGATCGCCTTGACCAGCCGCAGCAGCCCCAGCATCTCGGCATAGGTCCCCTTGCGGAAGGCGATGTAGACCGGCTCTTCCATACCGTGGAAGCGGCGCTTGAAGGCCGCCTGGCCCTGCAGGTTGAACCTGCGGCGGTTGACCCAGGGCGAAGAATAGGCGCGCTGGAAGGCATTGCGCCAGAAATCGCTTTCGGCAAATCCGCTCGGACCCACATCGACGAGCGGCGACAGGCCGAGCGTGACCACCGAGATGCCCTCTTCGCGAAAACGGTCGACGGCGAATTTGGTCAGGCCGACCTCGGCATGCGGTGAAGCGTCGAGATGCTTGCGCTTGAAGGCGGTGGTGTAGCCGATGACCTTGCCGTCGGCAAACAACGGGTCGAAGTCGAGCAAAGCGACCAGTTCGCCATCGGGACCGTGCAGGACGAAACGGCGCATGTCGGTGCCGAGATGGTCGGCGAAATGGCGGTTGAGAAAGCCCATCTCCCAGCGCTTGACGATGCGGTCGCCGCGCCAGTTTTCCGAAAGCCGGGCGATCTCGTCGAGGTAGATGGTGCGCTTGTCCTCTTCGAACGAAAAGCCTTTCTTCAGCAGCCAGCGCTCGGAGTAGCGCACGGTCTCGTTGCGCTTCCCGGAAAAATCATGCTCGGGCAGGGCGAGGCGGGTGTCGATGCCGAGGCGATTGACCTTGTAGCCAAGGCCGGCCAGCACGCGTGCGGTGTCCTCGCCCACCTGCACGAACCATGGGCTGCCGGCGGTCTCGACGAAGCGCTTGATGTAATCGGCCCGACGCGCCGGAGCCGCCACCGGGTCGCCGAGCGCGAAATGGTGCTTCATCTTGGTACCGAAGGCGATGTAGCCGTCGGCGTCGCCGAAATAGGAAAGCTTGCCTTGCACGGCGGTGGAATAGGCGAGCGAGAAGTCGCCATAGCGGCGCACCAGTGCCAGGCGTTCGACATGGGTCAGCGCCTGCCGCTCGACCTCGGGCGCGGCAGCCTCAAGGATCTTGTCGAAATGGAACCGCAAGGAGGGCATGGTCGAGATTCCGCGTGCCGCCTACAGCGCCGGCCGTCCAGGACGCGCCAAGGTGCTGTAACACTTTGATTCTGCGCATGACTCGAAAATCGGACTCGATTTCGGACATGCGCGTGGGGGATAACCGAGACCCGCCAGCCACCCAAGGCCTCGAATCAATCACATTGCCGCGACCTGATTACCGTTGATATCGCGCATATGCCATATAGAGCGCAACCGCGGCCCGGCGTGTGGCTCTAAATCGCATCGCTCGAAATTCGGCCGCGGTTTGCTGCAGGGATCCTGCGCGCGATCAAACGGTTACAGCGTCCTGCGAGCCTTGCGGCGGGACGTCCAATGGGATTCGAGTGAATGACGGATACGACAATCAGATCGGTTGCGGATCTGCCGGCCATGGTCGAGCCGGCAATCGTCGTCGGCGCCGGTGCTGCTGGGCTGGCCGCCGCGCATGCCTTGATGAACGCCGGCGTGCCGACGGCGATCCTGGAAAAGGAAAGCCGGCTGGCCGAGCCCTGGCACCGGCGCCACCAGCAATTGCATCTCAACACCCATCGCGATCTTTCTTCGCTGCCTGGTCTCGCCTTTCCCCCTGGCACGCCCGCCTTTCCGCAAAGGATGGTCGTCATCCGCCACATGAACGATTTCCAGAAGGAGAACCGGCTGCCGGTGCAGTTTGGCGTCGCGGTCGAAGAGATCACCTTCAAGGGCGATCACTGGGCATTGCGCACCAGCGCCGGACTGCGCTTCGCCCGCAATGTCGTCATCGCCACCGGCCGCGACAGGCAGCCATTCACCCCCGAATGGAAAGGCATGAAGGATTTCGTCGGGCGCATCATCCATTCGGCGGATTTCGGTGACGCGCAAGCCTATGCGGGCCAAAGAGTGCTGGTCGTCGGCGCCGGCAATTCGGGTTTCGACGCGCTCAATCATCTGGCCGGCATAGACACGGCCGCCATCTGGCTGTCGGCCCGCAGCGGCCCCGCTTTGCTGCCCAAGCGGATTGCCAAGATCGCCGTGCATAGGCTTTCGCCGCTCATGGCGCGCCTGCCTTTGCGGATCGCCGATGCCGTGATGGCGGCAACGCAGCGGCTGGTTTTCGGCGACCTGACCAAATTCGGCCTGCCGCCCGCGCCTGCGGGCGGCGCCAGCCGCCTGACCTCGGACTATACCGCGATCGCCGCCGATGACGGCGCCGTCGGCGCCATCAAGGCCGGCAAGATCACCGTCGTGCCGGGCATACGGGAATTCACCCGCGATGGCGTGATCCTGGCCAATGGCAGCCTGATCTATCCCGACATCGTCATTGCCGCGACAGGCTACCGCACCGGGCTGGAGCCCATGGTCGGCAAGCTCGGCGTGCTCGACGCCAAGGGCGTTCCGCTCTTCAACGGTGGCCAAGCCGATCCAAAATTGCCCGGTCTGTGGTTCACCGGCATGCGGCCAAGCATTCGCGGCTGCTTCGCCAATGCCGGCATCCTGGCCAAGGCGATCGCCAAACGAATTGCAAGGTCGGCCCCGCACCAATCCAGCGCATCACGCTGATTTCGGTTCCAGCCGCCGGAAACCGACGGCTTCCATCAGCATGTCTTCTTCCACCATGCCGGCATTGTGCAGGGCGAGCAGGTTAAGCGCGATTTCCCGCGCGTCGGCGGAATCGGGATGTGCCTCGCGCCGCCGGCAGGCCTCGTCGAACACGCGCTGCAGCTTGGCGATATCGGCTGGCTTGAGCAAGCCACGGTCATAGACAGACTTCGACATGGCGATCTCCTGATAAAGACCTAGAGCGCCACGTTTAAATTGCCAATCTTTCCCAAGGCTTGACCGACTTCCCCCGTCGCCTCGTCATCCTGGGGCGGAGCCAAGGAGCGAAGCGACGCGGCGCAGACCTCTGGAGCTGCTCCGCAGCCCAAGGGATACATGCCGCGGCTTCAAGGCGCAGCAGCGGCGCAAATTCTGCTCCGCTGCTGCCCATGCGAGTGGGCAATCAGACCGCGATCTTGCCGCCGCCCTGTCTGGTGATGGCGACCACCGACGGCCGCACCGGCATGTCGGGCTTGAAGTCGGGCCAGCGCGTCGACAGGTCCTCATAGTAAGAGGGGCGCCCGAACGCTTCCCAGTCCTCTCCGCCGTCGCCCGGATGCTGGACGGCGACGAAGGCGGTCTGGTCGTCGGGCGCAAACAGCGGACCGCACATCTCGGCGCCGATCGGCACGCGGAAGAACAGTTTCGAGGTCGCCCGCGCCGCCCCCTCGGTGTCCACTGCCCACAGGCCATCGGTGCGGCCGGTGGCTTTCGGCCCCTGTCCGTCGGTCGCGACCCAGAGACGCCCGGCCGAATCGACCGCGCAATTGTCGGGCATGCCGAACCAGCCATTGGCCGTCGTTGCTGTCGAGAAGGTGGCGCCGACATCGGCGACCGCCGGATCGCCGCATTTCAGCAGCACTTCCCACTTGCCCTTGGCGGCGGTGAAATCGCCGCCGTCCTCGGCGATTTCGATGATGTGGCCGAAGGCGTTTTCGGCGCGCGGGTTGGCAGCGTCGACCTGGTCGGCCTTGCGCTTCGAATTGTTGGTCAGCATGACATAGACCTTGCCGTTGACGCCATTGGGCTGGACGTCTTCCGGGCGGTCCATCTTGGTGGCGCCGAGCAGGTCGGCGGCGCGGCGCGTCTCGATCAGCACGTCGGCCTGGCTGGCAAAACCGTTTTCAGCCGTCAGCGGCCCCTGGCCGAAGACGATCGGCAGCCATTCGACCGTGCCGTCTTCGGCGAACTTGGCGACATGCAGCGTGCCATCGTCGAGCAGGTCCTTGTTGGCGGCACGATCGTTCGGATTGAACGCGGCCCTGGTCACGAACTTGTAGACATAGTCGAAGCGCTCGTCGTCACCGAGATAGAAGACGACGCGGCCGTCCTTGGCGACGATCGATTCGGCGCCCTCATGCTTGAAGCGGCCCATGGCGGTGCGCTTCCTCGGCGTCGAGGTCGGGTCGTTGACATCGACCTCGACGATCCAGCCGAAGCGGTTGGCTTCGTTGGGTTCCTTGGCGAGGTCGAAACGCTCGTAATGCGCCGCCCATTCATAGGCGCCTTCGGGAATGCCGAGACGCTTGTAGTTCGCGGCTTCCTTGTGGCCTTCCGGCAGCTCGCCGGAAAAATAGCCATGGATGTTCTCCTCGGCCATCACATAGGTGCCCCAGGGCGTGACGCCGCCGGCGCAATTGTTGAACGTGCCGAACACCTTGGTGCCGGACGGATCGGCATTGGTCTTGACGCGGTCATGGCCGGCAACCGGGCCGGACAGCGTCATTTCGGTGTTGGAGGTGATGCGGCGGTTGAGCTTGCCGTCGCGCACCACCTGCCATTTGCCACCGTCCTTGCGGATCTCGACGATGGTGCCGCCATGGGCGGCCATCTCGACATCGACCTGCTCCTTCGAGAGGGGTGCGACTTCGGCCGACTTCTTGCCGTCCTTTTCGACGATCTTCACGATGCCCGGGAACATCAGATGCGGATTGGTGTATTCGTGGTTGACCACCAGCAGGCCATGTTCGGCCGAGCCGTCGATCGGGATGTAGCCGACATAGTCATTGTTGTAGCCGAACTGTTTCGCCTGGGCCTCGGCCGACTGTTTCGTCGGGTCGAAGTCGGGCGAATCGGCAAACAACGGATCGCCCCAGCGCAGCAGGACATCGGCATCGTAACCCGACGCGACATGGTGCTTGTCGTCGATGCCGGCCTCGAGTTCGTCGAACGCGAAGGCCGAGCCTCCCGCTGCCCTGGCCTCGTCGGCGCTGATCAGCGCCAGCGGGCTGACGGTGGCGGCGATGGCCGAGACGGCCAGCGAGCCCTTGAGGAAGCCGCGGCGCGAGAACCGCGCGGCGATGATCTCGCCCATGGTGCGGTTGTCGGAGGCGTTGATGGCCGGGCCGTCGTTTTCCTCGAGCAGGCTGGTGCGGAATCGGGTGTCGGGGGAGCGAAGGTCAGTCATCGTGGCTTGCCTCTGGCTGTCGGGTGGCTGGAGCGTGGGGTACCTGTTGACCCCCTTATAATCGCCGGGTCACATTTTCGTGACATCGGGAGACCTTTCAGACGCGACAGGCATTGCGCGCAGCGCTGGCTCAGCATTCCCGAAGGCCGTGAGCTGCTCCGGAATCGTCTTTTCGAGAGGAAGGAGACCTTCGGCGGCATGTTTCGCGCGCATCTTACAACGGCGCATGACGTCAGTCGTTGCCAACGGATCAACGGACAAAGCCGGCTCGACAAGTCACCTCCGCCGCCCCCGGCGGAGGTGACTTGATGTTCGGCGTCTGCCGTCGTCAGGCGTCGGGAAAGCGAGTCTCCCGTTTAGCGATGGCGGTCGCGGCGCCGTTCATGCAAAGCTAATGTAGCATAGGCTTGGGACTTTAGTCCAATCTTGCGCTTGCAAAGGTCCTAGTTGACAACCGCAACGGTCGGAGGTCGCTTCCGGGCGCCGCGTCTTTCGGCAATGTTGTTGCACTGCAACGTTGGGGTGGGGCGCGCCGGGCTCAGTCGTCGGAGATCAAAATGCACAGATCGGTCACGACCCGTTGTTGCCGGCTGGCGCTCAAATCGGCAGCGGCGCTGGCGTTGACGATTGCTCCCTACCAAATTGTCCTGGACGGCTCCGTTTCCGGCATCCAGACCGCCAGCGCATACGCCGGCAAAGGTGGCGGCGGCAACGGTGGTGGTGGGGGCGGAGGCAACAGTGGGGGCGGCAACGGCGGCAATTCCGGCGGCGGCAATAGCGGCAACGGCAATGGGAATGGCAACAGCGGCAACAGCGGCAAATCAGGATCCAATCAGGGTAAGAGCGGGAGCCATGTCAATGCAAAGACCGGTGACAAGGTCGACGTGACCGGCAACAAGATCACGGTCCGGCACCCCGACGGCATAACGGAAAAGCTCGAGAACGGTCGTTTCAGCATGAAGGACGCGCTCGGTCGCACGATCATCGACCGCCAGGCTACCCCGGCCGATGCCAATCGTCTCAAGGCCTTGTGAAGCTGGCCAACAGGCAACGGTCAGCTTTGCACGTCACCTCCGCCGCCCCCCGGCGGAGGTGACCTCGTTTTTGGCCAGCGTCCCGGTTTTCGGCACCGCAATGGCTGCAGTCCCGAGGCGCGACGTGCTTTTGCGCAATCCGGGACGGGAAACCGCTGCGCATTTCTCCGTACCTGGCCTGGAGCAATTCTAGGAAAAGTGTGAAGCGGTTTTCCGTCTAGAATCGCGTCAAAACAAAGAATTAGAGCAGCTCGCCGTTTCCGTGAAACGGTGAAATGCTCTAAGAAGGCCTGTCGCGGTCGCGCAACTCACGCATCATCAAGGCCGCTTCGGTGCGGTTTCGCACATTGAGCTTCGACAGCACCCCGGTCATGTGATGCTTGACGGTCTTCTCCTGCAGCTCAAGCCGCAAGGCGACTTCCTTGTTGCTCAGCCCCTCCGCCACCAGCCGCAGGATTTCCGTCTGCCGATCGGTGAGCTGCCGCAGCCGTTCCGCAATGCCGTCGGTCGGCTGCTGGGACTGGAGATCCGAAAGCAGCCGGGCCGACAGCGTCGGCGACAGATAGCTTTCGCCGGCTGCAACATTGCGCAGGATGTCGGCGAGCCCGCGCGACCCGACGCCTTTGAGGACATAGCCATTCACCCCTGCGTTCAGCGCCTTTGTCACATCGGCATTGGCCTCCGAAACGGTCAGCATGACGATCTTCTGGGCGGGATGGCTGGCGAGGATGCTTGCGACCGCGGTCAGCCCGCCGCCCGGCATGGAGATATCGAGCAGCAAGATGTCGGGCCGCACCGTCGTGGCGAGGCGTTCGGCATCCTGCGCCGTGGCGCCCTCGCCAACCATCTCGAAGCCCCCGATCTCCGACAGGCTGCGCGTCACACCTTCGCGAAAGAGGGGATGATCGTCGACAATGGCGATGCGGATGGTACCAGTCATGCTTGCTCCTCGACCGACAGACGGATCACCAAACGCGTACCTTGCGGCCCGGTCAAGGTTTCGAACTGTCCGCCAATGCTTTCGACCCGCTCCCTGAGGCCGGCGAGGCCGAGACCCTCGACCCGTGCCGCCGGATCGAAACCCGGCCCGCCGTCCGACACTTCGACAAAAAGCCTGCCACCTTTCATCCCGGCGCTCACCGCCTGATCCTTGCCTAGCCCGTGGCGATAGGCGTTGTTCAGCCCTTCCTGAACGAAACGATAGATGCTGATCTTCTCGGAAGCGCCGGGTTCCGGCAACTGTCCGGCCAGCGTCAGCGTCACCGACGTTCCCGTCCTCTGCTCGTGTTCCTTGACGGCCAGCCGCAGAATGTCGTTTGCGGCAGCCGTCTCGATCTGCGGAAGGACAAGGCCGGTGCAGATGCCGCGTATTTCGCGCATCGCATCCTCCAGTGTCTTGCGGATCATCGCGACCTCGGTCGAACGGCTTACGCCCGAATGGCCATCGCTGGAAAATATCGGGCTGTCCATGCGCAGCGCCGCCAGGGCCACGAGTTGGGCCGGGCCGTCATGGAGGTCGGCGCCGATGCGGCGCAGATATCTTTCGTTGAGCGCGGTGGCGCGGCGAGAGGCCCGTTGCACGCGCAGTCGCAAGGCACTGTTTTGCGCCACCAAATCCTGCAGCTCCGACACCTGGCGGCGTAGCGCCCCACGCTGGTCGTCGATGGTGCGGCTGCCGCGCAGGACGATGCCCGACAGGAGCAGGAATGCCGCCAGGGTCGCGCCGGCCACGATCAGCCAGCTCGACCACAGAGCGGACGCCAGGGTGGCCTGGAAATCGTCGGCGATCTCATAGAACTCGGTGACCGCCACCACCTCGCCCGACCAGGGCTCGCGCACGGGATTGTAGATCTCCAGCAAGGGCAAGCGGGTAGCCTTCTCCTCGCGTTCATCATCATCGAATGTATTGAATTCAGCGACGACGTTGCCTTCGAAGGCGGAACGCAGATTGTCGCTCGGACCGAAGCGGCGGCCGATCAGGGCCGTCTCCTTGGCGTAGAGAACCGTCCCGTCGCGGCGCCAGAGCACGAACGATTCGAGGCGCTTGCCAAGCGCGCCCTGGCCAAGCGTCTCGTCCAGCGCCTGCTTGACGGACTCGCTGAGCTCCTGCTCCTTGCGCAAGTCGGGAAGCAGCGGCGCAATCACGCTGTCGACATAGAGCGCCGTCGTGGCGGCCGAATTGCGGATGACGCCGTCCCGGATCTGCGCCGTCACCCAGGTGCCCACCACCAACATGACAGCCAGCAGGCCAAAGCCGCCGGCAATGACGAATTGCAGGGCAAGGGAAAGCTCGCTCCAGCGCCGCACCAGGTTTTGAAAACTGCGAATCATGAGCCCCTGACCGCCCTTCGAACCGACAGATTGGGCGATGGTAGTACTTTGAGCTTCCGGCTTGCCATTGCCAAGAGCTTCGTTTGGTCAAGGTCGCTTGACGTCCCGGCGCGCTTGGGAAACAACGTCCGCGACACACGCGGCGGGAGCCGCTTCGAGAGGGGACGGAGCGTTGAGTTTTTCAGGATTGCTGCAGCTCGGCTTTTCGACGGTCATTTTCCTGCTGGCGGCGACAGCCGCCAAGCAATGGGGCCTGGCGCCGAGCCTTGGCAAGATCGCGCTGACGCTGGCACTCTATTCGCTGGGCAATCTGATCATGCTGCGGCTGATCCGCGAATTCGGCATGTCGGTGTCGTTCAGCCTTTCCGCCGTCATCCAGCTGGTCTCGGTGAACGTCGTGGCACTGGTCTTCTTCGGCGAGCGCGTCAATGCGCTGCAGGCGACCGGGATCATGCTGGCGATCGCAGCGGTGGCGCTGATCACGCTCGGACCCTATCTGCAAGGCCGGCTGTAACGGGCGAATTGCCGATGAAGAACGCCGCGAACGCTTTGCTCAACCGGGTTGAATTCCCGGTGCTGCTGGCCGGCCTGGTCATCGCCGCCGGCCTGTGGGGATTCGAGGAGCTGATGGAGATGGCGCGCGCCACCACGCCGCACGCCTTCGATACCGAAATCCTGCTCGCCTTCCGCCAGGCGGGCCGCCCCGACAGCCCGGTCGGCCCGCTGTGGCTGCAAGGGGCGATGCGCGACATCACCAGCCTCGGCAGCGGCAGCGTGCTGGTGCTGATCGTGACGGCGGTCATCGTGTATCTCCTGCTTATCCGCAGGCCGGCGACCGCCCTTTTCATCTTCGTGGCGGTGGCCGGCGGTCAGGTGCTGTCGAGCCTGCTGAAAGCCGGCATCGACCGGCCGCGCCCCGAACTCGTCTCGCATCTCGTCAACGAAACGACGCTGTCTTTTCCGAGCGGCCACGCCATGCTGTCGGCGGTGACCTATCTGACGCTCGGCGCGCTGGCGGCACGCTTCCTGCCCGGTCGAACGACGAAGATCTATGTGCTGTCGCTGGCGGTGCTGACGACGCTGCTGGTTGGCATCAGCCGCATCTATCTTGGCGTCCACTGGCCATCGGACGTGCTTGCCGGCTGGTGCGCGGGCTTCGTCTGGGCGATGCTTTGCTGGCTCGCTGCCCGGGCGTGGCAGCGATGGCGTGGGCAGCACCCGGACGGCGAGACTGGAGACTAGATCAGCCGGTTGATCAGCCCGGGAAAGTATCTGAAAAAATGGTCAGTCAATGCGCCGCGCCTTACGTCCAGACGTTCATACTAATGCTTGAAACATCACAATGATGGTATTATACCTCATTTCTGCAGACTCAGACGGGGATTCCGGCCGATGATCACTGCCGCGCAGATGCGTGCCGCAAGGGCGCTGGCCGGCATCGATCAGAAGACGCTCGCCGAGCGCGCCGGCGTTTCGCTTCCGACCATCCAGCGCATGGAGGCGAGCGATGGCGTGGTCAGGGGCGTGGTCGACACGCTGATGAAGGTCATCCAGGCTCTCGACGAGGCCGGGGTGGAGCTGATCGGCGAGAACCAGACCAGCGAGCGCGGCGGCCGGGGCGTGCGCCTCAAGCCTGCCGTGCCGCGGGGTCCCAAGGCTGAGCCGGCATAAAGTCGCGACGGCGACCGCCGACAGCCCTGCCGACGATCCCGCCGCCTTTCAGGGTGCGAAAGGCAGTCCATGGATCAGACGCAGCGGGCAGTGCATGAACCGGCCCACAGGTCGATAAAGCCGACATTTTCCGAATTGTTCACACCGAAGCTGGTGACGGTCTGGCGCGAGGGCTACACGTTCGCCGACTTCAAGGCGGACGCCATTGCCGGGCTGACGGTCGCCATCGTCGCGCTGCCCTTGTCGATGGCGATCGCGATCGCTTCGGGGGTCGCTCCCGAGCGCGGCCTCTACACCTCGATCGTCGGCGGCTTCATCATTTCTGCGCTCGGCGGCAGCCGCTTCCAGATCGGCGGTCCGGCCGGCGCCTTCATTGTGCTGGTGGCAGCGACGGTTGCCCGCGTCGGCATCGATGGGCTGCTTTTGGCAACGATGATGGCAGGGGTCTTCCTGCTCGCCATCGGCTATCTTCGTCTCGGCACCTACATCAAATTCATTCCCTATCCGGTGACGGTCGGCTTCACCGCCGGCATCGCCGTCATCATCTTTTCAGGACAGATCGTCGAACTGTTCGGGCTGAAGCTTGCCGGCAAGGAGCCGGGACCGCTGGTGCCGAAGCTGATCGCGGTCGCCGAGGCGGCCGGCACCATCAACCCGGCGGCGACCTTGGTGGCGGTGTTGACCATCGTCACCATCGCCGGCCTGAAACGCTGGCGGCCGACATCGCCCGCAATGCTCATCGCCATCGGGCTGGCATCGCTGGTCGTGGCGCTTCTCTCGCTGCCCGCCGAGACGATCGGCACCCGCTTTGGCGGCATCCAGCGCAGCCTGCAAATGCCCGCTCTGCCACCGGTCAGCCTGGACAGGATGATTGACGTGCTGCCGGATGCCATCGCCTTCGCCTTGCTGGGCGCCATCGAATCGCTGCTGTCGGCGGTGGTCGCCGATGGAATGACGGGCCGACGGCATCGTTCCAACTGCGAACTGGTGGCGCAAGGCTTCGCCAACATCGCGTCCGCCCTGTTCGGCGGCATCTGCGCCACAGGCACCATCGCCCGCACGGCGACCAATGTGCGGGCCGGCGCCCACGGACCGGTTTCGGGCATCGTCCACTCAGCCATCCTGCTCGCTTTGATGCTGGTGGCGGCGCCGCTCGCCAGCTACATCCCGCTCGCCGCCCTTGCCGGCGTGCTGGCGGTCGTGTGCTGGAACATGTTCGAGAAACAGGCCTTCGCCACCTTGCTGCGTGCCTCACGCGGCGACGCGCTGGTGCTGATGGCGACCTTCCTGCTCGTCATCTTCCGCGATCTCACTGAAGGCATCGTCGTCGGCTTCGTGCTGGGGTCGATCCTGTTCATCGACCGCATGGCCAAATCGATTGCGGTCGAGGCCGATCAGCCGCTGGTGCAGGAGGATGTCGCCGACAGCACCAACGCCTACGATGCCAGCGAGGCGACCGACGCCGACACCGTGGTCTACCGCATCTCCGGCGCTTTCTTCTTCGGCGCCGCGTCGACCGTCGGCACCGTGCTCGACCGCATCGCCGACCAGCGCAAAAACTTCATCCTCGATTGCTCGGCCGTACCGTTCTTCGATTCGACGGCGGCCAACGTCATCGAGGGCGCCGCCCACAAGGCGAAACGCGCCGGCGTCCGCTTCATCATATCAGGTGCCGCGCCGCAGATCCGGCGTATGCTGATCAACCACGGCGTCAAGCGCCCGCTGGTGACCTATGCCGCCTCGATCAAGGATGCGCGGGCGCAGCTGAAAGGGAAGCTGGAGGCAGAGTAGAAATCGGGATTTGCCGGTCGGCGGGCCACACAGGTGTCCGCCGGTTGAACGCAAACGTTTTGGCCCTGGGTTGACTCACGCACGGCGCGACGTGAACGGCCGCTTTGCGCCCTCGTTTCCGCCATTCAGACTATCGTTGCAGCTTCCCGAAAGCTGACGGTCTGCTAAGCCAGCACTAAGGCCTCGAATGGGGTGGTAGCAGGTTACGCCGCCGGTCAGCCCGCTGCCCAACGATAATAGTCGCGTTGATGTCAATGCGAGCCCCAAATATCATGCAAGTACTCCTGGGCTATCCGCCCGGGTGGTCGTGCCACCGTGCGCGGCGATGAACATGGCGACGGCCGACCGGCAATAGGATTCGATTTCGTTGTCGTCCTCTGCTCTCGCCTCATCGAAGCGTGCGATAATCAGGAGATCGGATCCTTTGATAAGCGCGGCAAACAGGCGGGCGGACCGGAGAGGATCGGTCACGTTCAGAACCGCCTTCGCGTGCAACTGACGCAACAGGGCCTCGATTTGGGCGATGACATGGGCGGGGCCGGCTTCGTAATGGAGCTTGCTTAACGACTTTTGATTCGTCTTGTCGGCCATGATCATGGCTTCGACACTGCGGACGTCCGGGTTCAACAGCGTGCGAAGCAGGGATGATCCCACCACCATGAGCTGATCTTCGGCCGAACCGTCGACGCCTTCAAAAAGGGCCTGTGGTGCAAACTGATGGCAGCGGGCCGCGATGGCCGCGCTGAACAGCGCCTCCTTGTTCTCGAAGTGCCGATAGATGCTGAGCTTGGATATCTTCGCTCTCTGGGCGACCTTGTCCAATGTCGTCGCATGAAAACCCAATTCCTCAAAGAGTTCGCACGCGGCGTCGACTATCGTTTGGCCAAGCGCCTCATTGGCGGGCCGGCCGCGCCGGCCCTGGCTGTTTTCGGTCACGACAATTCCAGTCCTTGACAGTATCATAATTCTTGAATTACGATACCACGCAGTGTCAAAAATGTGCAAGCCAGGCCAAGCCATCCCTCATCCACACACGGAGCCCATCACCATGGATGACGTCATCATCATCGGCGGCAGCTTTGCCGGTCTCGCCGCCGCCCTGCAGCTCGGACGTGCCCGCCGCAAGGTCACCGTTCTCGATACCGGCCTGCCGCGCAACCGCTTCGCCGGCCACTCGCATGGTCTGCTCGGCCACGATCACAAGCCACCGCTGGACATCCTGGCCGAAGCGCGGAAGCAACTGGCGCGTTATCCCACGATCAGGCTGGTCAATGGCCGGGCCGACAGCATCTCCGGCACCATCGACGATTTCTCGGTCCTCACTGGCGATGGCGAACGCCTTGGGGCGCGCCGCCTGATCCTGAGTTATGGCGTCGCCGACCAGATGCCGGATGTTCCGGGCTTTGCCGAAAGCTGGGGCACATCCATTGTGCCCTGCCCCTATTGCGATGGCTTTGAAGTCGCCGACCAGCATTGGGGCGTCGTCTGGTCCGGCCCGCCGTCGCACAATTATGTCAGGCTGTACCACGACTGGACCGAAACATTGACGGTCTTCGCCGATGGTCACGACATTTCACCCGATGTTCGGGCCGATCTGGCGCGCCGCAACATACCTGTCGTTGATGGCCGGATCGCCGAAATCGCCCATCACCGGGGCCATATCACCACCGTTAATCTCGAGAGCGGCCGCAATGCCGCGGTCGACATCCTGTTCGCGCATCCGCGCAACAAGCCGTCCGCAAGCCTGCATGAATTAGTGGGCCTCGCCACGGTCAATACGCCCCTCGGCATCGCCATCAAGGTCGATGAGCGCCGCGAAACCAGCACAGCCGGCATCTATGCTGCCGGCGATCTTGCGAACCCGGCCATGGCCTCGGTCACCACGGCAATATCGCAAGGCGCGACGGCGGGTATCTCCGCCCAGCAGTCGATGCTGGTTTGAGAACACAGATTCCCCTCTCCCGCACCGGCCTCCCTACGTCGTCGCCACCGTCGGCTGCCCGACAATACCAGCCAGTCTGCTGCCGGCCCCAATTGAGCCGTGGGTACGCCCGCAACCCGATGTCCGCTTTCGATGCCTCTCCACTAGAAGCTGACGGACTGCTACCGGCCCAAAGGCGACATCAAAATATCTGCTCGGCAATGTCCGCTATTGGCGCTTGGCGGGCCGATCCGGGCGACGTCGTTTACTAGCCACAATAAGAGTTCGAGTTGGCGATCCTCGCCGATGAACGACAGTCCATCGGCTGTTGGCGAACGTCTCGGAGATCGGCCCCTGAGGCACCGATCATGGCTCTCAGTCGAGCTTCAGCGCAGCCACTTCGCCTTCGTTCATCAACGGCACATAGAGGATCGACTTGCCGTCGGTACCGATGTCGGCGCTGCCCGGTTTGAAGTGCGCCAACGCTTCCGGCGCGCCGCCGGCTTGATAGCGGTAGAGCGTGCCGGTCATGTAGGCGGTGGCGTAGATGGTGTCGCCGATGGCGATGACGCCATCGAGATCGGCGAATTTCTGCGCGCCCGGCAAGGGCGAAACCACCTTGCTGGCGATGTCGACCGACAGCAGCCCACCCGGCTCCGCCGTGCTGAAGTCGGACTTGATGTCCTTGCCCCAGGAGGCGACGATCAGCCTGTCGCCATCGGCGAAGACGCCGTTGGGCGAAGCCAGCATCGCATCCCTAGCGAACAGTTCTGGTTGTTCGCCGTCGATGCGATAGATCGTGTCGGCCAGCATGTCCGTGACATAGACGTTGCCTGATTGGTCCGATGTCATGTCGTTCAGGAAAACAGCGTTCGGCACCGTGATGCTGGCGACGAGCTTGCCGCTGGCGAGGTCGACGACGCGAACCTTGGTGATGTCGGCGACATAGAGCTTGCCGCCCGCTATCGCCATACCCTTGGGCGCGTCCATGCCGTCGGTCCAGTGCCGGGTGACCGTCCTGCCGTCCACGGACAGCACGCTGAGATAGCCGTTGCCGTCGGCGTCGCCGGGATTGCCGACGATATTGGAAACGATAAGGCGATTGTTGGCTGCGTCGAACAGTGCCGATTCCGGTTGTTCGAGGCCGGTGGCGCGCCAGAGTTCTCCAGCCTCGGCGGCAGGCGCGGCTGCGATGCCGATGACGGCGAGAAAGGCTGATGTGACGAGGGTGTTCATGGCTGCTCTCCTGTGATGACGGCGGAGAGCTATGATTTTCGATACTTTCCGGAAAGGCCGATAACCGCTAGTATCGAAAGTCGATACGAAACCCACGGCAAGAGGTGCATTCCATGAACGGCCTTATCTTCGACGCGTTGAAGCGGACGCTGAAGGCGAAGGGCGTCACCTATCGCGAGCTTGCCGAACGCATGGGGGTTTCCGAGCCGACGGTGAAGCGCATCTTCCACGAGCGCAACTGCAAGCTCGACCGGCTGGTGGAGATCTGCGCTGCCGCCGGTGTCGAGCTGGAGAACGTGCTCGGCTCGATGAACCGGGGGCCAGGGCCGGTCAACCACATCGCGCCGGAGATCGAACGCAGGCTCGCCGGCCGGCCGGCACTGCTGTTCATTTTCGTCATGCTGTCGGAAAAATTCACGCCCGAGGGCATCATGCGCTCGCAAGGCCTGAGCGAAGCCTCGATGTTCCTCTATCTGCGCGATCTCGAGGAGCTCGGCCTGATCGCGCTCGGCCGCGGGCTCACGGCGAGATTGCTTGTCGAGACGCCGATCCAGTGGAATTTCGAAGGGCCGCTGCGGCCGCTGTTCGAGATGACCAACAAGAACTTCATCGGCTGGGCGATCACCCATATCGACAAGGAAGCGACCTTCGTCAGCTTTAGCAGGCGGATGCGGCCGGAGACGGCGGAGATGGTGCGACGCGAGGCGCAGGACCTCGCCGATCGCGCCAAACTGCTGGCCCATCACGACCAGCACACGACGCCGGAAGACGGGCTGGTCGGCTACAAATGGACGTTTGCCTTTGGCGCGACGCCATTCCCGGCGATCATGCCGATCGGGCCGCACGCGCGAGATGCCGGTGCGAGAGCAACCGACCCGGCCGCCAAGACACGGCGGCCGCTGCCGGCCTGATCGGCCAATCGTCTCAGCATGATTGCATCTGGCGGCTGAGCTTGCCGCGCACGGCCCTGGCGGTGCCGATGGCCACCATTTTCGCCGCTGTCTTGCCGCCTGGGCCTGCCATGCGGCCGGCGATGCCGACCGCGCCATTGACCGCGCCCATCATCTTCATCTGCCCGGCCGTCTCGTTCATGCTGGCCCTGCAGTCCTGCATTTTCCTGGTCGCCTCGACTGCAGCCAGGGCCTCGCCAAGGCCCTCCGGCGAGTCCGGGCCGGCCGCCAGCTCCGCCAATTGCGCATGCTGCTCTGGCGTGATCGGCGGGCTGGCGGCCGTCTGGCTGCAGCTGGACGCCAGCAGGCAGATAAGCATCGCGATCGGGCTGCCCCGCCTGACACGTGCCGTGGTTGGAAAAATGCCGCGATGTTCGGCCTCGAGGCTCCCGCTCGGAGTTGCTTTTCCCGCCACCCGTTTCCTGTTGCCCAACATCCTATCGCCCCATCGCCGGGCCGAGGATGAGGCTGCGGATTTTTGGCGTCAGCGGCCTGACGACATCGGCGAAGGGGCCGCCCTCGGCCCGCAAAGCCATCAACCCTTCGACCTCTTCGTTGATGGCGTCGATGGTCTCTGTCTTCTGCGCGTCGGTCAGCTCCTTCATGCCGGATATGGCATTCCTGAGCTTGGCGAAAATGGCATCGAGTTCTGCGACCGGCATCGTCGCCAGGAACCCGCGCATGGTCTCGCCAAGCGCGATCTTCCAGCTGTCGGCGGTGAAACCGGCTGTGTCGATCAAGCCCTTGTCCGCGGCATCGCGCTCGTACCAGTCGGCGGCGATCTCCTCGTCATAGGCGAACTGACCGAATTCGGGTTGCAAGGCCTCGATCAGGCCGACGACCGCCGACGCATCCCGCGCTGTCAGCGCCAAGGCCTGCGGGCTGTCGAAGATCATGCCGGCAAGTGCGAGCGCGCCGGCCAGCCGGCGCATGGCTGCGAAACGCCGCTCAGCCATAACAATCCTCCGCAATGCCGGCCCGGGCACTGCTCGTCGCCTGGGACTGCAGAACCGAGCCGCCGATCGAGGCGGCCTGGCCGGCAATGACCCCACCATTGCCAGCCAGACCGCCAAGACCCCCCGCCATCGACAGGACACCGCCGAGCAGAGCCGCATTGGTCTGCGCCTTCGCCGCCTTCTTGGCGGCATCGGCGCAGGCCGTTTCCGTCGTCGGTTCGTTCTGGGCCTTCTTGCTGCCGGCCGCGCTCGCGATCGATGCCGGGTTGTTGTCGGCCTGGCCCGTTTGGCAGCCCGCCAGGGCAAGGGTCAGGGCCAGGAAAATGATCCTTTTCATGGTGCTGCTCATCATCGGGCAGCGCGCGGCGGCAGCTTGGCCTCGCGATGATCGGTCACCGCGTTGCCCAAGGCGATCGACAGCAGATAGACGCGCGGATTGAAGCCCGCCGCGGCCAGTGCCGACAGCGTCTTGAACAATTGCAAATGAAACATCGTGCCCCCTTGGATTGCCGCCAATGCGGTTCCGGTTTTGGAATCGCGCCGCAAACTAGGGGCATCGAAGGGGGTCAGCTTGGACAGAACGGCACTGAAAGCGGCCAAAACGGCCCGGGATTGACGTTTTGCAGGCCGCGGCGCATATGACCGCGCTCTTGGGCATGGGGGTGTCGATGACTGCGACGATGGGGCCGTCAGCTTCGTTCAGGCTGGCGACGGAGATGTTTCCGGAGCGGGATCGCGTCGAGATTACGCGCGAGGTTTACGGCCGCACCGTTCTGAGGGTGGACCTCGATCCGCTGGCGCCGGCGCAGATCGACATGCGGGTGCGCGCGTTGCCGGGCCTCGGCATCGCCACCGGCAGCTCATCGGAATTCCGGGTGCATCATACGTCGTCGCTGATCGACAACGACGACTTCGTTCTTCTGGCGGCCCTCGACGGGGGCAGTGTGATGAAGCATCGCGGCCGCGAGGAGGCGGTCGGCAACGGCCAGGCGCTCATGATGAGCGGTGAAGAGGTTGGCCTCAACCTGATCGGCGCCGGCGGGTTCCGCTTCGTCAATCTCAGTTTTTCGCGCAAGCAGCTTTCGCCTCTGATCGGCGATCCGGCCGCGGTCCTTATGCGGCCCTTGCCGACCCAGAGCGGGGCGATGCGGCTGTTGCTCGACTATATCAGCTCGATCCAGGAGGTCGGAGACGAGTTGACCGCGGAGGCCTGCCACCTTGCGGCGACGCATGTCTTCGACCTTGCCGCACTCGCCATGGGCGCGACCAGGGATGCGGCCCAGATCGCACGCGGCCGTGGCGTCAGCGTTGCCCGCTTGCGCGCCATCAAGGCCGATATCGTCGCGCATGGTGGCCATGTCGACCTGTCGGCGCAGGACGTCGCCGCCCGCCACGGACTGTCGGCCCGCTACGTCCGCAAGCTGTTCGAGAGCGATGGCACATCCTTGATTGATTTCATGATGAACCAGCGGCTGGCGCGCGCCCATCGCATGCTCGGCGATCCACGCCATGCCGGACGCAGCATCACCGCGATCGCCTACGAGGCCGGCTTCAACGACCTTTCCTATTTCAACCGGGCGTTCCGTCGCCGTTATGACGCTACTCCCTCGGACGTGCGCGCTGCGGCTTGCAAGCACTGACGCCAAAGCGCCGCCGGCCGGCGCTCCCGTGCACGCGGCTGGACTCATTTGATCGCGTTTATTCGGCGGCCTTCGCCCCGGGATCGGCAACCTTGTCATCCCAGGTCACCGCCCGGTAGTCGAAACCATATTCCAGCGTCGGCTTGACGATGCGGAAATAGGGCGACAGGTCGAAATCGCGCGGCGTGTAGAGCGAGTGGTGGCGGATGTGCAGGATCTCCTTGCGCGAGTAATTCGACTGCGCCGAGGCGCGGCCGGGCGCACGGGTGATCTCGGGCAGGATCGGATAGCGGATCTGGCCATAGGCCTCGGCGATCAGCGTAGAGCAGATCGCCCGTGTCGGGTCGCCGGAGCCGAAGGCCAGCATGCGGCGCCGCCAGCGCACCGGCACCGGCGGTGTCGGGAAGAAAAAACGCAGCATGTCGAAAATGTTCTTGAGGTCGTATTTCAGGCCGAGCCTGCCGATCATGAACGCGACGACCTTGTCGCGATCCTCCGGCGCCAGCCCGCTCGCCCGGCAGATGCGGGTGTTGTAGGTGCGGTAGCGCGACAATGGCACGGCGACGCAGCCTTCGCCGATCGTGACCTCGATCAGCCGCGGCCGCTCCGAGCCGTCTTGCGGCTCTGGCAAGGCGTCGCCGACATGGAAGGCCGCATGCGACCAGGTCGACTGGGTCAGGTATTTGATCGCCGCCGAGATCTTCTGGTTGCCCTCGATCAGCAGGATGTCGCCGGGCTCAAGCGTGCGGCGCAGCGTTTCGGCATCGGACGGGGTGTAGGGCTCGTAGCCGGACGATTCTTCCTGCAGCCGGCCGGCAAGCCAGCGGCCAAGTCGATCCAGAAGCGTGTCGCCGGGCTCGGTCATGCTCCATGGCGATTAGCATGGGCGGGTAATGAGGGCTAGCGCACGGGTGGAGCGACAGGGTTGCTGATAGGGCGCAGGCCCTCATCCGGCGCGCTTCGCGGCCACCGTCTCCCCGCTGAAGGCAGAGGAATGAAGCCGGTGAACGCGCGCTTTTCCTCTCCCCGTCGATCGGGGAGAGCGACTATCTGGGGTGTCAAGTTGCAATTACGAACTCGTTGCGCGCATCGCGTGCTTTTGCATTGAGGATGACCAGGA